>JALYQD010000157.1 GCA_030856025.1 Actinomycetota bacterium
CGACTGCGTTGATGGTCGAGAGTGCTGGATGCCAGCCGACCCTCTGGAACTCCTTGGACTTCCCGCGCTCGAGGGATACCCACGTGGTGCGCAAGAGGCCGGAAAGAGGACTACCGGTGGCCCTGAACCCGCTGACAACCTTCATACGAGCGGGTGCGGCCGGCGTTCGGCGCGAGAGCCCACCGCGCGCTGCACGGACAATCCACCTGGCACCGACCACCACCACCAAAATCCACGGGAGGGATGCGCCGGCGTAGAGGTCGTCCTCCTGGCTTGTCTCCTCCGGGTCAGCCGGAAACGCCCGATCCCCTGGCTGGGCGGCGTCGAAGCGGACCGTGAAGGCCTCGCCCTTGACATAGCGATCGGTGTCGTAGATGCCGAACTGTGTGGTGCGTGACGTCCCCGCGGCATCTTGCCAGCGAACACGAATGGACCCCTCGCCGATGCCGTCCTCGACGATGGTGCCCTTGGATTCGGTCACCGCTGAGTCGCGCTGTTCGTGGAAGTCATTCAGCTGTCCTGCCATGACAAGGCTGACGATTCCGCAGGCCAACACGGCCACCAGAAACGAAAGAATGCCGATGCGAAGGGTACTCATCGTCGTACCTCGATCCCGAGTTGTGCCGCCGCTACGAGGCGGTGGACGCGTTCACCGTTGGATTCGGCCACGGCGAGCTCCACCTCCTGGAAAACGTTGACCCGCCCACCCTCGGGTGATTCGAGTATCTGGTTGAGCCATGGGTTTGCGCGCGTCCATCCGGCCGCGACGAGGGGAGAAATGAGCGCCGTGCCGAGGCAGTTGATGATGACGGCTTCCTCGGCCTCGCCCCGGAACTCGGCGGGCGCTTCCTCCAAGTCCGGCGCCAGCTCTGCTGCGAGCCGACGCCAGCTTCCGTCGGTGATCCGCTCGGCGGCGAGATGCAGAGCCCGCGGAGTCTCGCGCTGGTTGGTCGCCTCCCTGATATCGGCGAGAGCCTGGTGCGGATCGTAGTCAAAGCGTCCCAGGGGGCTCGTTCGAATCGATCCGGGTCGAAGGCCCGTCTCCCCGAGCTCGAATGTCTCCTCCAGGCACCATTGTTCAATCTGAGCGGCCTGTCGTACGTGGGCGGGGTCGCCGGCCACCCGGACGGCAATGTCGGCCAGGCCGAGGTCTGAAATTCGCTGACGGATGGTGGGGTGAGTGTCGCCCGGGTCCGGGAATTGTGGCTCCCGCTCGTGATTCATCGCCAGCCAGGCCTGGACCTCGGGGTCGTCAAGCGCTAGCCGGACGCATTCATAGATGTCTGCGGGATATTCGCCGACGTCCGTCATCACGTCGCACCAATCCTCGGCCAGCGTCTCGAAGGCACCATCGATCTCCGCAGTGCGAATCAGTGCCGATGCGACGTGCTCACTCCCGAAGGTGGCCGCGGACACCTGATCGGCGGTGTGTTCGGTGTCTACAGTCTCGTCGCGCGACATGCTGAGAAGCGCGCCGGTGACGACGGGAATCTCCCAGGCCTCGGCCAGCCTGTTACGCGAGGACACCCCTAGGCGTCCCCGCACCGCCGACAGTTGTTCGATGTGGGCGAGCTCATGCGACATCAGGGCCGAGAGCTCAGGCTCACTCATCAGGGTGAGCATCGGCCAACCGAGTTCGAGGACGTATGCGAGCCGTCCCTCGACCCGCTCGTAGCCCAGGGATGCTCCCGGCTCCGGGACGACGCGAACGATCAGCCGGTGGTCGAACCCCTGCAGCCCCGCAACCCGCTGGATCAACGACGTGAGCTCAGGCTCGTCCTGGGGGCGCAGGGTGTATCCGGGTGCTCGGCGATCCATGATCGATTCGGCGCCTACGGCGATCACGCCGGCGATGCCAATGAGCAAAAACGGCCACAAATCGAAGTACCACGCGAGTCCAACGGCTATTGCCGCTCCTGCGATGAAGAGGACGTGGGAGCAGAGCGTCATGGCGACGATGAGCAGCCATTCCCGGACAGCACCTCGGCGTTTCACGGACATCGATCGGGCTCGCTTTCATGGTGTCGCCGGGAGGTTCAACCTACTGGTTTCGTCGTTCGGGCGCATCAGCATGCGGCCGTGTCGGCTGGCGATCGATGAGGGAGTATGGGCTCATGAGCGACATTCCGCGCTGGTTCAGCGAGACCAAGGAAGGCCACTCGCAGTGGTACATCGAGCGCTTTCGCAAGATGGCCCGTGATGGCGAAGACCTCGCCGGCGAGGCCAGGATGATCGACGCCATCGTTGCACCCGGGGCGCGCATACTCGATGCCGGTTGCGGGCCCGGCAGGGTCGGCGGTGAGCTCTTCCGTCGCGGTCATGAGGTCGTCGGGGTCGACGTCGATCCCAAGCTCATCGCCGCGGCGGCCGAAGACCATCCGGGGCCGGCCTGGCTGGTCGCGGACCTGGCCACCCTCGACCTCGCCGGCCTCGGCCACCCGCAACCATTCGATGCGGTCGTGGTGGCGGGCAACGTCATGAACTTCGTCGCCAAAGGGACGGAGGCTGCCGTCCTGCGCAACGTCAGCCGTCACGTGGCCAAGGATGGCCCGATCGTCGTCGGTTTCGGTTTCGGTCTCGACCGCGGCTATGCGATCGACAGGTTCGATGCCGACATCGCGTCGACCGGCCTGGTCGTCGACCAGCGCTTCGCCACCTGGGACCTGCGCCCGTTCACCGGCGACTCCGATTTCGCCGTGACCATTCTGCGTGCGTCCTGACCCGCCCGGACTGAGACAGATGAGCCGAGTCCCCCAACGGACCGCGCTCCTTCCCTAGACTGCATCCATGCGCGAATACCTGAGCGATTACGCCGCCGTCGGCGTCATCACTCTGGTCGGCATCGGTCTCGCCACCGCGATGCTCACGGCCAACCGGTTCATGCGTCCGAGTGTCCCTTCGCGCGCCAAGACACTGACCTACGAATCCGGCGTCGATCCGGTCGGCAGCGGCTGGGCCCAGACCAATGTGCGCTACTACGTCTACGCGTTCCTGTATGTCGTCTTCGCCGTCGACGCGGTCTTCCTGTTCCCGTGGGCGGTCGTCTTCGCGGCAATCGGGTGGGCGGCCGCGATCGAGATGGCCATCTTCATCGGCTTCATCGCGATCGGCCTCGTGTATGCCTGGCGCAAAGGGGTGCTCTCGTGGACCAAGTAGCCGGCACCGCCGTGGACCTCCACATGCCGACCGTCGGGCAGCCGACGCTCGGCCCCGGATCCTCGCTCGCGCCCAAGCCCGCGCGTTATCTCCTCAACTGGGGCCGCCGCTATTCGCTGTGGGTCTTCAACTTCGGCCTCGCGTGCTGCGCCATCGAATTCATCGCGACGTCGATGTCGCGCCACGACTTCATCCGGCTGGGCGTCATCCCGTTCGCTCCGGGCCCGCGACAGGCCGACCTCATGGTCGTGTCCGGCACGGTGACCGACAAGATGGCCCCGGCCATCAAGCGCCTGTATGACCAGATGCCCGAACCCAAGTACGTCATCAGCTTCGGCTCCTGCGCCAACTCCGGCGGGCCCTACTGGGACTCCTACTCGGTGACCAAGGGCGTCGACCAGATCATTCCCGTCGACGTCTACGTGCCCGGTTGCCCGCCCCGGCCCGAAGCGCTGCTCCACGGGATCGTCAAGCTCCAGGAGAAGATCGCTGGCGAAAACCTCGCCGAGCGCTATGCCCCGAAACCCCGTTCGGCCACCTCGCTGCTCAGTCCGAAGATCGAGCCCGGAGGTTCCCAGAAACCGGTGGAAGCGTGACCCTCGAGGACAATGCTTTCGGCCCGCGCCACCGCGTCGTCGAACCGTCAGGCTGGCACGACGCCATACGGTCATTGCGCGACGAGGGCTACACGTTCTTCGACTGGCTGTCGGCCGTCGACGAGCATCCCGAGGGCTTCCGCCTCGTGACCCACCTGGTGCGCATCCAGCCGCTGGACCACCTGTTGGTGGCGACGTATGTCGACCGCGACGCCGCGCAGATCGACTCGATCACCGATGTGTTCGCCGGGGCTGCGTGGCACGAACGCGAAACCCACGAGATGTTCGGGATCGACTTCGGCACTGAGGTCGAGCCGCTGCTGCTGCCCGAGGAGTTCGAGGGGCACCCGCTGCGCAAGGAGTTCGTCCTCATTTCCCGTGTCGTCAAGGCCTGGCCCGGGGCGAAGGAACCCGGTGAGAGCGATGCCGAGTCGACTCATTCGCCGAGCCGTCGCCGGGTCAAGCCGCCGGGCGTTCCGGAGCCCGATGAGTGGGGTCCGGACGCCAACCCGTCGCCTGACGCCGGGGAGTCCGATGACTGACTTCCTCGAAATCGTTCTCCGTTGCCTGCTGGTGACCGGGGCCTTCCTCACGCTGCCGCTCCTGGTCGGCCAGATGGAACACAAGGCCATGGCCCACATGCAGAGCCGGGTCGGCCCGATGTATGCCGGCGGGTTCCACGGCTGGGCCCAGCTCGTCGCCGACGGCGTGAAGTTCATCCAGAAGGAAGACATCATCCCGGCCGCGGCTGATCGCCGCGTGTTCGCACTGGCGCCGTCGGTCGCGCTGGTGCCCTACCTGGTCGCGATGATCGCGATCCCGCTCGGCCCAGGGCTCGTGGGCCAGGACCTCGACCTCGGGCTGTTTTTCGTGCTCGCCGCGATGAGTGTCGGCGTCCTCGGCACCCTCATGGGTGGCTGGGCCAGCGCCAACAAGTACAGCCTGCTCGGCGGTATGCGCGTCGCCGCCCAGTTGATGAGCTATGAGCTCCCGTTCGTGTTGTCGGCCGCCAGCGTGGCCATGGCCGCCGGCACCCTGTCGCTCACCGGCATCGCCGAGGCGTGGCAGCCATGGTGGATCCTCTGGCAACTCCCGGGGCTCTTCGTGTTCTTCACCGCCGGCCTGGCCGAGCTCCAGCGGCCGCCGTTCGACATGCCACTGGCCGACTCCGAGCTCGTCATGGGCCCGCTCACCGAATACGGCGGCATGAGGTTCGCGATGTTCCTGCTCGCCGAGTACGCCGGCATCGTCCTGCTCGCCGGACTCACGACCGTGCTCTTCCTCGGCGGCTGGGCTGGACCATGGTCGGACTCGATCGGCTGGATCTGGTCCCTCCTCAAGATCGTCGCCGTGGCCTTCCTGGTCATCTGGGCGCGCGTCGCATACCCGCGGCTGCGCGAAGACCAGCTCAACGCCTTCGCCTGGAAGGTCCTCGTGCCGATTGCCCTCGCACAACTCGCTCTGACAACCGTGGTGGCCGTGATGATCGCATGAGTATCTTCGGAAAAGGGATGTTTCAGGGACTCAAGGTCACGTGGCACAACCTGACGCACCGCAGCGTCACCGCGCACTATCCCGACGTTGAGCCCGAGCTGCCGCCACGTAGCCGCGGAGTCATCGCGCTCCAGGAGGAGAACTGCACGTCGTGCATGCTGTGCGCGCGCGAGTGCCCGGCGTGGTGCATCTACATCGACTCGCACAAGGAGACGATCCCCCCGGCGGCCGAAGGCGGGCGCGAACGCAGCCAGAATGTCCTCGACTGCTTCGACATCGACTATTCGCTCTGCATGTATTGCAGCATCTGCATCGAGGTGTGCCCGTTTGACGCCTTGCACTGGTCTCCCGAATTCGCGTATGCCGAGACCGACATCACCGACCTGACCCACGACAAGGACCGCCTCCGTGACTGGATGTGGACCGTGCCGCCGCCGCAGGCACTCGACGCGGCAGCCGAGCCCGCCAAGGAAGTCATCGCTGTCGAAAAGCTGTTCATCCGTCCCGACGACGCTCCGGGGAGCGGGTTGTGACAGTAGCCGAATTGCTCTTCCTCATCCTTTCGGCGCTGGCGGTCTTGTCGGCGCTGCTCGTCGTGTCGACCGACCAGCTCGTCCACTCGGCGCTGTGGCTCGTGATCACTCTCGGTGCGGTCGCCGGCTGTTACCTGCTGCTCACTGCCGAATTCGTCGCCTGGGTCCAGGTCCTCATCTACATCGGTTCCGTCGTGGTCCTGCTGCTTTTCGCCCTCATGCTGACGCGAGCCCCGACCGGTCCGGGATCAGCGCAGAACACCGGCAACCGCCTCCTCGCTGCCGGTGTCGGCATCGCCACAACCGGTGCCCTCGGGGCCACGATGTATGCGGGCTTCGCCGGCGAACAGATCGAAGGCCGGCGGATCGGCAGCGCCAAGGCCATCGGCGACGCGCTGTTCAACGACTGGGTTCTCGGCTTCGAGATCCTCAGCGTCGTGCTCCTCGCCGCCCTCGTCGGCGCCATCGTGCTCACCCGGTCAGGGGATGACCACTGATGCCGCTGTTGTACCCGCTGATCCTGTCCTCCGCGCTGTTCGGCATCGGCCTGTATGGCGTCCTCGCGCGGCGCAATGCCGTACTCATGCTGCTTGGCGTCGAGATCATGCTCAATGCCGCCAACCTCAACCTGGTCGCCTTCGACGCGTGGTTCGCGGACAAGATCCATACCGGACAAGTCCTCACGCTGTTCACGATCGCGCTCGCGGCCGCCGAGATCGGCCTCGGCCTCGCGATCGTGCTCGCGCTGTTCCGCGCCACCAGGACGATCGACGTCGACGCGCCGGCTGGGGACGCATGAGCCGCCGCTGGCCCTACGTCGCCGTCACCGCCGTGATCGCCCTCCTCACCGCGATCTGGGCGATCCCGCATCTCGGTGACGGCACAGGCACAAAAATCAAGGAAGACAGTCCGTCTGGCGCTTATTCAAGTTTGTTGGCGATCGAACACGGCACCACCCATGTCTGGGTCCACGGCGGCGACCTGCTCGGCGTCTCGCTGGCCACCCACATCGACGGGCTCGCCGCCTCGATGCTGCTGCTCGCGGCCGGAGTCGCTCTGCTCGTGCAGATCTATTCGACCGCCTACCTCGGCGACGATCCTCGCTACCGCTCATACGCCTCGATCGTGATCCTGTTCCTGCTCGGCATGATCGCCGTCGTCGCGGCCGACGACTTGTTCGTGCTGCTCATCGGCTGGGAGGTCATGGGCCTGTGCTCCTACCTCCTGATCAGCCACGAGTGGGAGAAGGAACCCGCCCGCGCCGGCGCGGTCAAAGCCTTCCTGGTCACCCGTTTCGGCGACCTCGGCCTGCTCATCGGCATCCTCGCGATCGGCCAGACCTATGGCACCTACCGGATCAGCGAGGTCCTCGCCGCCGAGCCCAAGCACGCCACCGGCATCGGCCTGCTCCTCCTGCTCGCGGTCGTCGGCAAGTCGGCGCAGTTCCCGCTGCACACGTGGCTGCCGGACGCGATGCCCGGCCCGACACCGATCAGCGCGCTGATCCACGCCGCGACCATGGTCGCGGCCGGCGTCTACCTGGTGGCCCGGCTCCTGCCGCTGCTCGCCGCCTCCGAGCTCGTCATGACACTGCTCGCCCTGATCGCCTGCATCACGATGTTGATGGCGGCGCTTTTCGCCCTGACCGGGGACGACGTCAAGCGCATCCTCGCCTGGTCGACAGTCAGTCAGCTCGCCTACATGTTCGCTGCCCTCGCCGTCGGCGACCGGGACGCCGGCATAGACCACCTCCTTTCGCACGGCGCGTTCAAGGCCCTGCTCTTCCTCGCCGCCGGATGCCTCATCCATGCCGTCGGGTCCAGCGCCCTCTCGTCCATGGGCGGGCTCCGGCTGTCGATGCCGGCAACCTTCGTCGCGACCACGGTCGGCCTCGCGGCGCTCGCCGGCGTCATACCGACCTCCGGGTTCTTCACCAAGGACGAGATCATCGCCGCTGCGCACCATGCCACCGAGGGCGGCGCGCCGGTCTCGGCGGGCATCGCGTGGCTCGTGCTCGTCATCGCGCTCCTGACAGCCCTCGTGACGGCCGCGTATGCCGCCCGCCTGTGGTTCACGGTGTTCTTCGGACCCGCCCAGAAGGCGCACGATGCTCCGCGCGCGATGACGCTGCCGGTCGTCGTCCTGGCTTTCGCGACCCTGGCCCTCAGCATCGGCAAACCCGTCCATGTCGGGGTCGGGCTGATCACGACACTCATAGCCGCGGCCGGCATCGGCATCGTCTGGTGGGTCCGGGAGCGACGCATCCGCTTGCCGCTCGACCGGTTATGGCGACCGTTGCGCGCCGAGCTCGGCATCGACACCGCCTATAACCGGTGGATCCCGGCCGCATTCACCAGTGCCGCCCGGGCCGTCATCGACATCGACCGCGACGGTGTCGATTCCTATTCGCGCAGCACGTCATACGGCGCCGAGCTCGGCTCGCGGCTGCTCGATCTCGGCCAGTCCAAAAATGTGCAGCGCTATGCCTCGGCGCTGGCCGTCGGCGTCGTGCTCCTGACGGCATTCACGGTGGTGTGGTCGTGAACCTCATCGTCGCCGCCATCGTCATACCCCTGCTCGCAGCAACCCTGCTGCTCCTCGGGCGCGGCGCGCTCTCGACCCTCGTCTCGGCCCGGATCGGCGCCGTTGCCATGGGCCTTTCGCTCGCCTCCCTCGCATTCGTCTGGACGCAGGAACGGGACGTCGACTCGAGATGGAAGGCCGAGGTCGACCAGCCGTGGATCGATGCCTTGCGGATCCATTTCCACGTGGGGCTGGACGGGATCTCCTGGCCGCTGGCGTTGATGACCGCGCTCCTGGCGCTCCTGGCCTGTCTGGCGGTGCCCGACACCAAGGTCGGTTCACCGTCGCTGGTGGCATTGGTGCTGATCATCAGCAGCGCCTCGATCGGAGTGTTCGCCTCACTCGACCTCCTCCTGTTCTTCCTGTTCTTCGAGCTCGCCCTCATCCCGATGTGGTTCGTCATCGCCTGGTGGGGCGACCCCAGGGACGAGCCCGGCCGCCGCTACGCCGCCACACGGTTCCTGCTGTTCACCGTGCTCGGCTCGGCGCTCATGCTGGTCGGCTTCGTCCTCGTTGGAGTCCACGCCGACTCGCTGCAGATCGATGAGGTCAGGGCCTCCGGTTTTGCCGGCTCCCCCGGTCTCCTCGCCGTCTCCCTGATCGCGGCCGGCTTCGCGGTCAAGACCCCGCTCGTCCCGCTGCATACCTGGCTGCCCGATGCCCACAGCAAGGCGCCGACCGTCGGCTCGGTCCTGCTTGCCGGTGTGTTCCTCAAGCTCGGCACCTACGGCCTGCTGCGTATGTGCGTCGACATGTTGCCCGAACCCACCTCGCGGATCGCGCCCTGTCTGGCGGTGGCCGGCGTCGTCGGCATCATCTATTCGGCGCTGGTCTGCCTCGGTCAGGACGACCTTAAGCGCATGGTGGCGTTCTCGAGCATCGGCCACATGGGATTCGTCGTCCTCGGCATCGCGACCATGAGCGAGATTGGCCTGGTCGCTGCCGTCTTCGGCTCGGTCGCGCACGGATTGATCACCGGGCTGCTGTTCTTCAACGCCGGGTCGCTCAAGGACCGCTACGGCACCGCCTCGATCTCGGTGATCGGCCGCGGACTGTATGCGCGTACGCCCTGGCTGGCGGCACTGTTCGCCTTCGCGGCGATCGCGAGCCTCGGTCTGCCCGGCCTGGCCGGATTCTGGGGCGAAATGCTCTCCCTTCGGGCCGCCTATGAAGTCGGCGACGTCCTCGACAAGCCCCTCGCATGGACACTGCTGGGCGTGGCGGCGGCGGGCGTCATACTCACCACGGCCTACTTCGCCCGCGCCATACGCCTGCTCAACCAGGGTGTCCCGACTCCGCACAAGCGTGACCGGGACCTCAGTGTGACCGAAGGCCTCGTCGGGGGAGTGCTTGTCCTGACCATCGTCGTGCTGGGCTTGGCCCCCGGCCTCCTGATGGGCCCGATCGACGACGGTGTCTCAATCCTTCTAGGGGCCATGTGATCCCCATCGACTGGGTCGTCATCGGCCCCGCCCTGATCGTCGCCGTCGGCGCGCTGCTCGCGCTGATGATCGACGCGTTCTGGCCCACCCGCACCTGGTTCGGCCCCGGAATCGTGAGCACGCTCGCCGTGCTGGCAGCCGGCGCCGAGCTCCTGCGCACGGAGGGCCCGGACCGCTACACCTTCGCGCTCTCGATCGTTGTCCTCATCGGCGCGCTGTATGTGCTGCTCGCGTCCAACGTCATGAACTACGAGCAGTCGATCCCGCCGGGGGAGTTCCACTTCCTGCTGCTGTCATCGGCGGCGGGTGGGTTGGCCATGGTGGCGGCCCGCGACCTGGTGACGCTCGTCGTCTCGCTCGAGCTGCTGTCGCTCCCGTCCATCGCCCTTGTCGGCCTGAGGCAGGGCGACCGCGAAGCCATCCGCTCGGCCTGGACGTTTTTCCTCGCCTCGGTCGTGTCGACGGCGATCACCCTGATGGGCATCTCGCTGCTCTACGGCATCTCCGGTTCGCTGTCCTACGCGGCGATCGACGATGCCCTGAGGGACAGTCCGATGCCGCGTTCTGTCATCGCCGTCGGCGTCGTGCTGACCCTCATCGGACTGTTGTTCAAGCTGGGCGCCGTGCCGTTCCACATGTGGATCCCCGACACCTACCGCGGCGCGAGCGTGATCGTCGCCGGCTACCTCTCGGCGGTCTCCAAGGCGGCCGCGCTGGGGGCGTTGTTCGTCCTCCTGGCGGTCGCATTCCCTCGCGCCTTCGACATCTGGATGCCCCTGATGGCCGTTGTCGCGACCCTCACGATGACGATCGGCAACCTCGGCGCCCTGCGACAGCGCGACGGCGTCGGCCTGCTGGCCTGGTCGTCCATCGCCCAGGCCGGTTTCCTCATCACACCGTCGGTCGGACTGTTCGCCCGCGACGGCCTGAGCGCGCCGGTGCAGTACCTCGCGGTGTATGCGCTCGCCAACCTCGTCGCGTTCTCGGTCCTCGCGATCGTGCTGCGGACCCATGGAAGCACGTCATTCGACGAGCTCGCCGGCCTCGCACGGACCGATCTCCTGCTCGGCGGGTCGCTCGCCTTCGCGCTGTTGACCCTGGCCGGTTTTCCGCCGGCGATCATCGGCTTGCTGACCAAGTACATCGTGATTCGACCGGTCATCGAGGGCCACTCCTACGTCCTCGCGGTCATCATGGCCGTCAACGTGGCGCTCGGTCTGGCCTACTACCTGAGGCTCTTGGTCAGGCTCTTCGAGCCCCCGGTCGGGGACGCCTACGTCAGCCCGTCGCCGCCATACGCCGTGCGCATCGCCCGCTATGGAGTTGGCCTGGGAACAGCCGGCCTCATAGCGCTAAGCGCCTGGCCCAACCTGCTCCTCAACAACCTCCCCTAGGCCCCGCCCGCCCCAAGATTTGGCCGATCGTGCACGTGGATTCGACTGTTTCGGACGAATCGGCGTGCCTTGGCCGCCAAATCTTGGGGACGAGGGGTCAGCGGTAGTTGGTGAACTGCACCGCGAAGTCGAGATCGGCACCCTTGACGAGGGCGATGACCTCCTGGAGATCGTCGCGCTTCTTGCTGGAGACACGGAGCTCGTCGCCCTGGATCTGGACCTTGACGCCCTTGGGGCCGTCGTCGCGGATCAGCTTGGAGACCTTCTTGGCCTGCTCCTGGTTGATGCCCTCGGTGATCGTCGAGGAGATTCGAACTTCCTTGCCGGACTGACGGGGCTCGCCCTCCTCGAGGGTCTTGAGCGAGATTCCGCGCTTGATCAGCTTGTCCTTGAACAAATCCAGAATGGCGAGGGCGCGCTCATCGGCGTTGGCCTTGATCTCGATTCCGAACTCGCCGCTCCAGTCGATCGAGGCGCCGGTGTTCTTGAAGTCGTAGCGCGTCGCAATCTCCTTGGCGGCCTGATTGAGGGCGTTGTCGACTTCCTGTCGGTCAATCTTGTTGACGATGTCGAACGACGAATCGGCCATGACTCCTCCTGAGGTATATCCGTTTGGATCTAACCTATGGTGCTGCGCTATTGTTGCTTGCTGTTGCCCCCGGAAACGGGTGGGACAAAACCCGGCAGGTTGCCCGAGTGGCCAAAGGGATCTGACTGTAAATCAGACGGCAACGCCTACGCAGGTTCGAACCCTGCACCTGCCACACCGGCCCGGCTCCTTTCACGGAGTCGGGCTTTCGTGTTTCGTGCGTAAATCAGCCGGGCTCGAAGACACAGCGAAGCCCGGCCCACACGTATGTGGACCGGGCTCGACTGGTGTGACGTCAGGCGGTGATCAGGCACCGTCGACGAATTGCTTCAACTTCTCGGCGTGCTTCTTCGCCAGGTCGCCGTATTCTCCGGCTTCGGCCTTGGTGAAGATCTCGTGCCGGAGCTCGGCGCGATCCGCCGGGTCGGCCTTGCGGATTTCGCGGAGGTCGTCCTTGAGCTCCTTGGGCGCATGAGCCCAGATCCTGGCGTGACGGTTGTCGATGTTCTCAGCACGCTTCTCGATCTTGTCGCCGTACTCGCCGGCCTTGGCGTTCTGGCGGATCTGCTGGAGCGCCTCGATGCGGGCTTCGCCGGCAAGGGCGCGTGCGTCCTTGAGGTCGGCGCGGAACTTCGCGACGTTGCTGTCGACGGAGTTGCTGTCGGCGCTGACCGAGGAGTGGGTGTCAGTGGTGGTGTTGCTGTCGGCGCTTGCGCCCGAGCCCATCAGGATCGCGCCGCCGACGAGGCCGGACGTGACGGTGATTGCGGCACCTGTGGCAAGAAGTTTCCGGCCGAAGGTTTCCTTGAATGACGTGGTAGCCATGTGAAGCTCCTTGTCTAGAGATGAACGGGTCGTTTCCCGATATCAGTGCCCACACTGGCCGTCCAAAGCAAAGGCAAGGTTCGGGAAATGTTCGGGGAACGTAAGGATCGTGCGCACCGGTGTGACCCGCAGCCGTTCGTCGGGTTTGATTGAGCCGTGGACACACTTGCGTATGCGGCCCCGAACAAGGGGCTCGTGCTGATCGTTGAGGACGAGAAGTCGATCGCCGACCTTCAGCGCCTCTACCTGACGCAGGCGGGCTATGGCGTCCACGTCGAGCAGAACGGCCGGATCGGCCTTGCCCGGATCAGGGCTCTGCGGCCCGCCGCCGTCATCCTTGACATCGGCCTGCCCGAGATCGACGGCGTGGAGATCTGTCGGTCGATGCGCGAGGCCGGCGACTGGACCCCGGTCCTCTTCGTGACTGCCCGCGACGACGAAGTCGACCGGGTCCTCGGCCTCGAGCTGGGCGCCGACGACTACATCACCAAACCGTTTTCGCCCCGCGAGCTCGTCGCCCGCGTCGGCAGTGTCATCCGCCGCAGCTCGGGCGGCGCCCGCGAGCGCATCTACCGCTCCGGCACACTCCAGCTCGATCCGGCCGCCCGGGCGGTCACCGTCGGCGATGCGGCCGTCGACCTCACCGCGACGGAGTTCGACCTCCTTGCGACACTGCTAAGGCACCCGGGCACGGTGATGTCCCGCGAGCAGCTGTTGTCGAGCGCGTGGGGTTCGGCCGACTACAGCGGCAGCCGCACCGTCGATGTCCACATCGCCCAGCTGAGGGCCAAACTCGGCGACGCCTCACCCATACGCACGCATCGCGGGGTCGGCTACTCGGTGGCGCCGCGATGAGGCAGCGGTCCCTGGTCCGGCAGATCGTGCTCATCGCCATGGGCGGCGCCCTCGTCGTCAGCCTCGTCACCGCCCTGCTCTCGGTGCAGCTCGTACGCTCGGTCGCCACCCAACAGGCCCGCAACCAGCTCTCCGCGAGTGTCGAGACCCTTGCGGCCAAACCCAACCAGACGGCCAGGCTCCTTCTGAGGGAGCGCCAGGTCGTCGGTCCCGACGATCGCCTCTTCGCGGTCTCCAACGGGGGCGCCGTTGTCGGTCCCGGCAGCGCACATGTCACCGATGAACAGATCGCCGAGGTACGTCGCACCGGAAGCCTTTCGGACCGGGTTGAGGAGGGCGGTGTAGCGCTGCTGGTCGAGGGCCGGTCCATGAAGAGCGGCGGCGCGGCGTTCGGAATCCAGCCGGTGGCCGCCGTCGACGAGGCAGCACGAGCCATGACCCGCCGGATCCTGCTCGCACTCGTGATCGGGCTGGCGATCGCCGGTGTCGTCGGAGCCGTCCTCGCCCGGCGTATGGCCCGGCCCGTCTCGGCCGCCGCCGACGCCGCCCGCCGACTCGCCGCCGGTGAGCGCGGCATACCGCTCGTCGACTCCAGAGTGCGCGAGATCGCCGACATGAGTAAGGCCGTCGAGTCGCTGGACGAAGCCCTCGCGGTGAGTGAACATCGTCAGCGCGAGTTCCTGTTGTCGATCTCGCATGAGATCCGCACACCGCTGACGGCGCTTCGCGGCTATGCCGAGGCGTTGGCGGACGGAACCGTGGATGCCGGTCAGATGCGGGCCGTCGGTGAGACCCTGACGACCGAAACCGCGAGGCTCGACCGGTTCGTCTCCGACCTCCTCGCCCTGGCCAGGTTTGAGGCCGATGACTTCCACATCCAGCGCAGCGAGATCGATCTTCGTGAGCTCGTCGACGGTGCCGCCAAGGCGTGGGCCGCCCAGACCGACAAGCTCGGCATAGTTCTCGAGGTCGACGCCCCAGAGGCGATCGCGATGACCGGCGACGCCGAGCGGGTGCGACAAGTGCTCGACGGGTTGATCGAGAACGCCGCGCGGGTGACGCCGGCCGGGGGAGTGATCGTCGTACGAGCCCACGACGACGGCGGCGAGGTCGTCTTGACTGTCGAGGATTCCGGACCGGGATTCTCCGAAGGCGACGCCGATGTCGCGTTCGAGCGGGGCCGCCTCCACGCGAAGTATGAATCGGTCCGACCGGTCGGCACCGGCCTCGGACTGTCCATTGCCGAACGGCTGACCGAACGTATGGGCGGCACCATCAAGGCCGGCGATGCCGCTACCGGTGGTGCCGCGTTCACGGTGCGGCTGCCACGGACATAGGCCGGGCGGACACAAACCCGGGCCCGGCAGCACCTGGTGGGTGCAT
>JALYQD010000165.1 GCA_030856025.1 Actinomycetota bacterium
GAGGGCGAGCAGCGAGGCCAGCCCGAACATTCCGGCAACCTGGCGTTCGGCCCGGCGTTCCTGGGCCGGGTAGATGTCGGTCGGCCGGTATTCGTGCTCGGAAAGACCCGGATCACCGATCGGTTCGTGGGGAACCAATTCGTCGTTCATTTGTTCTTCACCCTCGCTCCATGTGCGCCGATCCATACGGCAAAGCCAACAAGACCACCGATGCCGACAATCCACGTCAGCAGGCCGTCCACGACGGGGCCGAAGCCACCGCCGCCGATACCGCCGTACTGAGGCTCTTCCTGCACGGACTTGATGTAGGCGATCACCGCACGCTTGTCCTCAGGCGTGATCACGTCATCGGAGAAGACCGGCATCTGCTGCGGGCCCGTCGACATCGCTTCGTAGATGTGCTTAGCACTGACACCGGTCAACTCCGGCGCATAGCGACCGCTTGGCAGGGCGCCACCGGCGCCGACCGAGTTGTGACAGGCGGTGCAGTTGGTGCGGAAGAACTCTCCGCCGCGGGTGACTTCTTCGCCATCGGCGGTTTTGTAGTCGGTGAATTCCGACTCGGGGATTGCCGGGCCGGGGCCGAGCGAGGCGACATAGGCCGCAAGCTGCTTGGTCTCTTCGGCGTTGTAGACGACGGCCTTGCGAGGCGCCTGAGGGGCCGATCGCGACAGGGGCATACGACCGGTGCCGACCTGGAAGTCCACGGCAGCCGCGCCCACACCAACGAGCGACGGACCGTAGTTGTCGCCCTTCTTGGTGAGGATGCCTTCGGCGTTCTTGCCATGACAGCTGGCACAGCCGATCAGGAAGAGTTGGCGTCCGGCCTCAACGTCGCGAGAGGAAGCCTCTTCCGCGGTTGCCGATCGGGGGGCAAACACCGAATACAACCCACCGGCAACGAGGAGCCCCAGAAGGAGCACCACGAGACCAGCGAGGGGATGCCGGCGTTTAGTCGACAAGTTCCGCACGGAGGACCTCATTCCTGATTATGCGACTCAGATTACAGCGGTACGGGGCTGGGAAATTAAGTTAGGTTCGCCTTGGTCACTTGATCAGATAGACCGTGGCGAAAAGTGCGATCCAGACGATGTCGACGAAGTGCCAGTAGTACGAAACGACGATCGCCGAGACCGCCTGTTCGTGCGTGAACTTGCGGGCCGCGAACGTACGGCCGATCACGAGGAGGAAGGCAATGAGGCCGCCGATGACGTGCAGGCCGTGGAAGCCGGTCGCCAGGTAGAACACGCTGCCGTAGGGCGAGGACGGGATCGTCACGTTCTCGCTGACCAGCTCGGCGTACTCGGTGGCCTGGCCGCCGATGAAGACAGCGCCCATGAAGTACGTCAGCACGAACCACTCGCGCATGCCCCAGAGCTTGAACTGCAGGAGCGAGCCGGTGCGTCCGGCGCGGCCGCGCTCGGCGGCGAACACACCGAACTGACACGCCACCGACGAAAGCACGAGGATCGTCGTGTTGACGGTCGCGAAGGGGATGTTGAGCTTCGAGGTCTCGTTGGCCCACAACTCGGGTGAGATGTTGCGGATCGTGAAGTACGCCGCGAACAATGCCGCGAAGAACATGAGCTCGCTCGAGAGCCACACGATGGTGCCTACGGTGACCATCGAGGGACGTCCCTCTTGGCCATGAAGTCGGGAAGCAGGAATCACAGATGTAGTCGCCACGTGTTCATTATGTACGATTCGACTGTGAATGATCACAAGCCCCTGCGTGTCCTGGTTTACAGCGATGATCGCGACGTGCGCGAGCAGGTCGTTCTGGCCCTCGGCACAAGGCCTCATCCGGACCTTTCGCCCTTTGAATACGTGCAATGCGCGACCGAACCCGTCGTGTTCCAGCAGCTCGACGCCGGTGGCATCGACCTCGTCATCCTCGACGGCGAAGCCGTTCCGGCCGGCGGCATGGGCATCGCGCGCCAGATGAAGGACGAGATCTACCAAGCACCCCCGGTGCTGCTCCTCACCGGTCGCGCACAGGACGCGTGGCTGGCGACATGGTCTCGCGCCGAGGCGGCCCTGCCGCACCCGATCGAACCCATTCGCCTCGCCGAAGTCGTCATCGACCTCGCGCGCGGCGTCCGCCAACCGAGCTGAAGAGGGCCACCATGTCGGAATCCCTGAACTGGCCCGACGTCCTTTCCGCGCTCGTCTCGGGACACGACCTCGACACCGACTCCACCGCCTGGGCGATGGAGGAAATCCTCTCGGGCAATGCGACCTCTGCTCAGATCGCCGGTTTTGCCGTCGCGCTGCGCGCCAAAGGCGAAACCCTCGCCGAGGTGCAGGGTCTCGTCGATTCGATGTACCGCCATGCGACGCCCCTGAAGATCGACGGCCGGGTCGTCGACATCGTCGGCACCGGTGGCGACCGCGCCAAGACGGTCAACATCTCGACGATGTCCGCTGTCGTCATCGCCGGCGCGGGTGCCCGCGTGGTCAAGCACGGCAACCGTGCCGCGTCGAGCTCCAGTGGTTCGGCCGACGTGCTCGAAGAACTCGGCGTACGTCTTGATGTCCCCCCGGCGCGGATCCCCGACATCCTCGGCGAAGTCGGCATCACCTTCTGTTTTGCCCCGGTTTTTCACTCTTCGCTGCGATTCGCCGCGGTTCCGCGACGTGAGCTCGGTATCGCCACCACGTTCAACTTCCTCGGCCCGCTGACCAATCCGGCGCGCCCCGAAGCCATGGCCGTGGGTGTGGCCGACAGCCGGATGGCACCGATCATGGCCGGCGTGTTCGCCGACCGTGGTGCCGATGCCCTCGTCTTCCGCGGCGACGATGGTCTCGACGAGATCACCACCACCACGACGACGACGGTCTGGGTTGCCGACGGTTCGAACGGCGCCATAACCGAGACGTCGCTGGACCCGAAGACTTTTGGATTGACCTACTCCAGTGCTGACGCGCTCAAGGGCGGCGATGTCGCCTTCAACGCCAAGGCCTTCGATCGCATCCTCGACGGCGAGAAGTCACCCGTACGCGATGCCGTGCTGCTCAATGCGGCTTCGGGTCTCGTCGCCCATGAAGGCATATCGGGAAATCTCGATGATCGTATGAAGATCGCCGTTCTGCGTGCGGCCGAGTCGATCGACTCTGGCGCAGCCAGGCGTGTGCTGGACACCTGGGCCGCGGCCACGCAAAGAGCCACCGCGAAGCTGTAGCGTGAGTCTGGCAGTAGTCGTGGCTCAGGAGCCGATGCTGAAGGCCTGCTCGAGGTCGTGCTGGCTGAAGGTCTGGAAGGCGATCTGGGTCTGGGTGGACAACACGCCTTCGACGCGGTTGAGCTGGTCGGCCACGACGGCCGCGATGTCTTCGTGCGTGCGCACGCGCACCATCGCCAGCAGGTCGAGATCGCCGGTCACCGAATAAACCTCGCTGACGCCGACGATGTCGGCAATCTTCTCGGCGATCTCATTGAGGTGGGCCACGTCGGCCTGGATGAACACAATTGCCGTAATCACTGCGTCTGTCCCATCACTGTGTCTGTCCCAATCACTGTGTCTGTCCCAATCGCTGTGTCTGTCCCAATCGCTGTGTCTGTCCAATCACCGTGTCAGCCTAACCCCGCCGGTTCGAAGAACGGGAGATGGCGCGCAGATCCCTCCAACGCGCACTGCCACGAACCCCGCACCATGCGTGTGCCGCCCTTGTCGAGCCATCGCAACAGGCATTCGGTCTCCTCGGCGGTGGCAGCCGGCACCGGCCCATAACCGCCTTCTACGGACTCCGCCGACGACAAGAGGGCATCGACCCACACCTGAGTGAGGACGCCATGCGGCATGACGCCCGCCGCGGCGAGGCGGCCGAAGCGGAACACGTGGATTTCCCAGCCGTCGGGATGGGGTGCCGCGGCGACGAGTTCTTCGGTCTCGGTCAGTTCGCGAAGACGCTGGGTGCGGGCGCCGGCCCGGAGGAACGCTGCGAGGCGATCACGCCATACGGCGGCGTCCTCATAGCGCTCGGCGGCCGCGAGGGCGTCCATTTTTTCGGTGACGTTGGCGACCAAGGCCGCGGGATTGCCGACCATGGCTTCACGCAGGCCGCTCACCTCGGCGAAGTAGGCCTCCTGAGTCGTCGAGCCATCACAAGGCGAGAGGCAGTGACCCATCTCGGCGAGGACACAGGGTGACTTGCTCGACCTCAGCGACAGACGCTGAGTGCACTGGCGGATGCGGAACGTGTCGTGGAGGGCGGCGACGGCACCTTCGGCCGCGAGCCGGCCGCGGAACGGACCGATGTAGTCGGCGTCGTCGTCGAGGATCGTACGGACGACCGAGAGCCTCGGCCAGGGTTCGCGGGTCAACTTGAGCCAGGAGGCCCTGTCGGGAAAGCGCGACCGACGGTTGTAGGGAGGCCTGTGCCGGGCGATCAGCCGGAGTTCGCGCACCTGGGCCTCGAGGACGGTGGCGCAGACGATGCCTTCGATGCGCTGGGCGATCTGCACCATCTCGCCCATACGGGATCGTGTCTCGCTCTTGGTGAAATAGGTCCGTGCGCGGGCCCGGAGATTGCGCGAGGTGCCGACATAGAGAACTTCGTCGCGGGCATCGCGAAAGAGGTAGACGCCGGGGAGGGAGGGTAGATGCTCGGCGAGCCATCTCTTTTTGCGTTGGGCCGGGCTGACACGGGACGTGTAGGTCGAGACCTCTTCGAGAGTCGTCACTCCCAGTGGTCCGAGACGCTCGAAGAGTGCGTGCAGGACGTCGACAGTCGCTCGCGCATCGGAGAGGGCACGGTGATTGGGTGTCGTGGTGGCATGGAACTTCGCGGCAAGCGTCGAGAGCTTGCAGTTGGGGACTTCTTCGCGGCTGAGAATGCGGCGGGCGAGGATCGCGGTGTCCAGGACCTCGAACTTCGGCCAGTCGTAGTCGAGATCCCTTGCGGCGAACTTGAGGAAGCCGACGTCGAATGGCGCATTGTGTGCCACGAGCACGCATCCCGCGGAGAACTCGAGAAAGCTCGGGAGCACCTCGGCGATGCGCGGCGCGCTGATCACCATCTGGTCGGTGATGCCGGTCAGCACGGTGATGAAGGCGGGGATGTGCTCGTCGGGATTGACCAGCGACTGGAACTCTCCGAGAACGACGCCGCCGCGCACCTTGACCGCGCCGAATTCGGTGATCTTGGACCCTTTGGCGGCCGAGCCCCCGGTCGTCTCGAGGTCGACGACGCAAAACGTGAGGCCCGACAAGGGTCTGCCCAGCTCGTCGAATGATGCCTGCACGGATTCCACGAGACAAACGGTATGTCGACCCACCGACAGTCCCACGACGGCTCGCGGGCGTGCCGCCTCTTCAACATTCTGTCGGTGGCTGTCCCTAGCCTCGCAAACATGAGCAGAGCCGAAGCAAACGCTGGCACCACCAATCCAGGAGGTTTGGGATGAGCGACTCAGTAGTGGTCGACTGCGACCGTTGTCTGGTGAAGGGCCCGAGCGCATGCGGTGACTGTGTTGTCACGGTGCTGCTCGGCTCGCCGCCGGCCGGCATAGAGATCGACGCGGACGAAATGAAAGCACTCGGGGCCCTGTCCGATTCGGGTCTGGTGCCGCCTTTGAGGCTGGTGACCGCTGTCACAGAACCGGATGTTCAGGCCGGATAGAGTTGATCTGAACCCCCACACCCCCTAAAGTAGCGGCTTGTGTGTTCGTGATAGTCGCGCCGCCAGGCACGACGCTTACACACCGCCTAAACGCTGCAATTGTGGGGAAGACACCTGCAGCGTGCCGGGGACCCAAGTGTTTGGGGTGAATCGGTGCTCGCTCTCGAGCGAGTTCCGTAGGGCAATCCTTTGGCCCGAACCCGTCAGCTCACCCGGTAGGCGTCGAGGATGTAGGAGTACGTGTGCGCCTTGAACGCGCCGGAATTGCCGCTGTCTGTGCGATGGCCCTGTCAACTGGAATGTTCACCTTTTCGACCGCTGCGGCGGACCCCAAGGTCACGCCCAAGGACGTCGAAAACTCCTTCCACAAAGTCGAAGCGGTCGTCGAGAACGTCAATCGGCTGAAGACCGAGATCGCGTCCACGCAATCGGAGATCAAGGATCTCAACGAAGACATTGCGCGTGATGAGAAGTCCTACGACGCGCAGAAGGAAACCCTCAGCGCCGCCATCGTCTCCCAGCAGATGGACGCCCCGCTCGGCCCGACGGTCAACCTGTTGGGCAGCGAAAACCCCGAAGCCTTCCTCGACGGCCTCGGTGCCGTCCAGGCCCTCAACAGCTCACGCGCCGATGCACTCGAGAAATTCGGCGCCACCAGCAAGGAACTCAAGAACCGTCGCGCCCAGCTCAAGGATCGCAACGACGATCTGCTGGCCGACCAGAAGTCGGCCAAGGCCAAGCAGGCCGAGATCCGCAAGAAGTACAACGAGGCCAAGGCGGAGCTCGCCAAGCTCACCGCGGCCGAGCAGACCGCTTTCAACTCGAGCAATCTCGACCTCGGCTTCGAGGTTGACGCCTCGGGTCGCGCCAAGCAGGCTCTCGATTTCGCTCTCGGCCAGTTGGGTGACCCGTACTCCTACGGCGGCACCGGACCCAACAGCTGGGACTGCTCGGGACTCATGATGAAGTCCTACGCGGCTGCCGGCGCCTCGATTCCCCGCGTCGTCGGACCGCAGTACAACGCGGTCAAGCACGTCTCCATGAGCGAGCTCCAGCCCGGCGACCTCGTCTTCTACGGCGACATGTCGCACAACGGCATGTATGTCGGCAGGGGCAAGGTCGTGCACGCGCCGCGACCGGGCAAGAGCGTCGAAATCACCAGCCTCAGTGGCTTCAGCAAGGCCGGGCGGGTTGGCTGACGATTCGGCTGGGAGACGTCGTCTCTCTCCGAACCTGATCGCGGGAGCGATCCTTGCTGTCCTCGCGATGGCGTTCGTGTTGTGGCAGCAGCCGTGGAACACCGATGCCGCGCCGCAAAAGCCGACGATTTCGGCTGATGCCGGCGTCGTCATCGCCGCCCAGGTCCGCGCCCTGGGCAATGCGCGGAGCGAACCCGAATTCATCGTGGCCGCCGGCGACTCCGAAGCCGCCCGGGACTGGGCGAAGCAGACCTACGCCAACATCAGCCTGATCGGCGCAACGGACATACGCATGCGGTTCGTCAAGGGTGGCAAGAATGCCGCGCGCGCCGATGGCGCAACCGAAGCCACCGTCGAGGTCAGTTGGCGACCCGGACCCCAGACCGGTCTCGCCGAGCAACAGACCAAACAGGCTGACGCGACATTCGTGCTCGACCCGCTGGCAAACGACACCTTCGCCATCCGCGACGCCGCACGCGGCAAGGGCGCTTTGCCGCTCTGGCTGGCCGGCAAGCTCGAAACCACCAGGACCAAGGGAACAACGGTGATCGCGGTCGACGGCGGCGACAGTGCCAAACCGATCGCGGGCGAGGCCGAAACTGCCTACGCCGCTGTGAGCAAAGTCGTCACGGGGGCGAAGTCCCGGCTCGTGGTGGTTTCGCCCCATACGCAGGCGCAGGCCGCTGAGCTGCTCGACCAGTCGACCGCGTCGATCGAGCAGATTGCGGCAGTAACCACCACGATCGACGGGAGCAACAGTCCCAAGGCGCCGGTCGTCGTCATCCTCAATCCGGCGGTTTTCGCCACGATGGATGCGCGCGCCACCCAGGTCGTGATGTCACACGAAGCGACTCACCTCATGACCGATGCCGCAACCGTTGAGATCGAGCCCTGGGTCGTCGAGGGCTTTGCCGACTTCGTCGCGCTGCACGATGACAAGGCGCCGCTCTCGGTGAGCGCCGGTCAGATCCTGCGCAGCGTCAAGAAGGACGGCCCTCCTGATCACTTGCCGACCGCCGGGGACTTCGGCACGATCCAACACGGACTCGGCGGCACGTATGAATCCGCATGGATGATTTTCCGGATGCTCGGCGAACGCTTCCCTGACGACGACATCCTGCGGTTTTACAACGCCGTGCTCGATGGCACTCCCACGGCCCAGGCCGCCGAATCGACCTTCGGACTGTCCGTCGCCGAGATCACCCGGGACTGGCGCGCCTATCTGGTGAAGAGCGCTTCGATCACGTCGTGAAAATCGCGCATGATCAGATTGCGCTTCACGCTGTGCTTGGGCGTCAGGTAACCGTTTCCTTCGGTCCAGTCCTCGCGGAGGATCTTGAACTTGCGGATCGACTCGGCTTTCGAGACGAGTGAATTCGCCTCATCGACGGCCTTCTGGATCTCGGCGCGCAGGTCGGGGGACTTCAGGTCGCCCTCATACGCCTCGGTGTCGATGGTGACGAGTGCGGCGATGAACGGCTTGCCGTCCCCGACCACGAGGCACTGGCTCACGACGGGGTGGGCGCGAACGCGGTCCTCGAGGACGGACGGCGCGACGTTTTTGCCGCCCGCAGTGACGAGGATCTCCTTCTTGCGGCCGGTGATCCTGACGAATCCGTCGTCATCGACCTCGCCAAGGTCGCCGCTGGAGAACCAGCCGTCGGCGTCGAGCGCCTGACCGGTTGCTTCGTCGTTGTGCCAGTAGCCCGTGAAGACCTGCTGTCCGCGGAACTGCAGCTCACCATCGGAGGCGACGCGCACCTCGGTGCTGCCGAGCGGCTTGCCCACAGTGCCGATGCGGAGATCGGCGGGCGTGTTGACGCACAGCGCCGCCGTCGTCTCAGTGAGGCCATAGCCCTCGAGCACCGGCACGCCGATGCCTCGGTAGAAATGGGCGAGCCGGTCGCCGAGCGGGGCGCCCCCGGAGATGGCGTAGTGCGCCTTGCCGCCGAGCACGTCGCGGAGCTTGGAGTAGACGAGCTTGTCGAATGCCGCGTGCTTGCCTCGAAGAACCACACCGGGCTTGCCGTTGTCCTGCGCCTTGCTGAAGGCGATCGCGGTGGCGGCGGCGCGGTCGAAGATCTTGCCCTTGCCGTCGGCATAGGCTTTCTGGCTCGCCGAGTTGAAGACCTTCTCGAAGACGCGGGGAACCGCGAGGATGAAGGTCGGCTGGAACTCACCGAGGTGAGTAACCAGGTCTTTGACGTCGGCCGTATGCCCGAGCTTGGCACCCGAACGGATGGCGCCGAACTGGATGATGCGGGCGAAGACGTGTGCGAGCGGGAGGAACAACAGTGTCGAAGCCTCGTCCTCGCCGAACAGTTCGGGCAACGCGTCGAGGGCGGCGCCGAGCTCATAACGGAAATTGCCGTGCGTCAGAGTGCAGCCCTTGGGGCGCCCGGTCGTGCCGGATGTGTAGATGAGTGTGGCGACCGTTTCGCTGGTCAGCTCGCTGCGGCGCTTCTCGACCTCGTCGTCCTGGACGTCGACGCCGAGGGTGGAAATTTCGGCGGCGGCGCCGGCGTCGATGCTCCAGAGGTGGCGCAATTCGGGGGCTTCGCTGCGTACCTTGTGGACGCGCTCGATGTGAGCGGCATTCTCCACGATGCCGGCGACCGCGCCGGAGTCCTTGAGGATCCAGCCGATCTGCGCGGCCGAGGAGGTTTCATAGATGGGGACGGTGATGGCGCCGATCCACAGGATCGCGAAGTCGAAGAGCGTCCATTCGTAGCGGGTCTTGGACAGCAGGGCGACGCGGTCACCGGGATTGACCCCGGCCGCGATGAGCCCTTTGGCGATGTCCAGGACCTGCCGGTGGAAGGCGCCGAGGGTGACGTCCAGCCACTCGTCATCGGCCTTGCGTGCGAAGGCGACGGCATCGGCGTTGACCGCGAGGCGGTCGCGTACATCGTCGGTGAGATTACCCAGGTTAGTCACGTACGGCAGGCTACAGTCAGGGCGGAACGTTGATGTAGATAAGGGGGTTGCCATGCCGGCTCTGGACGTTGTCGACGAGACGTTTGTCCTCGCCCCCGCCACCGAGCTGCGTGACATCTTCTGCGACGAGCAGGCGTGGAAAGCCTTCGGTATGGACCTGCGGTGTTACGAGGACCGCGGCATCGATGGCAAACGCTGGACGCTCTCGGGTTCGCTGACCGGCACCGCAGAGGTGTGGCTCGAACCCTCCCACGGCGGTGTCATCGTCCACGTCTACCTCCAGGCCGATCCCGGACGGCGGCGCTCGAAGGCGCATTTGGAGCGTCGGTACGCCGTACCCGTCAAACGCTGGATCCTCGACGTCAAGGCCGGTTATGACATCAACCGCCCAGCGGGAGTCGCGCCGATGGGTCACGGTAAAATTTCCGCACACGCTGAGCCCGGGGAAGCCGTGCCCGGGGAAGCCGTGCCCGAAAAGGCTGTGCCCGAAAAGGCTGTGTCCGAGAAGGCTGTATCCGAAAAGAACGTATCTGCGAAGGAGGGGTAATGGCGCGTACGACGAGCGACATCGTGATCGAAGCACCCGCGAACGAGATCATGACGGTCATCGCCGACTTTGCCTCATACCCGTCGTGGGCCACCGGCGTGCAGGTCGCCGATGTCCTGGGAGTCGATGAGCAAGGGCGTGCCGAAAAGGTGCAGTTCGTGCTCGACGCTGCTCCGATCCGCGACCAGTACACCCTCGACTATCGCTGGGATGGCGACAAAAACGTCTCCTGGTCGCTGGACGAACCCGGCACGATGCTCAAATCGATGGACGGAACGTATGTCCTCGAAGAGATCGGCGGCAACGAGACTCGGGTGACCTACAAGCTGGCCGTCGACGTCTCGGTCCCACTGCTGGGCATGCTCAAACGCAAAGCCGAAAAGGTCATCATCGACACCGCGCTCAAGGGACTGAAAAGCTGGGTCGAGAGCGACAAGCCCAATGGCTGATTCGCAGGACGCGGTTGGCAGCGTCGCCGAAGAGGCCATGAAGCTCATCTTTGCGTTGTCGACCAATGGGACCAGCGGCGCAAAAGACGAAAAGGACGCCGAGCACGTCTGCACCAACACATGGTGCCCGCTGTGCCAGATGGTCAACTACGTCCGCGATCATCCCGAAGCCGTCGAGCGGGTGACGCAATCGGCGGCCGACCTGGCGCGATCGGTGCTCCAGCTGATCGAGCAGGCAAACCCGCCCAAGGGCACCGAGACGCCGAAGGATGTTCCGTGAGCTTGGCCATAGGCGTTGACATCGGCGGCACCAAGATCGCCGCCGGACTCGTTTCGGAGCAGGGCGAGCTCGTCGAGTCCATACGCGACGAGACCCCACCCGGCGAACCCGACGAAATTGCTCCCATGGTGGCCGCTCTCGTCCAACGCCTTCGCGGTGACCACGAGATAGTCGGCGTCGGGATCGGTGCCGCCGGATTCATCGACGCCGCCCGGCAGAACGTACTGTTCGCCCCCAACATCGATTGGGTCGACGAACCGCTCGCCGCCCACGTGCGTGAGCGCGTCGGGCTCCCGGTCATCGTCGAGAATGATGCCAATGCCGCGGCATGGGGCGAATTCCGCTTCGGCGCCGGCGAGGACACCGACGACCTGCTTCTCGTGACGGTCGGGACCGGTATCGGTGGCGGCATCGTCCACGACGGCGAGTTGTTCCGCGGTGGATTCGGCGTCGCCGCCGAGATAGGCCATATGCGCGTGGTCCGCGAAGGCATTCTGTGCGGCTGCGGCCAGCACGGTTGCTGGGAGCAGTATGGAAGCGGCCGTGCCCTGGTCCGCGGGGCCCGCGAACGGGTTGTGGCCGCCGATCCCGCCGCGGCCGGCCTCGCGGCACTCGTGGGCGGCGATCCGGCGCTCATCACCGGCCCCATGGTGACCGAACTCGCCCAGCAGGGCGACCCGCTTGCCCTCGAGCTGCTGACCGACGTCGGCCACTGGGTGGGCGAGGGCATCGCCACGCTGTGCACGATCCTCGATCCGCGCGTCGTCGCGATCGGGGGCGGAGTCGCCGCGGCCGGCGACCTGCTCCTCAAACCCATCCAGGAGTCCTTCGAGCAGTTCCTGTCGGCACACGACCATCGTCCCGTCGCCGAGATCCGCCTCGCCGCGTTGGGCAACCAGGCGGGCCTCATCGGCGCCGCCGACCTCGCCCGGCATGCGCCCGGCGCCATACCGAACGAGGGTTAGGCCATGGCCGAGAAGTTCGCGATCGGTATCGACATCGGTGGCACCAAGATCGCGGCCGGAGTCGTCGACCAGGACGGCGTGATCATTGCCAAGTTGCGTCGGGAGACACCGTCCACGAGCCCGGCAGAGGTCCTCAATGCGATCGCCGAGATCGCCGAGACGTTTCGCCGCAACCACCACATACATTCGATCGGCATCGGTGCCGCCGGCTTCGTCGATGCCACCCAGTCGACGGTCCAGTTCTCCCCGCACCTCGCGTGGCGCAACGAGCCACTGCGGGACGCGGTCTTCCGGCGCACCGGCCTCCCGGTGCTGGTCGACAACGACGCCAACGCCAGTGGCTGGGCCGAATGGCGTTTCGGGGCGGCCCAGAACGAATCGGATCTCGTCCTCATCACCCTCGGCACCGGCATCGGTGGCGCCCTCGTGATCGACGGCCAGACCTATCGCGGACATTTCGGCCTCGCCGGCGAGTTCGGGCACATGCAGGTCGTGCCCGACGGACACCAGTGCGAATGCGGCAACAAGGGCTGCTGGGAGCAGTATGCAAGTGGCCGCGTGCTCACCCGACGGGCCCGCGCCGCCGCGACGGACGGCACAGCGTTGGGCAAACTACTGCTCAAGGCTGCCGGCGGCCCCGTCGAGGCGATCGAAGGCACTCATGTGACGGCGATCGCGAGCGAAGGCAACGCCGAAGCGACCGAATGGATCGCCGACATCGGCCAATGGCTTGGTGTCGGCATCGCCAATCTCGCCGCGGCCTTCGATCCGGGCATCTTCGTGATCGGCGGGGGAGTCAGCGACGCCGGCGAGCTGTTGATCGAACCCGCACGCGCCGCCTTCAGCAAGGCCCTCACCGGCCGCGGCTATCGCGCCGAAGCACGCATTGTGCGAGCCCATCTGGGGCCTGAGGCCGGCCTCATCGGCGCCGCGGACATGTCACGGATCAGAGCACGGCGCCGTCGTCCGGCCAATCCCGGTGGGAGGGTCCGCGTTCGGGCAACTGTGAGATCAAGTAGATCACCGCGGCGACAAAAATAAGAGCCGCCGACAGCACGACCGGTCGGGGTAGCAGTATGCCGACGAGCGTGGCCAGGACGAGCAGGCTCGGACCGCCAAGAACGGCCACCCAAGCCAGCGTGCGTGCGCGGCTGGGGGCACGCTTGGGACGCGGCGGGGGGGTCCGGTAGGCGAGCTCGTCCTCATCCCGCTCGGCCGGGGCGCGCCTTTTGGCTTCGGGCTGGAACTGTGGGTCCGAAGGGTGGCGTTGCAGGGGATCTTCGACGTCGGCAGGGAAGGGCAACTCCAGATCGAGGCCCTCCACGATCTTTTTGAACTCATCGTCCGGATCAGGCACGCGCCGCCCCGACGTGAGCCTCGATGAAATCGGCGGAGGTGTCGAAAATGAGCTTGGCATCGTTGTCGATCGTCGCGACATGGAAGCTGTCGTGCAGCGCGATGAAGTCGGCAGTCTCCGACGACACGCCGTTGAGGATGATGTCCATCGAGGTGGCGTCGACGACATGATCGTCATCCGAGCGGAACAACAGCAACGGTTGCTTGACCTTCGCGATGTCGGCCTTGACGTCCTTCCACATCTTCAGCTGGGACACGAGGGCGCGCAGCGGCGTCTTGTCGTAGCCGATCTCGTCCATGCCCGGCTTCTTGATGTCGTTGCCGATCCCCGGGATGGCGGGAACGAGGTACTTGAGCGCCGGGATGATGACCAGTGCCTTGTTGGCAAGATTGACCGCGGGGTTTACAAGGATGATCGCGTCGATGTCCTCGGGACGCTGTTCGGCGAGGCGCAACACGAGGCAGCCGCCCATGGACAGTCCGGCGACGACGACCTGGTCGCACGTGGACCTGAGATCGGTCAGGGCGCGGTCGACTTCGCCATACCAGTCCTCCCAGCCCGTCTTGTTCATGTCTTGCCATGTGGTGCCGTGGCCGGGAAGCCGGGGCACACTCACGGTGTAGCCGCGTGCGGCCAGATCGCGGCCCCACGGGATCATCGAAGCCGGCGAACCGGTGAATCCATGGCTCAGCAACACGCCGATGCGGCCGCCGTCGATGGTCAGGGGTTCGGTTCCTTGAGCCAGTTTTCCGGGGTTGGTCGTCATACCCTCATCTTCTCGTATGCGGATGTCGTCTTGCACGCTTTCTACAGAGTAGAGTCTTGCCGTGCTCAAGGAGGCGACGTGTTCTATTGGTTCTTGAAGTTCCTGGCGTTGGGTCCAATTCTCAAATTGATCTTTCGTCCGTGGGCAGAGGGAACCGAGTATGTTCCCAAGGAGGGAGCTGTCATTCTTGCCAGCAACCACCTGTCCTACAGCGACTGGCTTTTCATGCCCCTGGTCATTCCCCGACGCGTGACATTTGTCGCGAAGGCCGAATACTTCGAGGGCACGGGCATCAAGGGCTGGCTGCAGAAGACGTTCTTCTCCGGCGCCGGCCAGGTACCGATCGATCGGTCGAGCGGCAGCGCTGCAGCCGGAGCGATCAAGACTCAGCTTCGCCTGCTTGCCAACGGCGAAGTGTGCGGCATCTACCCCGAAGGCACGCGCTCTCACGATGGCAAGCTCTACCGCGGCCGTACGGGTGTCGCCCGGCTCGCCCTCGAGGCCAAGGTCCCGGTGATTCCGCTCGCGGTCCTCAACACCGACGTGGTTGCCCCTCCCGGCAAGATCTTCGGCAAGATGGCCCGACCCGGCGTGCGTTTCGGCAAGCCGCTGGACTTCAGCCGCTATGAGGGACTCCAGGACGACCGTTACATCCTGCGAGCCATCACCGACGAGATCATGTACGAGATCATGCGGCTCTCCGACCAGGAGTACGTCGACCTCTACGCGCAGGACTCCAAGAAGCGCGACCGGGACGTCGA
The DNA here is from genome assembly GCA_030856025.1 of Actinomycetota bacterium. Lineage (GTDB taxonomy): Bacteria > Actinomycetota > Actinomycetes > Propionibacteriales > Nocardioidaceae > JACMOZ01. Next base: position 14,884 of record JALYQD010000165.1, read on the forward strand.
ACGCGAAGCCGCCAAGGTCGTCGCCCGCCAGGAAGCCGACGAAGTGTGGGAAGAAATCAAACCCGAATAGTTTCGACTGAAGGAGACGACATGCGCGTTGGCGTTCTTACCGGCGGAGGCGATTGCCCCGGGCTCAATGCAGTGATCCGTGGTGTCGTCCGCAAGGGCGTGAAGGACTACGGCAATGACTTCGTAGGGTTCCGGGACGGCTGGCGCGGACCGCTGGAGAACCAGACACGCCCGCTCGACGTCGAGCAGGTACGCGGGATTCTTCCCCGCGGCGGCACGATCCTCGGCTCTTCGCGCACCAACCCCTTCGCCATCGAAGGCGGGGTCGAACGCATCAAGGACAACCTTGCCTCCAACGGCTGTGACGCGCTGATCGCGATCGGCGGCGAGGACACGCTCGGAGTGGCCACCAAGCTCTCCGAGCTGGGCGTCAACGTGGTCGGTGTTCCCAAGACGATCGACAACGACCTCTCCGGCACTGACTTCACCTTCGGATTCGACACCGCCGTCAACATCGCGACGGAGGCGATCGACAGGCTCCATACGACGGCCGAGTCCCACCACCGCGTTCTCGTCGTCGAGGTCATGGGTCGCCACGCCGGCTGGATTGCCCTCCACAGCGGGCTCGCCGGGGGAGCCAACATCATCCTCATCCCCGAGCGCCCCTTCGACATCAACAAGGGGTGCGCCCAGGTCGAGAGCCGGTTCGCCACCCACTACGCTCCGATCATCGTCGTGTCCGAAGGTGCCGTGCCGGCCGAGGGCTCGATGTCCCTGGTCAGCGGCGAGAAAGACGCCTTCGGCCACGTCCGGCTCGGCGGCATCGGTGACCGGCTCGCTCACGAGATCGAGCGGCGGACCGGCAAGGAAGCACGGGCCGTCGTCCTCGGCCACATCCAGCGCGGCGGCACGCCGACAGCGTTCGACCGCTGGCTCGCGACGCGGTTCGGTCTCCACGCGATCCAGGCCGTCAACGACGGCGACTTCGGCACGATGATGGCCTTGCGCGGCACCGACATCAAACGCGTCCCGCTCGCCGAGGGCACGGGCATGCTTAAGGTCGTCACGTCAGAGCTCTACGAAGAGGCCGAAGTCCTGTTCGGCTGAGCTGGCGGTGGATCCGCACCCACCCGGCCTCCCGGGCGGTGGATCCGCACCCACCCGGCCACAAGTCTTGGGTGCACACCCACCGCGACCGACGGGTAGTGGGTGCTGAGACACCGGCAAGCACGTTCGGCTGGTGAAATGCGTTGTATGACCAGCCGGTATCCTTGTGCCGTGAGCATTCCCTCCCTCGACGAACTCCACGCGATCGGCGCTGCCCAGCAGCCCACGTACCTCGATCCCGTGGCGCGCGACGCCGCTGTCAAGAAACTTCGACAGATGCCTCCGCTGGTGTTTGCGGGGGAGTGTGATCACCTCCGGGACAAGCTTGCCGCTGTTGCCCGCGGTGAGGCGTTCGTGCTCCAGGGCGGAGACTGCGCCGAAACCTTCGACGGCGTCACGGCCGACAACGTCCGCAACAAGTTGCGCGTTCTCCTGTCGATGGCGGTCGTCCTCACCTACGCCGCGAGTGTGCCGATCGTCAAGGTCGGCCGCCTCGCCGGCCAATACGCCAAGCCGCGCTCGAGTGATCTCGAGACTCGTGAAGGCGTGACGTTGCCGGCCTACCGCGGCGATGCCGTCAACGGATTCGAATTCACCCCCGAGGCCCGTGCCCATGATCCGCAGCGGCTCGTCGATGTCTACAACGCCTCGGCCGCCACCCTCAACCTCGCGCGCGCCTTCGTGACCGGTGGCTACGCCGATCTGCGCCAGATGCACGCCTGGAACACCGACTTCGTGCGCACCAGCCCAGTCGGCGAGCGCTACGAACGTGTCGGCGCCGAGATCGACCGGGCCCTCGCGTTCATGGAAGCCTGCGGAGTCGACCCCGACGAGTTCCATACCGTCGATTTCCACTCCTCGCACGAAGCGCTCATCCTCGAGTACGAACACGCCATGACCCGTATCGATTCGCGCACCGAGTTGCCGTACGACGTCTCCGGCCATTTCGTCTGGATCGGGGAGCGCACCCGTCAGCTCGACGGCGCCCACGTCGAGCTCCTCAGCAAGATCGCCAACCCGATCGGGGTCAAGCTCGGGCCGACCACGACGCCCGACGATGCGATCGCCCTGTACGAGAAGCTCAATCCCGAGCGCATTCCGGGCAAGGTCACGTTCATCACGCGTTTCGGCTCTGGCAAGATCCGCGACCTGCTCCCGAACCTCGTGGAGAAGGTCACCGCCGCCGGTGTCGAAGTGGCGTGGATCTGCGACCCGATGCACGGCAACACCTTCGAAACCGAAAACGGTTACAAGTCGCGTGAGTTCGACGACATAATCGACGAGGTCCGCGGTTTCTTCGAGGTCCACCGGGCTCTCGGCACATGGCCCGGTGGCCTCCATGTCGAGCTCACCGGCGACGACGTCACCGAATGCGTCGGCGGCGGTGCTGCCCTGTCCGCGGCGGACCTCTCGCACCGTTACGAGACGCTCTGCGACCCTCGCCTCAACCGCGCCCAGTCGCTGGAGCTCGCGTTCCTCGTCGCAGAAATGCTCTCCAACAGAGCCTGATGCCGCTCACCGATCTGACCTACCCGGAGGCCGGTGCGACTCGTGGGGAACTGCCTTCGGGCTACCGCCATCTCCACCTCTCGCGGGTGCTTGGCGCCGGTGATGTCGTCGACGAGCCGAACCCCCCGCCAAGGGTTTGCCTATGGCACATTGAAGGGTCATCCCGAACGGGGCGAAGAGAGCTTCGTCATCGAACGGGACGTGCATACGGGCACGGTGACCGCGACCGTCAGGGCGTTCTCCAGGCCGGGGCGGTGGTCGACGAAACTGCTTGGTCCGATCGGCCGTCTGCTCCAAAGTTGGATGACCAACCGCTACCTCAACGCTCTCTGACTCCCCAAATCTTGGCGACGGGCGACGTTAGTCGGGCTGGACTCGCAGCGCCATGAGGGTCGTGGCGAGGGACTCGTACTGGCCGCTGAGGAGCAGGAGCTCGATGATCTCGGCTTCGTCGAGGTGCCGGCGCAGCTCGCCCCAGGCCTCATCGTCGATGTCCTTGACCATGCCCAGCTGGTCGACGGCCGCGAACAGAGCGCGCTCGCGTGCCGACCAGCCCGACCACCCGGCGTTGCGGATGTTGTCGAGTTCTTCCGTCGTGACACCGACGCGACGACCGATCCGGGCGTGGTGGCCGTATTCGTAGTCGCATTCGCGGTTGGTGGCGATGCGAAGGATGACGAGCTCGGTCTCGCGGCGGGGCAGCTTGCCGCCCGGCATCATCTTGGAGCTGTACCAGAGCCAGGCGCGGAAAAGTCCGCGCTGGCGGCCGAGCGTGGTGAAGACATTGGGCCGTTTGCCGCCCATGAACCTGCCCGCCAGCAGGCTGATCGTGTTGTTGACCAATCCCAGCTCCCTGAGCCGGCCGGGAGCGATGCGCGGAGTCGACATGGCCGTCACTCTAACCGGACGGATTCGCGGGCTTCGGTCAATTCGGCGATGATCATCGCCGCGAGTATGAGCGAGCCGCCGAGGAGCACACGCAGCCCCAGGTGCTCGTTGCCGAAGGCGACGGCGAAGGTTGCCGCAAAGACCGGCTCCATCGTCATCAGCAGTGCCGCGCGCGCCGCGCTCAGCTGTCCTTGCGCCCAGGTCTGGGCCAGCATCGCCAGCGCACCGGCACCCAGCGCCATGTAGACCACCGCGAGCCAGTCGCGCGAACCCGAGGCCAGCGTGATGCCGCCGGGGGCGGCCAGAAGCAAGCACATGGCCGAGATGACCGCGGTCTGGATCGTGGCCATGCCGAAGGCGTCGCGGGGCGAAGACCAGCGCGACAAGGCCACGATGTGAAGGGCATAGAGAATGGCGCCGACGAACGTGATCGCCTCACCGAAGCCGATGCTGAAGCCGCGGAGGGAAAGGATGCCGAGCCCGATCGTCGACAGCACGACGGCGATCCACACGATCGGAGGAATCCGTTGCCTGAGCAGCGCCGCCGCGAGCAGCGGCGTCGCGACGACATACATACCCGTGACGAAGCCGGACACACTCGCATCGGTATGGCTGAGCCCCGCGGTCTGGAGGATCTGGGCGAGACCGTAGACCCCGCCGGCGTAGGCGCTGCGGCGGCGAACGGCCGGACTCAACCGGGAGATCGCGCGAGGGGAAAGGAGGAACAGCGCCGCGGCGGCGATCGCGAAGCGCACTCCGAGGAAATCGACCACCGGAAGGCGATCGTTCAGGTCCTTGATCAGGATGAACGTCGAACCCCACAGGGCCGTTACGGACAGAAGCGCCAGCGCGGCGAGCCGCGACCTCACCCGAAGGGGATGGGAGTGATGGTCACGGTGCTACCGACTTTGGCCTTCTGGTCGGGTCCGGGACTCTGGGAGCGTACGTCGAAGTTGCCGCTGCCGAGGGACTGGACCTTGAAGCCGGCCTTTTCCAGGATCTTCACGGCTGCGTTCTTCTTCTTGCCTTTGACATTGGGGACCTTGATGAATTCCGGTCCCTTGGAGACGGCGATCGTGATCGTGTCGTTCTTGAACTTGGTGCCCGAATTCGGGCTCTGGCTGATGACGCTGCCCTTTTTGGTGGAGTCGCTGAAGGCGCGCTGGACGCCGACCCTGAACCCGGCGTCGCCGAGGCCCTTGGTCGCCTCGCCCTCGGTCTTGCCCGTGTAGTTGACGACCTTGACGGGTTGACGTCCCTTGCTGATGAAGAGGTCGACGACGAAGTTTCGTTTGACCGAGGTGCCCGTCTTGAGCTTTGTGCCCACGACGTCTCCGTCGGCCACCTTCTCGTCGAACTTCTCCGACTTGGAGCCGACCTTGAGGTGGAGCTTGTCGAGCGCAGCCGTGGCTTCGGTCAGGGTCATGCCCTTGAGCTGCGGAATGTCGTAGCGCTCCTTGCCCTTGGAGATGACGGCCTTGATGGTGTCCTGGGGCAGGATCTTGGCACCGGGCTTGGGATCGGTCGATATGACTGTGCCGAGCGGGGCATCCTCGGAGAACTCGCGTTCGGCGACGTTGAGGGTGAATCCCTGGCCCTTTGCCTGTGCGATCGCCTGCTCCTGGGAGAGTCCGACGAGCCTCGGTGTGTCGACATAGCGGCCGACGCCGAAATAGAAGCCGACGAGCCCGGCAATCACCGCGAGCGCGACGGCGCCGATGAGCAGGATCTTGCCTCGCCGATTGTCCGGCTGATCCTTCTTGACCGCTTTGTAGCGCTCGGGGGTCATGACCGGGTGCATACCGGGAGGCCTGGCGTCCGTCGATCCCGCAGGGTCGGTGCGCCAGTGCAACGTCTGTTCGCCGTCGAATGCGGTGAATCCGCCGGTCGACACGACCTCGGTCGTGGTCCCGGCCGAAGCAACTCTCTCGGTGTCTTCGGAGTCGCCGGCATCGCCGCCTGCGAAGGCAACCGGACCGCGAGGAAGCAAGTCTTGCGTGAGCTCGGGGTCATCGGCGATGCCGGCGTCGATCCCGCGCAACACCTGGCGGACCTGCTGAAGCATCACGTGGGCATCGGCGGACCGTTTGTCGCGGTCGCGCGCCGTGGTCCTGGCGACCAGCGCATCGACGAACGGCGGGATGCCCGGCACAGTCGCCGACGGAGCAGCGATGTCTTCGTGCACGTGTTTGTAAGCGACCTGGATGGGGGATTCGCCGGCGTGGGGCTTGAGGCCCGTGAGCATTTCGTACAGCAGGGCGCCGCAGGCATAGACGTCGGAACGGGCGTCGGCGCCGTCGTTGACGACGATCTCGGGCGCCAGGTAGGACACCGTGCCGATGAGCGTGCCGCCTGTTGCCGTGGTCGCCGCGCTGACGGCACGCGCCAGGCCGAAGTCGGCAACCTTGATCTCGCCGGTCGGCGTCATGAGGACGTTCTCGGGCTTGACGTCGCGGTGGATGATGTGGGCCGCGTGGGCGGCGGACAACGCGATGAGGATCTGCTCCATGAGCGCCAGCGCACGGCGCGGGGCCATCGGGCATTCCTCGCGCATCACGTCCCGCAACGTGTTGCCGGGGACATATTCCATGACCAGGTAGGTGACATCGCCGTCGGACCCCTGGTCAAAGACGGCGACGACGTTGGCGTGGTTGAGCTTGGCAGCGGATCGGGCTTCGCGTACAAATCGCTCGGTGAACTGGCGATCATCGCCCATTCCGCTGTGCATCACCTTGACCGCGACAACCCGGTCGAGCCGCTTGTCGGTGGCCATGAACACACTGGCCATGCCGCCTCGCGCAATGCGCTGACCGATCACGTAGCGTTCGTCGAGGACGCGTCCGATCAGGGCTTCATCGCCCATCGCTGCCACGTAGCCCTCCTCGACCGCAAAGGGCCCGAATGTAAACCCCTGTCGACAAGTCTAGAGAATGCTGCCCCACAGTCCTTGCTCCCCCTCGGCGCGTGTCACGCTTATTACGTGGAACAACTCGAGCAACTCATCACGTCATGGCTTTCGGTGCGCGAAGCGGCCGACAAGTTGCAGGTCTCGCCCAATAAGGTGCGCCAGTGGATTCGCGAGCGCGAACTCATTGCCGTCCGCGACGGCCATGACCAGCGAATCCCCGCCGATTGCATCGACGGTGGCAAGATCGTCAAGGGTCTCGGCGGCACGATGACGCTGTTGTCCGACGTCGGTTTCAGCGATGTCGAGTCCGCCATCTGGCTTTTCACACCCGACGACACGTTGCCCGGCCGCCCGATCGACGCATTGCGCGAAAACCGCGGACGAGAGATCAGGCGACGGGCGCAGGCCCTTGCGTTCTGAGCGCCAGGTTTGCTTCCACGGATCACCGCACACGCCCCGGGATGATCGCGGACCACGGCGACTCGCCATTGGTGCCTCGGCGGAGCTCCATTTGCACGAGTGATCACTATGCTTCCTTCCAACGTGTCGAAAGGAGTGGATCGTGACGGCGAGGTATGAGTCCCTGTTGGCGGGCACCACTGCGCCGGGCATCTTCCTCTGGGCCGGGGACGCTGCGCGCGATCTGACCGGGCTTGCGGTCGACTCCGGCTGGGAAGCACTCTCGCTCGACACATCCGGTGTCACCGACCGCGAGGGATTCTACGAAGAGCTCAGCACTGGGTGGGGCCTGCCGCCATGGTTCGGCAACAACCTCGATGCCCTCTTCGACATGCTCGGCGAAATCACCGCAATACCGACCATCCTCATCTGGGACGACGCCGGACACCTCGGGGCCGCCGAACCCGATCTCGTGCTCGAGGTGATCGACGTGCTCCGCGACTGCGTCGGACAAGCCGAGTCGTTCTCGGTGATCCTGCGCGGCGAGACCGGACTCAGCGGGTTCGACGCGTTGCTTTGAGCAACAGCTCGCGCAGACGGGTTTGCGCGCTGTCTCCGAGAACCTCGAGAGCCTCCTCGGCCTGACGTTCGAGTGAGTCGATGTCGGCTTCGACGGCCTCAGCCGCGCCGGTCGAGACGATCAGTTCGCGAAGACGATCGATGTAGTCCGCGTCGCCCAGCCCACGGCTCAGGAGCTCGCGGCCGGCGTCGTCGGTGAGCTCGGCCGTACGGGCGATGAGTACGGTGCGCTTGCCTTCACGCAGGTCGTCGCCGGCCGGTTTGCCGGTGACCTCCGGGTCGCCGAACACCCCGAGAACGTCATCGCGCAGCTGGAAGGCTTCGCCGAGGGGCAGGCCGAAGGCGGACAGTTTCGCGAGGAGCTGGTCGTCGGCACCTGCGAGCGCCGCGCCGACATGCAGCGGCCGCTCGATCGTGTATTTCGCCGACTTGAACCGGACCACGCGCATTGCGTCGGCGACGGAGAATTCCTGGCGGGTCTGGGCGACGACGTCGAGGTACTGGCCGGCGACGACTTCGGTCTTGCACAGGTCAAGGTAGACAGCCCCGGCGTCGACCGTGTCGAGCCCGCAGTTGCGGAACAGCTCGTCGCTCCAGGACAGCATCAGGTCTCCCAGGAGGACTGCGGCCGAGCGGCCGAATTGTGCAGCGTCGCCGGCACCGGCGATGGCCTGGTGCCTGGCCTCGAAGTCCCGGTGGATGCTCGGTTTGCCCCGCCTGGTGTCGGACTCGTCCATCAGGTCGTCGTGGGCGAGTGCGCTGCCCTGGAGCCATTCGAATGCGGCGGCCGCGGTCATGATCCCGGTTTCGTCGGGGTCTCCGCCCGCCACGAGCCACCCGGCATAACAAAACTGGGGCCGAAGGCGTTTGCCGCCGGACACGAACTCGGCCGCGGCGTCGATGAAGGGCTCGAGACTGGGACCGAGTTCGGCCAGTCGGAGCCGTTGCGCGGCGACGAACGATGACAGTTGCTCATCGATACGTGTCCGGAATACGGATGCGTTATGCGGTGCCGTCACAGGCTGGACGATACCGTTGACCCATGGTCTCAGCCGAACACTCCCTCATCGACGAGCTCAACGCGAGCACGCCGACATTCTCCTTTGAGTTTTTCCCGCCCAAGGACGATGCCGGCGAAGAGGTGTTGTGGCAGACCATTGCCGAGCTCGAACCGCTCGATCCCACCTTCGTCTCGGTGACGTACGGCGCGGGAGGCACGAGCCAGGAACGCACCGTGCGCATCACCGCACGCATAGGCGAGTCGACGTCGATGCGTCCTGTCGGACACCTGACGCTGGTCGGTCAGAGCAAGGGCGAGATCGAGTCCGTGCTCAAGCAGTATGCGGCTGCCGGCGTCAACAACGTCCTCGCGCTTCGCGGCGATCCCAAGGGCGGACCGCGGGCACCGTGGGAGCAGCACCCCGACGGCATGAACCACGCGATCGAGCTGGTGGAGCTGGCCCACGGCCTCGGCGGCTTCTGTGTCGGCGTCGCGGCGTTCCCCGAGGGTCATCCCGACGCCGATGGCCTCGACGCCTGCGCGCAGGTGCTCATCGACAAGGCCAACGCCGGTGCGGACTATGCCGTGACGCAACTGTTCTTCCGGCCCTCGGACTACGTCTCCCTCGTCGAGCGGGTCAGGGCGATGGGTTCGGACATTCCGATCGTCCCGGGCATCATGCCGATCCTCAATTTCGCCCAGGTCAGCCGTATGGCCGAGCTTTCCGGCGCCGAGCTCCCGCGCGAAGTCCTCGATCAGATCGAGCCGATCAAGGACGACAAGGTCGCTGTCCGCGCCAAGGGCATCGAGCTCGCGACGCAGTTGTGTCGCGACTTGCTCGCGGCCGGTGCTCCGGGCCTGCACTTCATCACGCTCAACCGATCCAAAGCCACCCGCGAGATCTTCGAGAACCTCCGGGCAAGCGGAGACCTGTAGACCCGACCCGTCGTCCCCTAACCGAAGGTCATGCCAGCGCCAGTGCGGGCTATCGCGGCGCGGGTCCCACCGCTTCGGCAATGGCCGCGGTCGCCATACCGATCATCTCCAGCGAGCCCCCGGGGTGCGCGTGTGCTCCTGCAAAGAATACGCCGCCGACCGGGTTGACTCCGGGAATTCTGACCGCCGTCGTCCAGAGCTGCCACTCCCAGCCCCAATGGCACTGCGTGACGAGCTGCGACGGTGTCTGGTCCCAGCGGCTGACGACGTAGGGACGAATGTCGATGCCGCAACGCGCCATCACGACGACCGGGTCTTCGCCGCTGCGGTGTTCGATCGTCCATTGGCCCGGAGCGCTCGTCCACATCCGGATCGGCGGATTGGAGTGGACCAGGATCTCGTCCGCCAGGTCCGGTGCAGCCGGATCGAGTGTCAGGTAGGTGCGTGAAGCCGGGATGAGCCGCAATTCCGGTGAGCGCGGCAGGGGAGTGGGGTGGTTGGGGGCACACCAGATGACGACGTCCGCCGGTATGACGCCGCCCGACGTCTCGACACCGGTGGCCTCCCCGTCGCCAAACCGTATGCCGTGTGCCGCGGTGCCGGTGAGGACGTCGACCTTGCGCTCTTCGAGACGGGTCGTGAGGGCGTCGGCAAGGGCGGGCCGTCCGCCGGCAAATCGCCAGAGGCCGAAGTTGCGCTCGACGTAGGTGGAGACCGCGACGAATCCCGGCGTCGACCGCCGTTGGTGGCCGGCGAGCCGCACGGGGTCCAGCACGATCTTGCGGAGGTAATAGTCGTCCAGCTCCTTCGCGGCGACCTTGTACAAAGATCGCCGGGCGCGAATGGCCTTCCACTGCGCCACATCGAAATCGCTTTTGCCGGTGAACGTCCGGTCTAGTGTGACGCGCCGGATGCTGTCCCACACCGGTGTGAACCGGTCCACCCACGTCGACCACTTGTCGAAACCGAACGTGTCGATGAGCGCTTCGGCCTGGTCGCCGCGGTTGCCCAGTGGCAGGTCGAGGACGAGCTTGTCCTTGTAGACGTGACGGCGGCCGACGATCTTCTCCAGCTCGAGGGCCCGTTCCAGCGGTCGGCCGGACTTGCGGAACAAGTCACGGAACACGCCGGGGAGCGTGACCGTTTCGCGATGCGTCTGCCACACCAGGCCATCGCGTGTCACGCCGCGGAGCTGGCCGCCGAGGATGTCGGTGGACTCGACGAGAGTGACGCTATGGCGCAACTTGGCGAGCCTGGCCGCGGCCGACAATCCGGCGAAGCCGCCGCCGACGACCACAACGTTTGCCATGGGGGGAGACTACGGGGTGCGGCTTCGGCGCCGGCGCATCGCCGTCAGACCCCGGCGAACTTTGCCGAGTAGCCAGACGACGAGGATGACGCCGAGGATCAGCAGCGTTGCCGAGACGCCGAGTGCGACCCACGGATGAGCCACCGCGAGGGCCATGACGCCGATGACGGAAAGGTCCTCACCGACACTGACCACGCTGTTGGTCACCGGTTCGGGCGAGGTGTTGACCGCGAGCCGGAGGCCCGACTTCACGCCATGCGAGGCGAGGGCCGTGGATCCACCGAGTGCGGCCAGCAACGCCTGGTCGACTCCGGTGGCATCTCCGGCCAGCACGGCACCGAGCGCAGCGCCGACGACGGGTCGTATGAACGTGGACACCGCGTCCCAGGCCGAGTCGACATACGGGACCTTGTCGGCGACGAACTCGATGACAAACATGAGCCCGGCGACGAGGAGGACATCGGTGCGGCCGAGGACGTCGGGGACAGTCGTCGTGTCGCTGAACCGGGCGAACAGGCCCAGGACGAGCACGGTCGCATAGGAATTGACGCCGCTGGCCCAACCACTGCTGAAGACGAGCGGCGCAAGGTCCATGGGAACCATTGACGGGGATCGGGACAGTGCCCGTCAAGGCTGGACCAAAACCCTCCTCCACCTGCGCCGGAGGGTGTGGCACAGTTACGCCCATGGGTCCGGTGCGCACTGAGGTGATGTGGCAGTCCGTGCTTGATGCCGTGGCTCTCGCCGGCGGCGATATCACGGAGATCGACATCCTCGATCTCGGTGGCGGCACCGGCAGCGATGCCGTGCGACTTGCCCAGTCCGGTCACCGGGTGACCGTGGTCGACCCGAGCCCCGATGCGCTGGCTTCCCTGCACCGCCGATCGGTCGAAGAAGGAGTCGCGGAGGCGGTCGCCGGAATCCAGGGAGACACCGCCGACCTCGCCGAACATGTGGACGCCGGATCGGTCGATCTCGTGTTGTGCCACGGCGTGCTCGAATATGTCGACGACCCGGCCCAGGCACTCGGTTCCGTCGCCAAGGTCTTGCGTCCAGGCGGCCTCGTCAGTGTTGTCGTCGCGAGTCGCCATGCCGCGGTGTTCGCCCGCGCGCTTGCCGGCGACTTCGCCCAGGCCGAGAGCCTGTTCACGACGTCGGCGAGGGAGTGGAACATTCGGGCCGACGGTCCCCGCCGCTTCGTCCTCCGTGAGATCCGCGACCTGCTCATCGGGCAGGGACTGACCGTGATCGACACCAATGCCTTGCGAGTGTTCGCCGACCTCGTGCCGAGCGCCATCGTGGACACCGAGCCCGGCGCGCGCGCCCAGTTGTACGCCCTGGAACAACTTGTCAAGAAGTCTCCAGAGTTTGCTGCCCTCTCCGCTGGTCTCCAATCGATAGCACGCCTAGACTGGAACCCAGAACATACCGATCGAGGAGGCAACAGTGCCGCTCTCTGAAGAAGAGGCCCGGCTACTCCATCAGCTCGAGCAGTCGCTCGCCGCTGAAGATCCGGACTTTGCATCGACGCTGCGCGGGTCCAAGTTGTTCGCCCACAACCGCCGCATCGCCATCATCTCTGCGCTGGGGTTCGTCGTCGGCCTGCTTGTGTTGTTCTCAGGCGTCATGGTTCCGAGCGTCGTCCTCGGACTGGTCGGCTTCATCATGATGCTCGCATCTGCCTACATCTTCCTCAATGCCTATCGCCGCGGACTCGGCTCGGCCGAAGAAGAGAAGAGTGCCGGCAACGCTCCACCCAAGCCTTCGGGCTCCTTCGTGGACCGTATGGAAGAGCGCTGGAACCGCCGCCAGGACGGCGACGACCTCTAGAAGCACCTCCGGAGGGCGAATCAGACCGATTTCGCTCCACTCGCCACCACTTTCATCTCGACCGCCCCCTCAGGGGGCGGTTTTTTGCTGTCCTGACAGTGATTCTGCCGGTCCTCCAGCATTCGCCTGACACGCCCTAAATAGTCCACCAATTGTTCCGTTTCGGCTTGACGGTGGTGCATTGTGGAGTAGGGTGGTGCAAAATGGAGCACCGTTGAGCGGCAGGGAGGGTTGAGGTGAGTCCGGTTGAGTTCTCGAATTTCTTCGGCACCTTCACACCGCGCCTTGACGACAAGGGCCGGCTTTTCCTGCCGGCCAAGTTCCGCCCTCGCCTCGAGCAGGGCGTCGTCCTCACCCGTGGTCAGGAGAACTGCATCTACGGCTGGACGCCCGAGAGCTTCAACGCCTTCACCGACCGGGTTCGCAACACTCCCTTCACCAACAAGGAGGCCCGCAACTTCCTCCGCATGTTGTTCTCCGGTGCCTCTTCGGAAACCCCCGACAAGCAGGGACGCATCTCGGTGCCGTCGGTCCTGCGCGACTGGGCCCACCTCGACAAGGAATGCGTCGTCGTCGGAGCGATGGACCGGATCGAGATCTGGGACGCCTCGCGCTGGGACGACTTCCAGACCGCCCAGGAACAGCCGTTCGCCGATATGTCCGAGGAAGTGATGCCCGGCATCTTCTAGGCGTTGAGCGAGATCTCTGACCGTTTGGTTCTGACATCACTTCCCCGGTGTCAGACCCACCCGGTCGGGGGTCTGGCTCCACGACAGGGAGTCGGGTCCGAGAACCGTAAGTCCGAGAAGCAGCACGAAGAGAAAAGGCAAGAGAACTGTGAACGAGAAGATGGACGCGAAGAGCAGGCGGGTGCGACACGACGTCGCCGACTCGTTGCTGCTCATGGGCTTTTCGCTTGGAGCGTCCGTCACCGTGGCCACCGCCTTCGCCCTCGCGACCCGAGTGACGTGGTGAAATGACCGAGCCCAGCCCCCACTCCGGGCTGCACAGCCCGGTCCTGCTCGATCGTGTTCTCGACCTGTTGTCCCCGGCGCTGGCCAAACCCGGCTCCGTCGTCGTCGACGCGACGCTCGGCCTCGGCGGTCATACCGAATCGCTCCTCACGGCATTCCCCGACGTCCAGGTCATCGGCATCGATCGCGATCCCGTGGCGCTCGGTCGGGCACGTGCGCGGCTGGAACCGTTCGGCGACCGCGTGACCTATGCCCAGGCCGTGTATGACGAGATCGGCGCCGTCGTGACCGCCGCCGGCCATGACCACGTCGCCGGCGTGCTGTTCGACCTCGGTGTCTCCTCGATGCAGCTCGATCTCGCCGATCGCGGCTTCTCCTACTCGCAGGACGCGCCGCTGGACATGCGGATGAATCCCGAAGACGAGCTCACCGCCGCGATCCTGCTCAACACCTACAGCGCCCAGGAGATCGCGCGGGTGCTGCGCCATTACGGCGAGGAGAAGTTCGCCAAGCGCATTGCCGATGCCGTGGTCGCCCAGCGCGCGAACGAACCGTTCACGACGAGCGCTCGCCTCGTCGACCTCATCCGCGACTCGATCCCGCAAGCGGCACGCCGCACGGGAGGCAATCCGGCCAAGCGCACGTTCCAGGCGCTTCGCATCGAGGTCAACGACGAGCTCGGCGCGCTCACCCGCGCCCTGCCCGCCTCGCTGGACACGTTGGAAGTGGGCGGTCGCGTCGTCGTATTGGCCTATCACTCGCTCGAGGACCGGTTGACCAAACAGGCTTTTGCGCGGGTCACCAAGAGCAACGCGCCCCGCGACCTTCCCGTCGTCCCGGTCGAGATGATGCCGAAGTTCAAGCTTGTCACCCGGGGCTCCGAGCAAGCCTCCGAAGCCGAAATCGCCGCCAACCGTCGCGCCCAGTCCGTTCGACTGCGCGCCGTCGAACGGATAGCCGTATGAGTATCGCTCTTCCGGGTGGCTCGCTGCGCTCACACTTTCGCGGGGACCCCACATGAGTTCGCTCGCCAGTCCTCGCGTCAGGAGCACCCGTCCGGCTGCCGCGCCGAAACGTCTTCGCCTCGTTGCCCCGGCACCCAACCAGGCCGGCCGCACACCATTCGTCGTCGTGGTCATCACTGTGGTCTCGCTCGGGCTCATCGGGCTCATCTTCATGAGCACGGTGCTGCAGAAGCAGGCCTTCGAGATCGCCAGGCTCGATCGCGAGGCCACGGCACTGCAGTCGCAGCAGGAGTCCCTCGTGCACGACCTCGACCGGATGAAGAGTCCGTCCGGGGTCGCTTCCGCGGCGGTCCGCTACGGGATGGTTCCCAACACCAACCCGGTGTTCCTTCGCCTCAGTGACGGCAACGTCATCGGCAAACCCTCACCGGCTCTGCCCAACACCAACGTGAATCGGGTCGAACGATGACCAGGCGGCAGCGCCTCACCCGCAACAGGCTGCGGGTATGTCTCGCCGTTGTGTGTTTCATCTTCGGCATCTTCGGGCTCCGGTTGTTCCAGATCCAGGGGATCGACGCACAGGCATACGCCTCCATGGCGGTGCAGGCCGGAACGTCCAAGGTGTCCGTGCCCGCGCCACGGGGCAAGATCACCGACCGTAACGGCGTCGAGCTCGCCAGCAGCACCGAGGGCCTGACCCTCACCGCCGATCCGAGCATGACCGCGGAGAACGCACCAAAGATCGCCCGCATCCTGGTCGAGACGCTCGGCAACAGGATCGACTACTTCGACACGGTTGCGAAGCTGCGCACCCCGAAGTCGCGCTTCGTCTACCTCATCCGCCAAGTCCCGCAATGGACCGCCAACAAGGCGCTCGACAAGATCGCGAAGGCCGGATTCACCGGCGTCTTCCCGCAAGAGGAATCCATCCGGACCTACCCGGGCGGAACGCTCGCAGCCAACCTGCTGGGCTATCTCGACGGCAGCGGAAAGGGCGTCGCCGGCCTGGAGTCCGAATACAACAAGATCCTCACCGGCAAAGACGGATCGAGCACTTTCGAGCTGTCGCCGACCGGTCAGCGCATACCGATGGCAGACAGCACCGTCACCGAGATGGTGCCCGGCTCCGATGTCACGACGACGATCGACCGCGACCTCCAGTGGTATGCCGATCAGCGCCTCGCCGATTCGGTCCGCGCGACCGGCTCCGACTGGGGGCTTGCCATGACGATGGACGTCCGTACCGGCCAGCTCGTCCAGGTTTCGCAGGTCCCGACGTTCAACCCCGACAACCGCACCGGCATGGACGACTACAACACCGTTTCGCGGCTGCTGCAGACCGTGTATGAACCGGGCAGTGTCCAGAAGACGATCACGATGGCCGCGCTTGCCGATCAGGGCAAGATCGCACCTGAGACGAAGATCAGCGTCCCGTCCAAGCTGGTCATCGACAAGTTCCCGATCGGTGACTACTGGAAGCACGGCACGCTACGGCTGACCGCGGCCGGTGTCATCGCCAAGTCGTCGAACCTCGGCACGATCGTCGCTTCGCAGCAAATGAGCGACAAGGTCATGCACGACTACCTGGTGAAGTTCGGTTTCGGCGCCAAGACCGGTATCGACCTGCCCGGCGAATCAGCGGGCATCCTCGCCCCGGCGAAGGCCTGGACAAGGGCCAATCACGCGACGATCGCCTTCGGCCAGGGCATCTCGGTGACCGCGCTGCAGATGGTGCGCGCGGTCGGCGCCATCGCCAACGGTGGCATCATCATCGATCCCAGCGTCGTGACCGGGTTCTCCGCGCCGGATGGCGAGAAGACGTCGATCGAGGCCCCGGCCGGCAAACGTGTCGTGTCGGCCAAGGCCGCCGCAGCCGTGACCCGGATGATGGAGGCCGTCACCGCTCCCGACGGCACCGCGCCCGCGGCAGCGATCGACGGCTACCGTGTTGCCGGCAAGACGGGCACCGCCTGGCGGGTCAATCCGGTCACCGGCCGTTACGTCCGCGGCCAGAACACGGTGTCGTTCATGGGCTTCGCCCCGGCCGACAATCCGCGGTTCCTGACTTACATCGTCCTGGACAAGCCCTTCGCCAACGCCGGCGGTGGTTCGACCGCGGCCCCGGTGTTCCACGACATCATGTCGATGGCCCTGGAGCGCTTCGGAGTGGCTCCGTCGGGATCGAAGGTCCCCAAGGTCGCTCAGAACTGGTGACAGCACCCCCCTCCCAGCTGAGAGTGACGTTTGGCATGAGACACGCCGTGCAATGTCAAGAGGTGTTGGCCCTGCCGAACGTCACGCCCAGCGGAGACGTGGACTCGGTTAGGCTCGTGGGATGCCCGAACTGATGCGCGTCCGACCGCGCACCGCACCGCGCCTGGAGCTCGCCGAAATTGCCGCCCACCTTGGCCTCGAAACCGACTCAGGGGCTGTTGTCACCGGCGTCGCGCTCAACACCGCCGATGTCGTCCCAGGCGATCTGTATGCCGCCCTCCCGGGCGCCCGTGTCCACGGTGCGACCTTCGCCGGCGTCGCCCGTGAGGCCGGCGCCGTTGCGGTCCTGACCGACCCGGCCGGATCTGACCTGATCACCGGCCTGCCGGTCCTCGTCGTCGACAACCCGCGGGCCGCGCTGGCCGATCTGAGCAGCTTCATCTACAGCGATCCGAGCGCGGCATTCACGACGGTCGGCATCACCGGCACGCAGGGCAAGACCACCACGACATACCTCGCCGCCGCGGCCCTCGAACATTCCCGGGCGGCCGTCATCGGCACGATCGGGACGACGATCAACGGCATACCAGCAGCTTCGGCGCTGACGACTCCGGAGGCTCCGCAGCTGCAGGCGTTGTTCGCCGTGATGCGCGAAGAACGGATCGACGTGTGCGCGATGGAGGTCTCGAGCCACGCGATGGTGCAGGGGCGGGTCGACGGATTCGCCTTCGACGTCGCCGTATTCCTCAACCTCGGCCGCGACCACCTCGACTTCCACAAGGACCTCGAGGACTACTTCCTGGCCAAGGCGGCGCTGTTCACCCCCGAACATGCGCGCCGGGCCCTGATCAACGTCGACGACGAGCACGGCCGACGGCTCATCGAACAGACGGTGCTCCCGGTGACGACCTTCTCGACCGACGGCCGTTCCGCCGACTGGCGTGCGATCAACATCCGGCCGCACCGGCTCGGTACGGAACTCGACGTCCTCGGTCCCGACGGTCTCCAGATCGAGCTCTCTGTGCCGTTGGCCGGTGTGTTCAACGTGTCCAACGCCCTCGCGGTGATCGCCTCCCTCGCCGAAACCGGCTATGACCCGGCCGAGCTCGCCGCCGGCATCGCCAACTGCACGGGCGTCCCCGGCCGGATGGAGCGCGTCGACGTCGGGCAACCGTTCACAGCAGTCATCGACTACGCACACAAACCCGATGCCGTGGCGGCTGTACTCAGAGCCCTCCGCCCGGTGACGGCCGGCCGACTGATCATGGTGCTCGGCGCCGGAGGAGACCGCGATCACGGCAAACGGCCGCTGATGGGGGAGGTCGCCGCCCGCGATGCCGACATCCTCATCGTCACCGACGACAATCCGCGCACCGAGAACCCGGCCGCCATCCGTGCCGACGTGCTGGCCGGGGCCCAAGGCGGTGTCGCCACTGTCATCGACATTGCCGGCCGGCGTGAAGCCATCGCGGAGGCCGTTGCCAGGGCGCGCACCGGCGACACGATCGTCATCGCCGGCAAGGGACACGAACGCGGCCAGGAGATCGACGGCGTCATCCATCCCTTCGACGACCGCGAAGTCCTGATCGAGCTGATCGGACTCCCCTCGTGATCGGGCTGACTCTGCGTGAGATCGCCGACGCCACCGGGGGAGAAGTCCACGGCGACGAGGACATCGTGGTGAGGGGAGCCGCCTCGGTCGACTCCCGGGCGCTCGAGCCGGACGGATTGTTCGTGGCGATTGGCGGCGAACACGTCGACGGCCACGAATTCGCACCGCAGGCGATGGCCGCCGGCGCCGCTGCAGTCCTCGCGACCCGCCCGGTCGACGTCCCATGCGTGGTGGTGGACGATGCGACCCTGGCGCTCGGCAAGATCGCCCGCGCTGTCCTCGACCGCCGCGCGGATCTCCGTGTCATCGGCATCACCGGTTCACAGGGCAAGACCAGCGCCAAGGATCTACTCGCCCAGTTGTTGGCAGCAGCCGGGCCGACGGTTGCCTCGGCCGGTTCGTTCAACAACGAGCTGGGCGTCCCGCTGACGGTCCTGCGGATCGAACCCTCCACCGAATTCCTCGTTGTCGAGATGGGTTCGCGCGGCATCGGCCACATCACCACTCTTTGCGAGATCGCGCCGCCCGACATCGCCGTCGTGCTCAATGTCGGCGTCGCGCACATGGGCGAGTTCGGCTCGGCCGACAACATCACCATCGCCAAGGGAGAGCTTGTCGAAGCACTGGGCGACGAAGGCACGGCGATCCTCAACGCCGACGATTCCCGCGTCGCCACGATGGCGTCGCGGACCCACGCCCGCATCATCACCTTCGGCGAAACCGGCGACCTGAATTTGAGCGACGTCACCCTCGATTCCAACGGCGAACCGCACTTCACGCTGACGTACGACGGCCAGAGTGTCGCGACCTCCGTGCCCCAGATAGGAAGACACCACGCCATCAACGCCGCCGCGGCCGCCGCGGTCGGCGTCGCCGCCGGTATGAATCTCGCCGACATCGGGGCCGCGCTACAGGAAGCAACAACCCAATCGCCCATGCGCATGGCCAAAACCGTCCGCGAAGACGGCGTCGTGGTCATCAACGACGCCTACAACGCCAACCCCGACTCGATGGCGGCGGCGTTGCGCGCCCTCGCGGCTGTCGGCGGCAAGGGCCATACGTATGCCGTGCTCGGCGAAATGCTCGAGCTGGGGGAGACCAGCGCCGATGCGCACCGCCGCATCGGCGAGCTGGCCGCCGACCTCGACGTCTTCTGCGTCGTCACCGTGGGCGACGGAGCAGCCGGAATCGCCGAGGGCGCGGGTCTGCGGGCCCATCGCGTCGCCGACGTGGAGGCGGCCGTGGCCTTTCTCACGGAGCGGCTTCGACCATCCGACGTCGTGATTGTGAAAGCATCGAGGGGCGGTCGGCTCGAGCGAGTCGCCGAAGCCCTGTTGGGCCGATAACGGCATACTCTTCGGAGCACCAGTTTTGGCAACACCGAGTTTTTGGTAACACCGAGTGTGAGAACACCGTGGTTCGGGTCCGCGTGGCAATGCGGTGACGCAACGAAAGGAATCGCGAGTTCATGAAGGCAATCCTCATCGCCGGAGCATTCGCCATGTTGGGGACGCTGCTCGGCACCAGGGTTGCCATCAAATTCCTCGTCGCCAAGAACTTCGGTCAGCTGATCCGCGACGACGGTCCGACCACGCACCACACGAAGCGCGGCACGCCCACGATGGGCGGACTCGTGATCATCCTGTCGGTCGTCTTCGGCTATCTCGTCGCCAAGCTCGCGACCGGCTATTGGCCTTCCGCATCGGCGATCCTGATCCTTGGCCTGTTCCTGGGACTCGGCGCCATCGGCTTCCTCGACGACTACATCAAGATCTCCAAGCAGCGAAGTCTCGGCCTCCGCAGCAAGGCCAAGATGGCCGGCCAGTTCGGGGTGTCGCTGGTGTTCGCGCTGTTGGCGATCGGCTGGCAGGACGACACCGGGCGCACCCCCATCAGCAACGGCATCTCTTTCACCCGCGACATCCCGGGATGGCAGCTTCCGGCCGGCGTCATCGTCATCTGGGTGCTGCTCATGATCGCCGGCACGAGCAACGGGGTGAACCTCACCGACGGTCTCGACGGCCTCGCGACCGGCGCCTCGGCCATGGTTTTCGGCGCCTTCGTGCTCATCAACATCTGGCAGAGCAACCAGAACTGTGCCTCCAACTCCTTCAACAAGTGTTACGAAGTCCGTGATCCCCTCGATCTGGCCGTCGTGGCGTCGGCCCTCACCGGTGCCTGTTTCGGCTTTCTGTGGTGGAACGCGTCGCCGGCCAAGATCTTCATGGGCGACACGGGTTCGCTGTCACTCGGCGGCGCCATCGCCGGTTTCGCCCTCATGACCCGGACCGAGCTCCTGCTCGTCATCATCGGCGGGCTCTTCGTCGCGATCACCTTCTCGGTGATCATCCAGGTCGGCTTCTTCAAGCTCTCCGGCGGCAAACGCATTTTCCGAATGGCACCGCTCCAACACCATTTCGAGCTGTTGGGGTGGGAAGAGATCACGATCGTCGTACGGTTCTGGATCATCAGCGGACTCTGCGTGGCCACCGGTCTCGGCATTTTCTATTGGGAATGGGTTGCTGGCGTATGACTCGTCCTGACCTGGAGTCTCTGGGCCGGGAATCATCATGGGAGGGCGTGCGGGCAGTTGTCGCCGGTTTCGGCGTCAGCGGTTTTGCCGCCGCCGACTCCCTGCAGCACCTCGGCGCACACGTCACGGTTCTCGACGCCGGCGACAACAAGAGCCTTCGCGAAAAGGGCACCCTGCTCGAGACCCTGGGCGCCGAAGTCCGTCTCGGCGCCGGTGCAGCAGACGAGCTGCCCGATGACGTCGACTTGGTCGTCACGTCGCCGGGCTGGCCACCCTCGGCTCCGCTGCTCGTCGCCGCTGCCGCCCGACAGCTCCCGATCTGGGGCGAGGTCGAGCTCGCGTGGCGGCTCCGCGGCGACAACCCCGCGCCGTGGCTGGCCGTCACCGGCACCAACGGCAAGACCACCACCGTGCAGATGCTCGACGCGATCCTCCGGTCCGAAGGCCTGAAGTCGGCCGCCGTCGGCAACGTCGGCGTGCCGATCCTCGAAGCGGTGATGAACCCGGACAGGTTCGACGTCCTTGCGGTCGAGCTCTCGAGCTTTCAGCTCCACTGGAGCTCCTCGATCTCGGCGGAGGCGAGCGCCGTCCTCAATGTGGCCCCCGATCACCTCGACTGGCACGGATCGGCCGAGTCCTACGCCGCCGCCAAGGGCAAGATTTATGAGCGCACCCAGATCGCCTGTGTCTACAACGTGCAGGACTCCGCGACCGAGGACCTGGTGCGCGCCGCCGACGTCATGAAGGGTGCCCGGGCGATCGGATTCACCCTCGGCATCCCGGCGCCCGGCATGATCGGCCTTGTCGACGACGCCATCGCCGACCGCGCGTTCATACCGGGCCGTTCGTCCGACGCGGCCGAGCTCGGCTCGATCTACGACCTGAGCTCGCAGGCACCGCACAACGTCGCCAACGCGCTTGCCGCTGCCGCCCTCGCGAGGGCCCACGGCGTGTCCCCGCGGTCGGTCCGCGACGGCCTTCGCAGCTTCAAGCCCGATGCCCACCGCATCGCCGACGTGGCGACCATCGGTGGGGTCCGCTACGTCAACGACTCCAAGGCCACCAACACGCACGCGGCCCAGGCCTCGCTCCAGAGCTTCGACTCAGTCGTATGGATCGCCGGCGGCCTGGCCAAAGGCGCGTCGTTCGACGGACTGGTCGAAGCGACCCGAAACCGGATCCGGGGAGTCGTTCTGCTCGGCCGGGACCGCGATGTGATCGCCGACGCATTGCAGCGACACGCACCCGATGTGCGCGTTGTCGAGGTCGAAAACGGCGAGACTGATCTCATGGATCGCGTCGTGGGCGCGGCGGCATCGCTGGCGCAGCCAGGAGACACGGTGTTGTTGGCCCCGGGGTGCGCTTCCATGGACCAGTTCGCGAATTACGCAGCACGCGGGGACGCTTTTACCGAAGTGGTGCGGCGACTCGCATAGGAGCGACGAGGGAGGCGCGTCATGAGCACCACGGCCGGCCGTCGTTCTCCCGCAGTTCTCGCCGCCACGCGCAAGACGCTCGAACGCCCGCTCGCGTCTTATCAGCTCGTCCTCGGCACCACCGCGATC
The DNA here is from genome assembly GCA_030856025.1 of Actinomycetota bacterium. GTDB lineage: Bacteria > Actinomycetota > Actinomycetes > Propionibacteriales > Nocardioidaceae > JACMOZ01. The sequence goes on from JALYQD010000165.1 coordinate 37,221, forward strand.
CTGCTCGGCCTCGGACTGATCATGGTCCTGAGCGCGAGCTCGGTGTCCTCATTCGACCGGTACGACGGCGACTCGTTTTTCATCTTCAAGCGGCAGCTGATCTTCGCCGTCGCCGGAGTGGTCGGCGCGGTCATCGCGGCCAGGATGCCGATTGCGCTCATCCGCAGGCTGGTCTACGTGGTGCTGTTCGGCTCGGTGTTCTTGATCCTGCTGACCTATGTGCCCGGCGTCGGCATCAATGTCAACGGCAACCGCAACTGGCTTCCCCTGTTCGGCTCCTTCCGGATCCAGCCCTCGGAGTTCGTCAAGCTCGCCATCGTGTTGTGGGCCGCCGACCTGTTCGCCCGCAAGGAAAAGCTCCTCAACGACCCCAAGCACGTCCTCCTGCCCATGGTCCCCGTGACCGGCGTGGTCGCGATGCTCGTGGTCGGGCAGCACGACCTCGGCACGGCGCTGGTCCTTTTCGCGGTCATCGTCGGCATGCTCTGGATTGTGGGACTCCCGGGCCGCTACATGGGCGGTGTGTTCCTCACCGTCGCCGCCGTGCTCGTCTTCTTCGTGGCGGCCGCGCCGCACCGCGTGACCCGCCTTTTGAGCTTTCTCGACCCGATGGCAGATCCCGACCGGGCCGGATTCCAGGCTGTCCACGGGCTGATGGCCCTGGCCACCGGTGGGTTCTGGGGCGTGGGCCTCGGCGCCAGCCGACAGAAGTGGGGCACTCTCCCTGAAGCCCATACCGACTTCATCCTTGCCGTCATCGGTGAGGAGCTCGGACTGTTCGGCACCTTCGTCGTGCTCGGGCTCTTCGGATTGCTTGCCTATGCCGGCGTACGCATCGCGACCCGGTCGAAGGACTCCTTCGTGCGCTATGCCGCCGCCGGCATCACGATCTGGCTCCTGTCCCAGGCCGTCGTCAACATCGGCATGGTCCTCGGACTGCTCCCGGTCATCGGCATTCCGTTGCCGCTCATCTCCTACGGTGGATCGAGCCTCCTCGTGACGTTGGTCGCGCTTGGCCTTCTGGTTAACTTTGCCAAGACCGAACCGGGCGCCAAACGGGCACTCGCGGCTGGCCGCAAGCGCCGCGGATCGTTGCGCAGCCGGTTACCCACACTGCAGAGGAGATGACACGGTGCGCGTGCTCTTAGCCGGTGGTGGAACTGCCGGTCACACCTCGCCGTTGCTGGCCACCGCGGCGGCACTGCGAGAGATCGACCCCGACATCTCGATCACCTGCCTCGGCACTCCTCGCGGACTCGAGGTCACCCTCATTCCTGAGGCCGGCTATGCCCTCGAGCTGGTGCCGCCGGTGCCGCTTCCCCGCAAGCCCGGCGTCGACCTGTTGCGGGTGCCTGGTCGACTCCGCGCCGCCGCACGAGCGACCGGAGACGTGTTCGATCGCGTCAAACCCGATGTCGTCGCCGGTTTCGGCGGCTACGTCTCGGTACCGGCCTACCTCGTCGCCCGTCGCCGCAAGACACCGCTCGTGGTCCATGAGGGCAACGCGCTCCCCGGAATCGCCAACAAGCTCGGAGCCCGGTTCACCCCTTACGTCGCGACGAGCTTCCCCAACACCGAGCTGCGACACGCCACCTACACAGGCCTGCCGATCCGTCGCGAGATCTCCTCACTCGACCGCATGGCGAAGCGCGCGGAGGCGCGTGAGTTCTTCGGCCTCGACGCCGACCGGCCAACACTTCTCGTCACGGGCGGTTCCCAGGGCGCACGGCGCATCAACCACGCCGTCTCGGCCGCCGCCCGCGATCTCGCAGCAGCAGGCATCCAGGTCCTCCACGCCGCCGGCCGTCCCGACGAAGTCGACTCGCACCAACGCGAAGGCGATCCGCCCTATGTCGTCCGCCAGTTCATCGACCGTATGGACCTCGCCTACGCCGCCGCGGACCTCATCGTGTGCCGATCGGGAGCAAATACCGTGACCGAAGTCGCCGCCGTCGGTCTGCCGGCCGCGTTCGTCCCGTTGCCGATCGGCAACGGCGAACAAGCACTCAACGCCAACCCCGTGGTCGAGGCCGGAGGGGCCTTGCTCATCGACGATGCAGCCCTGACCCCGACGTGGATCGATCGGGTCGTCGTACCCCTCATCTCCGATCACCGTCGCCTCGAAGCCATGTCGAAGGCGGCCTCGGGCCTGATGCCGCGCGACGCCGACCGCAAGGTCGCCGAGATGATCCTGACGGCGGGTCGCGCATGAAAATCGTCATTCCAGAGGTCATTCTCCCGTGCGATCAGATAGGTAAGGTCTTTTTCGTCGGCATTGGGGGAGCGGGCCTGTCGGGCATAGCCCGGCTCATGCACGAATCAGGCATCGCCGTGAGCGGCAGCGATGCGGCAGAGTCCAGGGTCCTGGCGGCGCTGCGCAGCGAAGGCATCAGGTGTTTCGTCGGCCATGATGCGAGCCATCTCGAAGGCGTCGACACCGTGATCGCCTCGACAGCCGTCCGCGAGGACAACCCCGAGATCGTCGAAGCGCTGAGCCGGGGACTGCGTCTGTGGCCACGTTCGGCCGGACTCCAGTCGGTCCTGCTGGGCCATCGCACGATTGCCGTTGCCGGCACTCACGGCAAGACCACCACGACCGCGATGCTGACGTCGGCCCTCAAGATGGCCGGGGCGTCACCGTCGTTCGCGATCGGCGCAGAGGTCGAAGGACTGGGCACCAATGCGCGTCG
>JALYQD010000016.1 GCA_030856025.1 Actinomycetota bacterium
GGACGCGGGGTGAGGGCGGGGGAGCGGAGCTTGCCGACTGCACGCTGGCGACGACACTGATGTCGCGATCTTCGAGGAGGGCTGCCAATGACTCCCACAACAAGGCGATGCTCTCGCCGGATCGGAGGTCGTCGACGTCCTCCACGACGAGAATGCGCGGATCATGGACCAGCGCCAGTGACGCGCCCAGCAGCTTGCGTTCGAGTCGCGGCAGCGTGGATACCAGGTCATCGCCGCTGACCGCATTGAACGGCAGTCCGGCATCGTCGTAAGCCTTTTCGAGTGCTGCGTTGAGAGCATCGCGGATCGGCGCGATAGTGCTCCTCCAGACCCAGACGCCGAACGAGTTGATCGACAGCCGTTCTGCGATGTGCTGGTCGACGGTGAGGTTGCCCTCGAGGTCATTGATGCCGGCGAACTCACCGAGTGCAACGGTGCGGCGGGCCTTGGACGACTCTTGCGGCAACAGGTGGCCGTCCACCCGAAGCAGTCCGTCGTCAAATGCCATACGGCCGGCGAGCGTGAGCAGCAACGAGGTCTTGCCTGAGCCGTTGGGACCATGGGCGACCAGCCAGTCGCCGGCGTCGAGATCGATGTTGACGTCGTTGAAGATCGTGCCCTCGGGCCCGGTCGACGTCAGCCCGGACGCGCTGATCGCCTTGTTCGAGTGCCGGGCCGGCCAGGCATTCAGCTCGATCTGACGGTGCAGGCCCTCGCCCTCGATGTCCACATGGGGGAGCGCGGCGTCGAGGCGCTTCGGCAACGCCCAGGCCAGACGGCCGAACAGCTGGAGCACGGCGGGTGCAAACAGCATCCGGATGAGGAAGGCATCGGCAAACACCCCGATCGCCAATGCGAAGGCGATGGGCTTGATGTTGGGGTCGCCCTCGGGCACGAAGGCGGCGAACACCGCCAGCATGATGATCGCGGCCGCGGTGACGACTCGCGAGCTGCCGACGAAGCCGTCGGCGATCGCGCGATGGGCGTCGCCGGTGCGGATGTACTCCTCCTTCATGCGCGACATCAGGAAGACCTCGTAATCCATCGACAGACCGAAGAGCACGGCCATCAGGATGATCGGCAGGAAGCTGATCAGCGGACCGGTCTGCTCGAGGTTGACTACCGAGGCGAACCATCCCCACTGGAAGACAGCCACCACCGCCCCGAACGAGGCACCGGTCGACAGCAGGAATCCGACCGTTGCCTTGATTGGCACGACCACCGAGCGGAACACGATCATGAGCAGCAGCACCGAGAGCCCGACGACGACGAGGCCGAACGGCAGCAGGGCATCGCTCAGTCGCTGGGAGATATCGATTCCTCCGGCCGTCAGGCCGGTGACCGCCACGTCGACGCCGTGCTGTTTTTCCCACCCGGGAGCCCGGTCCCGGATCGAGTTCACGAGGTCGTTCGTGCGCTGGTCGTTGGGTGCGGTCGTGGGGATTGCCTGCACGACGCCGGTGTCACCGGTCGCATTGGGAGTAGCGAGCCCGATCGCGGCGACACCGTCCATGTCGCGTATGTCGGCGGCGATGTCGTCGACGACGCCAACCGGGTCGGTGGTCGAGATGACGTCAACCGTGACCAGGAGCGGGCCGTTGAATCCGGGCCCGAAGTGTTCGTCGACCAGGTCGAATGCCGTGCGTTGGGTCGTGCCCTCGGGCGCGGTGCCGTTGTCGGGCAGCGCGAGGCGCAGGTCCTGCGCCGGCACGGCGACGACGATCAGCCCGACGACCACCACGGCGATGGCGATGAACGGGAAGCGGGTCGTGGCAGACACCCATCGGCGCGAGAACCCGCCAGGCGACGGCGCATTGGTGCGCGGCGCCAGCTTCGCGCCGGCGCGGCCGAAGAGCGCGGGCAACAGGGTCAGCGCAACGGCGACGGCGACCACCACGGACAGGGCGGCAACGATGCCCATGATCGTGAGGAACGGTATGCGCGCTATCGAGAGACCGAGGAGGGCGATGACCACCGTGACCCCGGCGAACACCACGGCCGATCCGGCGGTGGCAACGGCGCGCGCGGTCGACTCCTCCGGGTCGATGCCCTCGGCGAGCTGTTCGCGGTGTCGCGACACGATGAACAGCGCATAGTCGATGCCGACGGCGAGGCCGATCATCAGCGCGAGAAGGGGAGCGGTGCTGGAGATCGTCACGAAGCCGGTGGCGGTGAACGTCGCGGCCGTCGTGACGATGACCCCGACCAGCGCGGTGGCGATCGGCATCATGGACGCGCGCAGCGACCGGAACATCAGATAGAGCACCAGGAAGGCGACCACGACGCCGATCACCTCGGTGATCGAAAGCTGCGGGCCGGTGTTGGTGAACACGTCGCCACCGAACGACGCGGTGAAGCCGGCGTCGCGCAGCTCCTGACCGGTCTTGACGAGTGCATTGGTCTCGGCCGGCGTGACATCGGTGAGCTGCCGGTCGAACTGGATCTGGATCTGTACCGCCTCGCGGTCCTTCGAGATCGCGATGTCGGTCATGTCCGAGTACGGGGAGACGACCTCGCTGACGCCCTCGACCTTCTTCATCCCGGCGATCGCGTCTCCCACGAGCCGCTTGGCCTCCGCGCTCTCGACGGTCTGGCCGTCCGGCGCGACGACCACGAGATAGGCCGAGGTTCCGCTCAGCTGCGGGAAAGTGCGGCCCAATGAATCGATGGCGGTCTGGGACTCTGTGCCCGGGATGTCGAAGGAATTCTTGGTGCCGGCGCCGAGCCCGAGCGCAGCGGCGCCAAGGGCCAGGATCAGGGCGATCCAGAACGCGGTCACCCGGCGGTGGTGACGGTAGGCCCAGCGGCCAAGGGCATACAAGGAGATCGACACGAGAATACGATACAGAAGTGTATTCAATACGTCAATGTATCGAGTACACTCATGCATGCAAGGAATGAGGGACTCATGACAGTCGAGACAACACCACCAGCGGTTGCCAAGCGCCGAAGGGCGGCGACTCGTGAGCGCCTTCTCGATGCGGCCCGCGATCTGCTGGCGCGTGACGGGATCCAGGGCGCTTCGGTCGAGCACATTTGCGAACGAGCCGGCTTCACCCGCGGCGCGTTCTACTCCAACTTCTCCAGCAAGGACGACCTGATCCTCGCGATGTTCAACCGCGAGAAGACGGTGATGTTCACCAGCCTGCGTGCCGCCGCCGACCCCGACGCGCTCACCGGCATGGACCCGACCGAGTCGATCGAAGCCATCATGGAGCGTTTCTTCGTCCTCCAGCCCGCCGACCGCGAATGGTTCCTCGTGCACTCCGAATTCGCCATCCACGGCATACGCCACGAGGAAGTCGGACAGGAGTTCAACGAGGCCTGGCGCGAGACGAAGGCCGAGTTCATGGGCGTCATGGTCTCGGTCCTCGACGCGCTCGGCCGGCGATTCACCATCGACCCCGACCACGCGGCGACAGTGCTGATGGGCACGTATGAACTCGCCCTGCGCGAAGCGTTCATGGAGGGCCGCGATGCCGACATGAGCCTGCTGCGCGAATCACTGCCGAAGCTTCTGCTCTCGGTGACCGAGCCGGTGAAGTAAGGACTACTAAGGTTCATTCCATGGACTGCATCATGGGTGGGCAACATGAGTAGGCAGCTGCGCGAGGTCGTGGCCGCGCTCGACTCCTTGTATGACCCGCGCTGGGCCGACGACTGGGATGCCGTGGGCACCGTCGTCGGTGACCCGGACGCCGACGTCTCCAGGATCCTGTTTGCTGTCGACCCGGTCCAGGCCGTCGCCGACGAGGCCGTTGCCTGGGGCGCGCAGCTGATCGTCACCCATCACCCGCTTTATCTCAAGGGGGTCACAAGCGTCGCCGCGACGACTCCCAAGGGCAAGATCGTCCACACCCTCATCTCGAATGGTGTCGCCCTCCACACGTGTCACACCAATGCCGATTCGCCCGCCCTCGGGGTCTCCGAATCGATGGCGTTGGCGCTCGGCCTCACCGACATCCGGCCGCTCGATCCCGATCCGGCCGCGCCAATCGACAAATGGGTGACCTTCGTCCCGCACATCGACGTCGAGAAGGTTCTCGCCGCCATGCGCGAGGCTGGTGCCGGCGCGATCGGCGACTACGACAGTTGTGTATTCACGTCGATCGGGACCGGTTCGTTCCGGCCCCTTCATGGCGCGGATCCGTCGATCGGGAGCGTCGGCAAGCTCGAAAGTGTCCCCGAGACCCGCATCGAGATGGTGGCCGACCGCAACCTGCGCGGCCACGTCCTCGACGCGCTGCACGGCGCCCATCCATACGAGGAGCCCGCCTTCGACATCCTCGAGCTGGCGCAGATCGCCGACGACCGGGGCAGCGGCCGTATCGGCTCCCTTGCCGAGCCGGTCCCGCTCGCCGAGTTCGCGGCGTCCGTCGCGGCCGCTCTTCCGTCGCACCACAGCTCTACCCGGGTCGCAGGCGACCCGTCGCGGATGATCCATACCGTCGCCCTGTGCGGGGGTTCGGGCGACTTCCTGCTGGGCAAGGCCGGGCAAGCCGGGGCCGATGCCTACGTCACCTCGGACCTGCGCCATCACCCGGTCAGTGAGCATCTCGAGGCTCCCGGCGCGCCCGCCGTGATCGATGTTCCGCACTGGGCCGCCGAATGGACCTGGCTTCCGGTCGCGGCGAGGGAACTCGGCGCGCGACTAGGAGATACCGTGGTCGTCAAGGTTTCCGAAATCGTGACCGATCCCTGGACATTTGTCGCAACAACTCAACAAAGGAGCGAACGCTGAAAGCCGATCCCTTCGCGCAACTGTCGTTGCTCGACTTGCAGGCGCAGGACTCGATCCTCGCCCAACTCACCCATCGCAAGAACTCGTTGCCCGAAAACGCCACCATCGCCGACCTGACTGCCAAGGCGGCTGCGATCAACAGCCAACGGGTCGAAGCCGACACGGCCGTGTCCGACCTGACGCGCGACCAGAAGAAGGCCGACGGCGAGGTCGAGCAGGTCAAGTCCCGCCGTTTGCGCGATGAAGAGCGGATGAACTCCGGACAGATCTCCAATGCCAAGGACCTGTCGAACATGCAACACGAGATCGTTGCCCTCGACCGCCGCATCGCGACGCTCGAAGACGAAGAGCTCGAGGTCATGGAAGCGCTCGAAGAAGCACAGGCGAAGCTCACCGCCCTCACGGCCGAGCTCGCCGAGATCAACGCCGCTCTCGAAGAGGCAGCCGCATCCCGTGACGCCAAGATCATCGCGATCGACGATGAAGCACGGGCCGCGATCGCCGAACGCGAACTGATCGCCCAGAAGGTCCCCGACGAGCTGACCGTCCTGTATGAAAAGCTCCGCGCGCAATACGGCACCGGTGCGGCCCCGCTCAGGGCGCGCCGCTGTGAAGGCTGCCGGCTCGAGCTCAATGGTGCGGATCTCCGCGACATCGCGGCAAAGCCCTCGGACGAAGTGGTGCGGTGCCCCGAGTGCACGAGGATCCTGGTCCGGACTCTCGAATCCGGGATCTGATCGTGCGGGTCATCATCGAGGCCGACGGCGGCTCACGCGGCAATCCCGGACCTGCCGCCTACGGTGCGCTCATCCGCGACGCCGACACCGGCGAGATCATCGCCGAACGGGCCGAGGCCATCGGCGTCGCCACCAACAATGTGGCCGAATACCGCGGACTCATCGCAGGGCTCGAGCTGGCACGCCAACATGCGCCAGAAGCCGACCTGGAAGTCCGGATGGACTCCAGGCTCGTCATCGAGCAGATGGCCGGCCGGTGGAAGGTCAAGCACCCGTCGATGATCCCGCTCGCGATCGAGGCGCAAAAACTGGCTCCGCCCGATGTGAAATGGACCTGGGTGCCGCGCGAGGACAACAAAGCCGCCGACGCGATCCTCAACGCCGCCCTCGACGAGGCCCAGGGTGCCACGACGAAGCACACGCCCTCGGCGCCGACGGCTTCGTCGGTTGCCGCGCCGCTGACGACCGAGGGCGAGAAGGCTGGGGGCGAGAAGGCTGGCGTTGAAAAGAACCCACTCGTCGGTTGGCGCAATCACCTGCACGGTGATCCCACCACGGTGATCTTCCTGCGGCATGGTGTCACCGACAACACGCTGCGCAAGCTGTTCTGTGGCAGCGGCGGCGCCGATCCGGGGCTCAACGAGCTCGGCGAGCAACAGGCCGCGCGCGCAGCTGACTGGCTCAAGCGTCACGGCGACATCGACGCGGTTGTGTCGTCGCCGCTGCGGCGCACGCGCGAAACTGCTGCGTTTGTCGGCCGGGAGCTGAATCTTGACGTCGATCTCGAACCCGGCGTCGCCGAGGCGGCTTTCGGCGAGTGGGACGGCTTCAGCTTCGCCGAGATCATGGAACGCTGGCCCGCCGAGATCGAGGAGTGGCTCGGCTCGACCGCCTTCGCCCCTCCTGGCGGCGAGACGTTCGACTCGGTCTATGAACGCGCGATCGTGGCCCGTGACCGATTGCTGCGCGACTACGCCGGCAAGACCGTCGTCGCCGTCAGCCACGTGACTCCCATCAAGATGATGATCCGGCTCGCCCTCGATGCGCCCATACGGTCGATCTACAAGATGGAGCTCGCGCCGGCCTCGATCACCACGATCCAGTGGTGGCCCGACGGCACTCCGTCCCTGCGCAACTTCTCCGTCGTCCCGGAGTAGCCCCGCCCCAAGATTTGGCCGATCTTGCACGCCATTTCGAGCCGATCGGGAGTTTTTGGGTTCAGAATCGGCCAAATCTTGGGTGATCTGAAGCGGCTAGATCTCGGAGACGACAACGTCGAGGCGGTGCCCGTGCCGTTCGACCGTCCAGCCCAGGTCCCCGAGCACTGATTCCAACTCGTCGACGGTCACCGGATTGGCCCCCGTGGTGAGCAACGCCCGGACGATGCGCCCCTTCGTGGCCTTGTTGAAATGGCTGACGACCTTGCGGGTGCCGTTGTGCTCGTGCAGGACCCGCATCGTCGCGGTCCGGGCGGCGAGGTCTCCGGTCGGTTTGTGCAGGTTGACGTACATACCCGATCGCAAATCGATGAGCAGTCCGTCGCCGACGAGTTCGGTGAGGACGGGTCCGAGCTTCTTGCGCCAGATCCCGGCGACCGAGCCGAGCCGGGGGAGCATCACGTCGCCGGACAGACGATAGGCCGGTATGAAGTCTCCGGGCCGGACCAAACCGAACAGCGCACTGGCCACAGCAACCGACTCGTCGGCTCGTTTGCGGGCGATCTCGTCGAGTGAGGCGAGGTCGAGGGCACCGTAGAGAACGCCGCTGTAGACCGAGTCGGCGCGGGCCGTCGGCTCGTTCCGCAGGTTCGCATTGCGCGGCAAAACCTCGGCCTGGGTCTTGCCGAGCCCGAGCCGGTCCATGGCGCGTTTGGCGTTGCCGCTGCTGACGGCGATCAGGCTGATGAGAATGCGCTCGCGGGTCGGATTGAGGGTGCCGAGGTCCATACCGTCGAGGTCGAGAGGCCGACCCGAAGCGGGCGCGGTCTTGCCTTCGGACGGCGGCAACAAGATGAGCACGCCATGACCCTACAGATCACCAGATGAGTGAGGTCCACGCCCATAGGACAACCGTGCAGAGCGCGACGATGAGAGGCGTTGTGGCAAATCCCAGCGCGTGGAATTCCCGCAGGCTCGACAATTCGCGGGCGCCGGACTGGCGCCACAACAAGTTGGCCAGCGAACCGATGATGGTCAGGTTGGCGCCGACGTTTACGCCGATCAGCAAGGCGAGGACGGCGACCGGGCCGATGGCTGCGGCGGCCGGCAACAGCAGGAGAGTGGCCGGCAGATTGTTGACGAGATTGGCCGCGATCATCGCCACGAGTGCGACAAGGAGTAGTGAGCCGAGGCCGGTCCCCGACGGTATGGCGTCGTCGAACCAGTCGCCGACGAATGTCGAACCAAGCGCCGAAACAACGAGAGCCCAGACGAAGACGAACGCCGCGAACGGCAGGTTGGCCGCCTCGAGCAGGTCCCTCCAGGTGGTGTTCCGTCGCAAGAGCGCATACGCACTGAGCAGGATCGCGCCGGCGGCAGCCGGAATGACCGGTGTGGTGCCGCCGGCTATCCCGAGCAGGACCACGATGACGACGGCTAGCGGGAACAGGGGGAGGGCCGTCTCGGTCGCGACCGGAGGCTCATACGGGCGTCGCAGCTCGTCGCGGAACCACCACCGCAGTGCCGTGAACTCGGCCGCGATGGCGACGATCCAGACCGGCAACATCGCCCATGCGAATCCGACGAAGCTCAGCCCGGTCGCACCGAAGACCAACAGGTTGGTGAGGTTGGAGACCGGCAACAGCGTGGAAGCCGAGTTCGAAAGGCGGACCGAGGCATACGCGTGGGACCGGTACGGGTGTGCTGCCGATGCGGCGATGAGGACCGGTGTCAGGAGCACGACGGTGGCGTCGAGACTGAGGACGGTCGTGACGAGAGCCGCGAACGCGACGCTCAGAGCCAGCAGGCGTGCGCTCGATCCGCGAGCGAGGAAGTCGACCTTCGTACCGAGTGATTCGAAGAGCCCTTCTTCCGCGCAGGCACGCGCCAGCACCATGATCGCGACGAGGAAGCCGACGATCTGCGCGAGTGAACCGGCATCATGAACCACGAGGCGACAGTACCCAACCGGTATGTAGTCGACTACCGACCGCGTAGAGTTGTCTCTTGCGAATGAGTCGGCCGGGCGGTCGCGTTGAACTTCGGTTCACCGAGGAAAGTCCGGACTCCACAGAGCAACGGTGGTGGCTAACGGCCACCCACGGCAACGTGCGGGACAGTGCCACAGAAATCAGACCGCCAGCGGCCTTCGCCCGATCGTGAGCGAGCATGCTCGCTCACGGAGACGGCGAAGGTGCGGGTGAGGGTGAAACGGTGGGGTAAGAGCCCACCAGCGCTTCGGGTGACCGGAGCGGCTAGGTAAACCCCACCGGGAGCAAGACCAAGAGGACCGGTTTCGGCCGGTCTGCGCTGACGGACTGCTCGTCCTATGTCAGCGGGTAGGTTGCCAGAGCGGCGCAGCAATGCGTCGCCTAGATAGATGGCCGCCAGGGTTTCGGCCCGACAGGATCCGGCTTATGTGCCGGCTCATTCGCTTTACTCTCGCCTGCCGTGAGTGCGACCGCATTGGATTGGTTCTCACGTCAATCCCGACCGAGCGAACCTACCGTCGGTATGCTCCTCGCATGAGTGAACACGAAAACCACGAGGCGCCCAAGGAATACACGTATGTCGTCGGCGCCGGACTCGGACTCCTCGGTGGCGTGATCGTCGGCTTGTTCATGGGAGAGGTCATCCCGGCAGTGCTGATCGGGATGGTCGTCGGCATCGTGATCGCCTGGGGCGTCAGGCTGCTCAAGCCCTGACTCGGCTCAGGCGGTGCAGACCACCACGTGATTGACCCCGCGGGCGACATACGAGCTGGCCTGCTTGCCGTCGACCACGATGGTGCATCGCGCGTAGGTTGAGCCGGCTGACACCTGGACGGCCAGCTGGGCAACGGGTCGGGGACCCCTGACGCTGCGAGCTGTGGACCACGATGACTGAGAAGTTGTCACGGTCTTGGTCGATCCCCAACGAACCACGTACCCGAGCCGCCCGATCGGTCCGTCTGACGTCGCCCGGAAGACCACTTTGTGGACCGTCGAGCTCGGGCTGACATTGGTTCCAAATGGGTTCGAACAGTCGAACGCAAGCTCCCCGTCGGAATCCACGACCTCGCTCTTGTCGAGTTCCGAGCCGGCGCCAAGGGCCGAGTTCAGGGCCTTGCCGTTGGTGAGCGGTGAGCCGGCCGAGTCGGCGGAGTCGTTTTGCCAGAACAGGAATCCGGCGAAGATGAGCATGGCAGCTGCCAGTGCCGAGCACGCGACGATGGCGTACTTCATGGTCTTGTCGGAAAGCAGCATGCTGACCTTCCGTTGGCTCGGCGGTACTTTCGTGGTCGGATGTTCCACCATGTAACGTCCGAAGACCGCGCCGGGTTACGCCGTGCCGCGTCAGGGCAGCGTCAGGATCTCCGCACCCTCGTCGGTGACGAGAAGGGTGTGCTCGAACTGAGCTGTGCGGGACTTGTCCTGCGTCGTGACGGTCCAGCCGTCCTCCCACATGTCCCATTCGGCCGTGCCCAGCGTGAGCATCGGCTCGATCGTGAACGTCATACCGGGCTTGATCACGGTGTCGAAACGCGGATCGTCGTAGTGGGGGATGATCAGCCCGTCGTGGAACGCTGGACCGACGCCATGGCCGGTGAAGTCGCGCACGACCCCATAACCGAATCGCCTGGCGTATGACTCGATGACGCGGCCGATCACGTTGATCTGGCGACCGGGCTTGACTGCGCGGATGGCCCGCATCGTCGCTTCGTGGGTCCGCTCCACCAGCAAACGTGACTCCTGATCGACGTCGCCGACGAGATAGGTCTTGTTGTTGTCACCGTGCACGTCGTTGATGTAGGCGGTGATGTCGATGTTGACGATGTCGCCGTCGGCGAGCGGCCGGTCGTCAGGGATGCCGTGGCAGATGACCTCGTTGACACTGCTGCACAGCGACTTGGGGTAGCCCTTGTAGCCGAGCGTCGACGGGTAGGCGCCGTTGGCGATGAGGAAGTCGTGGCCGACCCGATCGAGTTCATCGGTCGTGACACCGGGGGCGATCGCGGCCTCGACGGCGTCAAGCGCCTGGGCGGCGATCCGGCTGGCGACGCGCATACGCGCGATGGTGTCCGCGTCGCGCACCAGCGGCCCCTTGTAGGGCAGGGGCGCGGTCTGGCCGACGTATTCGGGGCGGTCGATGGATCCGGGCACGGCACGTTCGGGGGACAGGGTCCCCGCGGTCAAAACACTCACGTGCGAAGTCTATGTGGTGCGCGTGAGGCAGTATGGAGGCCATGAGCGACAAGTACTACTTCTGCCTGAACCATCACACCGTCGAGGGCGAGGACGGCTGCAAGGCCGCCGATCGTATGGGTCCGTATGAAAGCGCCGAGGAAGCCTCGCATGCGCTGGAGATCGCTGCCGAACGCACCAAGGCGTGGGACAACGACCCCGACTGGAACGATGACGTGGCCGAAGAGAAGCCGACTGAATGAGCCTCAACGACCAGGGCCGGATCCACCTCGAGAGGTCCGGTCCGTGGATCGGCGTGGCTGGACTCTTCGTCCTGTTGTGGATCGCCGTCGCGAGTTCGCAATTCGCCCCGTGGTGGGGGGTCGTCCTGTTTGTCCTGCTGCTGATCCCGGGCGCGGTGATGGTTGCCCGGCTGTCGCGAACCCAGCCCCGGCGCGCGGCCTGGGTACCGCTCGGCAACCTCGCGGTGTGGTTCCTCATCACGGTGCTCGGCTTGTCGTTCTGGGGCTGGAAGGCCGATGCCGGGAACAGCGCGTCGGCCACCCGGGTCTTGGCCGCCCAATGCGCCACCAAATACGAAAACCTGCGGCAGACGATGGGGGAGAACGGCAACCCCGGTCAGCCGGGCAGACGCTTGACCGAGCTTTGGGATGCCGCCGACGTCCGGGCTACGGAGCTCTCCAAGAGGGCCAAGGCAACCGACTGTCCTGGCGGCCTCGAGAGCCTGACCGATCGGGTCGCCGGCATCGAAAAGCTCATCTACGGTCAGGCCGACTTCGACATGGTCCACGCACTGGACCTCGCCGAGCGTGATCTGGTCCACGCGAAGGCGACACGGGACTACGATCCGCTGCCCGAGAAGCTTCGCCGCGCGTTCGAGACCCTGCGCGTCCATGCGCCGAAAGCCAACAGCCAGCTCGCTGCTCAGCTTGACGCGGTGGACGCCACCGATCCGACGGACAAGAGCGCTTCGAAGAAGTCGCTGGCCGATCTGGCGACGGCCGCCACATCAAACCGCGAATACCGGACGTGCCAGCAGGCGCTCGAGGTCATCGGCGACTACGAGCTGGACGAGGAATGACCTAGCTCTCGAAGGTGTGTTCGGCGGCTGGGAACGAGCCTGACGCGACGTCCTCGGCATAGGCTTTGGCGGCTTCGAGCATGACTCCGTGCAGGTCCGCATACCGTTTGACGAACCGCGGGGCCTTGCCTGTGCGCAGGCCCATCATGTCCTGCCAGACGAGAACCTGTGCGTCGCAATCGATGCCGGCGCCGATGCCGATCGTCGGGATGTGCAGGGCCTTGGTGACTTCGGCCGCGACCGGTGCGGGGACCATTTCCATGACGATCGCGAAAGCCCCGGCCTCCTCGAGTGCCCTGCCCTCGGCGATCAGCCGGTCGGCGGCACTCCCACGCCCCTGGACGCGATAGCCGCCGAGATTGTGTTCGGCCTGCGGAGTGAAGCCGATGTGCGCCATCACCGGAATGCCGGCATCGGTGAGGAGTTTGACCTGCGGAACCATCGGCAGACCGCCCTCGAGCTTCACCGCATGCGCATTGGCTTCCTTCATGAACCGCACCGCGGTGTCGAACGCCTGTTGGGGCGAACCCTGATAGGAGCCGAACGGCAGGTCGGCCACGATGAGTGCCCGCGACGTCGAGCGGGTGACGGCGCGGACGAGAGGAATGAGTTCGTCGACCGTCACCGGGAGTGAAGTCTCATTGCCATAGACGTTGTTGGACGCCGAGTCGCCGACGAGCATGACCGGGATGCCGGCTTCGTCGAACGTCGCTGCTGCGTATTGGTCGTAGGCCGTGAGCATGGCCCACTTGGTGCCCTCGGCCTTCCACTGCTGCAGGTGATGTGTGCGGACCTTGCGGACCGGGGCCGGACCCTGGGGTGCTGGTGCCCCGGTTCCGTACGGCGCGGTCTCTTCGGGCGTATTGGTGTCGGATGCGGCATCTTCTGGCACGGCACTCTCTGACACGGCATTTTCTGACATCGTGTTCCTCCACTTCTCGCGGCTCCCTGACGGAGTCCACGGACAGATCAAGACTGCCAGACATTCACCCGGTCGGCGGTGTGATGTGAGCCACCCCCGTCCCCAAGATTTGGCGGCTAGAGCACCTGAGAATGGCGATTCGGGCGAGTTTTGCGTGCATCATCGGCCAAATCTCGGGGACTAGAGCTTTTCGCGCCAGCGGTTGGTGATCGGGACGCGCCAGTCACGACCGAAGTTGCGGCCGGAGACCTTGGGGCCCGGCGGGTATTGCCGGCGCTTGTATTCGGCCCGGTCGATGAGGGCGATGACCTTCTCGACCGTTTCCTTGTCGTAGCCGTCGGCGACGATTTCGCGCGAGCCGCGGTCTTTGGCGACGTACTCCTCGATGATCGCGTCCAGCAACGGGTACGGCGGCAGCGAATCGCTGTCCAGCTGGCCCGGGCTGAGCTCAGCGCTCGGCGGCTTGGAGATCGTGTCTTCGGGGATCGGCGGCGTTTCGCCCTTGTTGGCGACTGACGCGTTACGCCATTTGGCGAGCTCCCAGACGAGGGTCTTGGGCACGTCCTTGAGCGGCGCGAACCCGCCGACCGCATCGCCGTAGATCGTCGAGTAGCCGACTGCCAGCTCGGACTTGTTGCCGCAGGCGAGGACGAGGTGGCCGTGTTGATTGGACAACGCCATCCAGATCACGGCGCGTATGCGGGCCTGCAGGTTTTCGACCGCGAGGCCGTCGATGTCGATCGCTTTCGTGAATACATCCACCATCGGTGCGATGGCGACGGTGTCGAAATGCATGCCGGTGCGACGGGCGAGCTCGGCGGCGTCGGTCTTGGAGTGTTCGCTGGACCAGGCACTCGGGTTGGACACTCCGTAGACGTTGTCCGCGCCGATCGCGTCGCAGGCGATCGTGGCGACCAGGGTGGAGTCGATGCCGCCCGAGACGCCCATGAGCACCGTCCTGAAACCGTTTTTGCGCACGTAGTCGCGAAGGCCCATGACGATGGCTTCGTACATCTCGCCGAAGTCGTCCAGCCGATCTGCGATCTCGGGGTGCTCGATAGGCTCGTATGGAGCAACCGGATCGGCCGAGATGACGGAACGCTCGACCTTGAAGCCGCCGAACCTGTCGTCGGGGCCCGGCATCGGCGAAGTGGCGGCGGGCAGGTCGAGGTCGACGACGAGGAGCTCCTCGGTGAACTGACCCGCACGGGCCAGGATGTCGCCGGCCTTGTCGACGACGATTGAGTCGCCCTCGAAGACAAGGTCGTCCTGCCCGCCGATCATGTTGACGTAGGCGAGCGTGCACTGGCCTTCGCGGGCGCGGCGGGCACACAACTCGTGACGGACGTCGTCCTTGTTGCGGTCATAGGGTGAACCGTTGAGGACCAGGAGCAACGACGTCTCGGCGGCGGCGCAGGCCGCACTCGGACCGTCTTGCCAGATGTCCTCGCAGATGACCAGCCCGATGTCGATGCCGTTGACCTGGAGGACCTGCATGACGTTGCCGGGGACGAACCAGCGGAATTCGTCGAACACGCCGTAGTTGGGCAGGTGGTGCTTGAAGTAGCGGGTCACGATCTCGCCGCCGGTGACCACGGCAGCGGCATTGGTCGGTGCGCCCTTGGGGATGCCGAGGCGGTCGGGCAGGTTGTCGGTGCGGTCGAGATAGCCGACGATGACCACGAGATCGCCGAGACCTTCCTCGACGAGGGACTTCGCCAGCTGGCGGACGGCACCCGTCGAGGCATCCACGAAATTGGCCCGCAGGGCCAGGTCTTCGATGGGGTAGCCGGTCAACATCATTTCGGGGAAGGCTACGACGTGCGCACCCTCGGCGTGGGCCTGCTTGCTGAACGCGATGACCTTGTCCGTGTTGCCCGGAATGTCACCGACGGTCGGGTTGATCTGCGCGAGCGCGAGTCGAAGCTGAGGCACAATCACAGCCTATCGGCTGGGTTCACGCCTCGGCGTTCTCCCACAGACCCATCAGGTTGCCCTCGGTGTCGGTGAAGTACGCCGCGAAGCCCATGTCGCCGACAGGAGTTCGCTCATCGACGGTCGACCCGCCGAGCCCAGTGACCTTCTTGAGCGTGTCGTCGATGCTTTCGACCGCGATGGTGACGACCGGGCCGGTGGGCGACGCCGTGGAACGATCGAACATCCCCCCGTTGATGTAGCCCGGTTCGTTGGGCATCCCGTCGTCGCCCCTGGGCCCGGTCGACACCGCGGTGTAGTCCAGGTCGGGGATCTCGTCGATGCCCCATCCGAATATCTCGCGATAAAAATCACGGGCCCGATCGCCGTCGGCGAACGGGACCTCGAAATGCACAACCCGACCTTGCATGGTGACTCCTCCAGTAGCGCGAAACCCCTCATTCCGGTCTAACAGGACGGGGCTGCTCCGGCAAGGGTCGTGGAATGATTTCTCTTCGACCGCTGTACGGGCAAATGCCGTCGCCGACGACGACGCCCCTTCCAAGTTCGTCCCGAGGCGAGTATTACTGGAAGGTAACAACGGAGACCGTCATCGGAAGGGTTCAGTATGAGCACCGAAACCATCGGCGCAAGCGCCAATGTCAGCGAACGGGAGGCCCGCGAGGTCGCCGAGGCCGCCCGGGAGTCCGGGTGGAAACGACCCAGTTTCGCGAAGGAGCTCTATCTGGGCAGATTCGACTGGTCGCTGATCCACCCGCATCCGCGGCAGTCCGCCGACGACGCGGCCCCAGGCGAGGAGTTCCTCGCCAAGCTAAGGGCTTACTGCGAAAGCCTTGACGGCGGCCGGATCGAGCGCGACGCGCAGATCCCTGACGAGTACATCAACGGCTTGGCCGAGCTGGGCGTCTTCGGCATGAAGATCCCCACCGAGTACGGCGGGCTCGGCCTGTCGATGCTGCACTACGGCAAGGCGCTGACCCTGATCGGGTCGGTCCACCCGAGCATGGGTGCGCTGGTTTCGGCGCACATGTCGATCGGCGTCCCCGAACCGGTCAAGATGTTCGGCACCGCGGAGCAGAAGGAGGCCTTCTTGCCCCGGTGCGCCGGCGGCGCGATCACGGCATTCCTGCTCACCGAGCCCGATGTCGGTTCGGACCCGGCCCGTATGGGTTCGACGGCGACGCCGACCGAGGACGGCAGCGCATACCTGCTCGACGGGGTGAAGCTGTGGACGACCAACGGGGTGATCGCCGAGATCGTCGTCGTGATGGCGGTCGTTCCCAAACGCGACGGGCAGCGGGGAGGGATCAGCGCGTTCGTGGTCGACATGGACGCTCCGGGCATCACGGTGGAGAACCGCAATGTGTTTATGGGCTTGAAGGGGATCGAGAATGGCGTCACCCGGTTCAACCAGGTGCGTGTGCCCGCGGAGAACCGGATCGGCAAGGAGGGTGAAGGACTCAAGATCGCCTTGACCACGCTGAACACCGGCAGGCTCTCGATCCCGGCGATGGCCGTCGGGGCAGGTAAATGGTCGCTCAAGATCGCGCGCGAATGGTCCAACGTCCGCGTCCAGTGGGGCCGGCCTGTCGGCAAGCACGAGGCGGTTGCGCAGAAGCTGTCGTTCCTCGCCGCGACGACGTTCGGGATGGAAGCTGTGTTCGAGCTGTCCGCCGAGCTGGCCGATGCCGGCAGCAAGGACATCCGGATCGAGGCGGCACTCGCCAAGCTGTGGTCGAGTGAGATGGCCTGCAAGGTGGCCGACGAGCTGGTGCAGATCCGCGGCGGCCGCGGGTACGAGACCGCCGACTCACTCGCTGCGCGGGGCGAACGCGCAGTCGGCGCCGAGCAACTGTTGCGCGATCTTCGCATCAACCGGATCTTCGAGGGCTCCTCGGAAATCATGCACCTGCTGATCGCCCGGGAGGCCGTCGACACCCACCTGAGCGTCGCCGGCGATCTCGCGTCGGCCGATGCAGGCCTCCCGGCCAAGGCCAAGGCAGCCGCAAAAGCGAGCGGGTTCTATGCCACCTGGCTGCCCAAGCTCGCGGCCGGCAAGGGCACGGTCCCTTCGTCCTACAGCGAGCTCGGTGTGCTCGCCAAGCACCTGCGATACGTCGAGCGCTCATCGCGCAAGCTGGCGCGGCAGACGTTCTACGGGATGAGTCGCTGGCAGGCAAAGCTCGAGTACAAGCAGGTCTTCCTCGGTCGCATCGTCGACATCGGGGCAGAGTTGTTCGCGATGGCAGCGGCGTGCTCGCGCGCCGAGATGCTGCGTATGACCGAGCCGTCCCAGGGAGCGACCGCATACGAGCTTGCCGACGTGTTCTGCGCCCAGGCACGCATCCGGGTGGAAGACCTGTTCACCGGTCTGTGGCACAACACCGACGACGTCGACAAGAGCCTCGCGGACCGGGTGCTCGAGGGGGAGTTCACCTGGCTCGAGGACGGCGTGATCGATGCCTCCGAGGGCACCGGCCCGTGGATTGCGTCCTGGGAACCCGGCGAGTCCACCCACGAGAACGTGCACCGGACGTATCGCTGAGGGTGTCGCCGAGCGCGTGAGGGCAGAGGACGTCAGGCCTTCTTGACCACGCTGGACTTGAGCTGCATGTGGCCGAAGCCGTCGACCTTGCAGTCGATGTCGTGGTCCCCCACGCCGTCGACGAGGCGGATGTTGCGGACCTTGGTGCCGACCTTGATCGAGAGCGACTGGCCCTTGACCTTGAGGTCCTTGATCACGGTGACAGTGTCGCCGTCTGCCAGCACGTTGCCGAAGGCATCCTTGATGACCCGGTCCTCGGCGGCGCCCGGTTCCTCGCCCGTCTCCTCGGCCGACCATTCGTGGGCGCATTCGGGGCAAACGAGTAGCGCGCCCATCTCGTAGGTGTATTCACTGGCGCACTGGGGGCATGGAGGCAGGTTCACCTGCGGAGCCTATCGAATCCACTACGGTGGCGATCATGGTCGCAATAGACGCCGTCATCTTCGACTGGGGCGGCACCCTTACCCGTTGGCACGACATCGACTTCCACGCCGAATCCCTCGCGCTCGCCCAGGCCGTGATCAATTCCGAGCACGACCACGTCAAGGTCTCCGGCCTGCTGCATACGGCCGGCGATGCGGTGTGGAGACCGAGGCCGGGCTCGATCACGATCCCGAACTGCTGACCGAGTATTACGAGTTTTGGGAGCCGCATACGCTCACCGATCCCGAGGTCGCGCCGATGTTCGCAGGGCTGAGGGAGCGCGGCATCAAGGTGGGAGTGCTCTCCAACACCATCTGGCCGCGCGACTGGCACGATAAGTTGTTCCGCCGCGACGGCGTGTATGACCTGATCGACGGCGACGTCTACACGAGTGAGATCCCGTGGACCAAGCCGTCCGAACTCGCGTTCGGCGCGGCGATGGAGGCGGTGGGAGCCACCGAACCGTCTCGCTGCGTCTATGTCGGCGACCGGCTGTACGACGAAATCTGGGGCGCCCAGAACGCGGGAATGCGCGCGATCCACATCCCGCACAGCGCGATCCCGGTCAACCAGATCGGTCACACAGAAGGCAGGCCCGACGCGGTCGCGCACAAGCTCTCCGACGTCCTCGCGATCGTCGACGACTGGCTCTGACCCGGACGCCCAAGCTTGAATCCACCGATGGTTTTTAAGGCTTGGCTGCGTTTCGAACACCCAACCCATTGGATCGCCGGATCGGAAGGCATAGGTGATTGCTGCATTCTCGAGTGCGCGGTTTCCCACGACCTCGTGCACGCATGACTGCCTGGACGAAGAGTTGGAGACGAGGACAAAAGTTCTCTCTCGATCTCGGCTTGACAGTGTTTCGAGCTGACTGCAGAGCGGTGCGGACGGGACCTGGCTCGAAGACCGACAGTCATCATGACTCTGCGTCCCCGTCGGCACCTGGACTCGTCGTACCGGCCTGCGCATCCCCGGTCTTGGACATGTCGAACAAACGCAGCAACTCCATCGGGACGGGGAACACGATGGTGGAGTTATGCTCGGCCCCGAGTTCCAGCAGCGTGCCAAGCGCGCGCAGCTGCATTGCGGCCGGGTGCGCCTCGAGCACGACGGCCGCCTCGCCAAGGTTCGCCGCTGCCTCCTTCTCCCCGATCGCGTGGATGACCTTCGCCCGTCGATCACGCTCCGCCTCGGCCTGACGTGCCATCGCTCGGCGCATGCCTTCGGGAAGAATGACGTCCTTGACCTCGACGATGGTCACCTTCACACCCCATGGGTTGGTGACTTCATCGATGATCTGCTGAAGCCGTTGGTTTACCTCGTCGCGCTTGGTAAGCAGGTCGTCGAGACTCGTCTGGCCGAGGATGCTTCGCAGAGTGGTCTGTGCCACCTGCTGCGTTCCGAATCGGTAGTCGTCGATGGACAGCACGGAGCGGATCGCGTCGACGACGTTGAAGTAGGCGACGGCATTCACGTGCACCGTCACGTTGTCCTTCGTTATGACGTCCTGCGGCGGAATGTCATACGTCTGTGTCCGCAGATTCACCCGGATCAGCTTGTCGATGATCGGGATGATGAAAATCAACCTGGGCCCCTTGAGAGGTTGAATCCGGCCAAGGCGGAAGATCACGCCGCGCTCGTACTCAGGCAGCACGTGGATGGAGGCCGACAACAGGCCCGCGCTGACAATGATCGCCAGGGCAAGCCCGACCAGGATCGTGTTGTTCATTTCTCGTCCCTTCCGTGATCCGATGACTCATGCTCCGGCGGCTCTTCGGGGTCCAGCGGTTCGACGACGAGGACCAGCTCGTCAACCGAGGCAATACGCGCGAGGCCGCCGGCCCGCAGCGGCGGGCCGATGCTGCGAATCGACCACCAGGCACCTTCGGTAAAGCTCGACCCGGTAGTTCCGTTCGCTTCGCGAACGGTCACCAAGCGGCCGGCGAACACGTCGGCCCCGGTGCTGGTGGACGGCATCCCCCGAGTACGCGCCGCAACCCGCCCGGCCACAACGGCCGCGACAGCCACGACGACGGCTGTAGGCAAGACGACACCCAAGTCGACGGCCACGCCCTGGGCGTCGTCGAACAGAAAAATGGCCGCGAGAACGAGCACGACCGCCCCGCCGAACGCAAACCCGGCAACACCAGGCGCGAACAGCTCTGCCGCGAACAAGCCTGCCGCCACGGCCAGGAGAAGCAGTCCCACCACATTGACCGGCAGGACCGACAAGCTGAAGAGTGCGAGCAAGAGAGCGGTCGCTCCCGTGGCGCCGGCAACCCCGACCCCCGGTGCGGCGAGTTCATAGATCAGCCCGAGGGTCCCCAGGGTAAGGAGCAGGAAGGCGATGTTGGGATCAGCGAGCGCCTGCAGGATGCTGCGGAACACCCCGAGGTCATAACGCTTCACCGTGGCGTCCGCGGTCCGCGCGGTCACCCGCTTGTCGGATGCGACGGTCGTCGTCCGGCCGTCGGCCGCCACCAGTGCTCCGCTCAGGGACGCCGCCTTGGCGTCAACAACGCCCAGCCTGACGGCCTCGTCCACCGCGGCTGAGCGGCCCTCACGCACCGCGTCCACTGCGAACTGGACGTTCCGCCCCCTCAATTGCGCCAGCGCCTCGGCCTGGGCAGCGGCGTCGTTGACCACTTTGTCCGACGCCTCTACGCCGTCGAGTCCCACCGGGGTGGCCGCGCCGATCGCCGTACCTGGAGCCATCAAGGAGACGTGCGCAGCGAACGTGATGATCGCGCCGGCGGATCCCGCCCTCGCCCCTGCGGGACTGACGTAGACGATCACCGGCACCGGGCTGGCAAGCACGTGTTCCACGATGTCCCGCATCGACGTGAGCAACCCGCCGGGAGTGTCGAGTTCGATGACGTACGCGTCAAAGCCTTCCGAGGCTGCCCGTCTCAGGCCAGTGGCTATGTGGTCCGCCACCACCGGCGTGATGGCGGTGTCCACCCGAGTCACCAGCACATGAGGATCGCCGGCTGGCTGCTCGCCCGACCCGGCCATCGCTTCTCCGGCGCGCAGCATGAAGAGCACCCCAAGGACGACTAACAGTCGACCCGTGATCACGAGATAGCGGACCATCTTCTCTTCCGACCCTTCACCCACATCTTACGAGTTATGCCGTGATAACCCACCGCAGTTGGCGAGATACCTCCGACTCGTCCGCAAGATCGTCGACGACGTGATCCGCATCGCGGCCTGTAAGCACTACTACGGCAACCGAGAAGTCTTTCGGGGATTTTCTGCCTGTGCCGGGTTCAGCAGATTCAAACCAGTGTCTTCTCGTGCTGGGTGTCCGCGAAATACGTCCAGAAAGCCAAAGGTGATTTCCGCCCGGATTTTGCCGCGAGCGAACGGCTGAGTCTGCCGATGTTGCACGTGTCTGGTTTATGGGCATGAACCCGCGAACTGGATGATGAGTCGCCGGCCGAAGCGCTCGCTTCGGGACGATCCCGGTACGTCATGGCTGCGGCGCGGGCATCCATCAATGCAAGTAAGCCCCAAACTGGTACTCGCCGATCCGCCAACGCGACTGTGGCGTGTGGAGCGCCACCCCCGCCGTCGCTGAAGGCGTACTGACTTTCAAGGTCGTTCCCGGGGGAGGCACCCTATCCGGCCAAATTCTCCTGAGCGGCATCGCGCTGCTTCGAAGCAGTGGCTCCTGCCTGAGGCGTACGAACCGTAGCCAGGGCGACGCTCTGACCATCCGGCGCCATGGCAAGACTCTCGGCCTGATCCGATCCTGCTAGCTTCTGGGCGACTGCGCCTTCTCCGTGGGAAGGCCGGCGACGGCCCATTCCGGGAAGCCGTCCTCGAGGCGGGCGGCGGCGCGACCTCGCTTGTTCAGCAGTCGCACGGCGTCGTCGGCGTACACGCAGTAGGGTCCGCGGCAGTAGGCGACTATGTCCGCGCCGCTGGGGATCTCGGCGAGCCTGGACTTCATGTCCTGCACCGGGATGGAAAGTGCGCCCCTGATGTGACCTGCGGCGTACTCGGGTTCAGGTCGTACGTCGAGCACGATGACGTCGCCGTCACGAAGGCGCTCGCGGAGCTGGTCCCGGGTGATGGTGCGGAGCTGGCTGCGGTCACCCACATAGTCCTGTGCGAGCTGCTGCAGTTCAGCGACGTGCGCTTTCAGCCGCCTGCCTCATCGCCCGCCAAAGGTTGAGCACCAGGGGACTGGACAGGCTGTAGTAGATGCGTGTCCCGTCGCGGCGAGACCGGACACGCCCGGATCGCAGTAGCCGTTGCAGGTTCTCGGGAAGATCGAAAGGTTCCATCGGCAAGATCCCACCCATCAGCCGCTTAACCAACCTTGCTGCTCAGTACAGCCAAGACGAGAAGAACTGACCATCACATACGTGCGAGTCGTTGAGCTCGAGGCAGATCCAATTCCCCGGGAACTTCGATTTTGTCAGCTCTCGTTCGCGCTGATCTCGAGCGTGAGCGGGATAGCCCGGGCGAGTGAGTCGCCGACGGGCGAGGAGCGTTCGCAGCGTTCGCGTAGATAGCGGATCTGTTCGTCGTCGGCGCCCGGCGCGTCAAGCACGATCTCGTAGGAGATGTCGGTGTAGCCCGGACCGGGCGCATCAAGGCCCAGATAGGACTGGACGTTGAAATGACCGGTCGCTTCGACACGCAGGGCTTTCACTTCCAGTCCGATAAAAGCCGCGTGCAGCGTGATGAGGTCGACTTCGCACGCCGCGAGCCCAGCAAGAACCGTCTGCATCGCGTTGAACTCGTCGCCCCCACCGATGTGGGCGGTCTTGTCACCGAACGCCACTCGAGCACGCGATCCACCGACCCAGTGCGCGATGGCCGTCGGGTTCCGGTCGGCCGCCGATGCGTCCTTCCACACCGTGTCGCGAAACGCTTCCATCCCTTCGACGTCCACACCGTTGAGCTCCGCCATTTCGAAGCCGCCCATAACTGCTTTGTTGCTCATCTTGGTCCTCCTGAGTCGCACCGGCGTACTCGGTACCCCGGAAAGCTATTCAATGTGTCTCTTGAATAAGACTCCTACGATGAGGGTATTGTCAAGAGAACCATTGAATATGACGGGCGGTGGAGGTGCCCCGCGAACCGTTGCCGGACTGGGCCACGTCGATCGAGGTGCTCGAAGGGGTGGCGCGCCTCGTCCGCCGTCCCCACGATGCCTCAGATGGTTGGGATCCGCCGGCCGACGCCGTCTGGGGGAGCATTCCTGGTGATCTGCCCGCAGGGTTCGTGCCGATGTTCGGCGAGCCCGAGCTCGCGGGCCTGCGCCTGGTCTGTCAGGAATCTTGTGTAAGTGACATGGCGTGATGTCCCCGGCGTTGGTTGACACCGTGACCAGCCCCAAAGTCTGGGCAGTCCCGAGTGTGTTCCCCCGATCAGTGGGTACGGATCTGGTGCGTCCACTGTGTGGACAGGAGACGTCGATGATCGTCTACGGCCTTTGCCTCATGGCGTACGGCGCTCGATGGGGAGACGGGCTGCGACCCACTCAGGGAAGCCGTCCTCGAGGCGCGCTGCATCGAGGCCGCTCCGGGTCATGAGTCGGACCGCGTCGTCGGCGTACACGCAGTATGGACCGCGACAGTAGGCCACGACCTCAGCACCGTCCGGGATCTCGCCGAGACGCGACCTCAGGTCGCTGATCGGGATGGTGATCGCGCCGCGGATGTGGCCGGCGGCATACTCGGGTTCTGGTCGAACGTCGAGCACGACCACGTCGCCGTCGCGGAGCCGTGCTCGGAGAGCGTCGCGGGTGATGGTGCGGAGCTTGCTCCGGTCACCCAGGTAGTCGTTTGCGAGCTGCTGTAGTCCCGCGACGTGTTCTTCGGCCACCTGCCGCATAGTCCGCCACAGCGTGAGCACGACTGGGCTGGAAAGCGAGTAGTAGATGCGCGTCCCGTCGCGGCGCGACTCGACCAGGCCGGATCGCAAGAGCCGTTGCAGGTGCTGAGACGTGTTGGCCACGGTCTGGCTAATCTCGTCTGCGAGTTCCTCGACCGATCGTTCGCCCTGTACGAGAACGTCGACCAACTCGGCGCGTCTGCCGTTCGCGAGCGCCTTGGCAGACTCCGCCAGTGCGTCGTACAGCGCCGCCTTCGCCGCGTGATCCGCCATGTCGTCACCTCCACCGCTCATCGTATTCGAGATTTCTCTTGACAATACCCTCATCGTAGGAGTCTTATTCAAGAGACACATTGAATAGTTCTCGGATACAGAGTACGTCGGTGCGACACAGGAGGACCGAGATGAGCAACAAGGCAGTTATCAGCCTGACGACAGGTCTTGAGGATTCTGAGCGGGTGACGGTTGCGTTTCTCGTCGCGGTGGGAGCGGCCGAGAAGGGACGTCCTACGTTGATGTTCCTCACCAAGGAGGCGGTCCGGCTCGCGATCCCAGGGTTTGCTCACGCCGTTGCGTGCGAGGGTTGCCCGCCGCTTACCGATCTCATGGACCGGTACGAGAAGGCTGGCGGCAGCTTTCTGGTGTGCCCGATTTGCTTCGACGCGCGCAAGATCGAAAAGGGCAACCTCGTGTCCAATGCTGAGATGGGGGGCACCGTCCCCATGTGGGACTGGATCGGCGACGAGGCCGCGACCACCTTCAGCTACTGACGCCATCTGCGGTCCTCGCCGCCTTCGGGCTGTTCGCCACCTCATAAACACCCACGGTGCACCTACATAGACCGGAGCCTGACACGGCGGCATCGGGGTCAAATGAAAGTCAATTGAAGGAGAAATCATGTCCACATCAGACAAGCACAACATCGACACCCCTCACGAGGCGCGTCCGTTCAAGGCCCACGGGCACATGGACGTCATCACACTGGATGACTTCACGCTCGGGCGCGGCGTCTTCGAGCCAGGCTGGCGTTGGTCCAACGACGTCAAGCCGATCGCCGGAACCGACTCTTGCCAGACCCGGCACACCGGGATCTGCCTCTCGGGGCACATGACTGTGCTTCTGGACGACGGGCGCGAGATGACCGTCGGTCCCGGCGACGTTCTGGTCATCGAGCCGGGACACGACGCGTGGACCGTGGGCGACGAACCATGCGTCCTGCTCGACACCGGCATCGCGGCGTACGCCAAGCACGCCTGAACGGTCTGACGCGGTCAGCGTTCGAGCCCAACGACGCGCCACACCGGTCCACGGTGCTGGTAGCGGGTCTGCAGCCCCGCTCGTTCGGTACCGTCAATCTCTCTTGAACACCCCGAAGGAGTAACCGATGATGGCGACATTTCTGGTCCCGGTCGTTGACGAGGGACTGGGAAACTCGACCTACCTGCTAGACCTGGGAGCAGGCAAGGCCTTGGTCATGGACCCCGAGCGGGACCTGCGCCAGGTGCGTACCGAAGCCCGCCGGCTGGGTCTGAGCATCGCCTACGCGGTAGAAACCCACATGCACGCAGACTTCATTTCCGGCGTGCGAGAACTGGCCGACACCGAAGGCGCCGTCGTGCTCGCACCCGACATGGGTCCGCGCGACTTCGCCCACACCGTCCTGGCCGACGGGGACACATTCGATCTGGGCGCATTCACGCTGCAGGCGCTGGCCACACCCGGGCATTCGCCCGAGCACCTGTCCTATCTACTGCTCGACGGCCCGCGGCTCGTCGGGGTCTTCACCGGCGGGTCCCTGATGGTCGGCACGGCCGGGCGGACAGACCTGGTCAGCCCGGACATGACGGTGCCGCTGGCGCGGTCCCAGTACCACTCGTTGCAGCGGCTGATGGAACTGCCCGACGAAACACCCGTCTGGCCCACCCACGGCGCCGGGTCGTTCTGCTCCGCCGCTGCGGGCGGCGATAGGATGACAACAATCGGCAGGGAGCGGGCGACCAATCCGCTGTTGCAGGTCGTCGGTGAGGACGCGTTCGTCGAGGCACTGCTCAGTTCGCTGGGCACCTTCCCGGATTATTTCCTGCGCCTGGGCGAGGTCAACCGGTGCGGGCCCGCCGTGCTCGGCGCCACTCCGGCCCTGCCCGCCCTCGCGGTCGAGAGCTTCGAACAGTTGCGCGAGGCCGGCGCGCAGGTCGTGGACGTACGCACCCCGACGGAGTTCGCGGCAGGCCACATTTCCGGTTCCCTGTCCATTGCGCTGCGCCCGGTGTTCGCCACCTGGCTGGGCTGGCTGGCCGACCCCGACAGGCCCGTGATCATCGTGCGCAGTCAGGACCAAAACCCCGACGACATTGTCTGGGCGGCCGCCCAGGTCGGCTTCGACTCCCTTGCCGGAGAACTCGACGGAGGTTTCGAATCCTGGAATGTAGGCACAGGTTCCGCTGCGGCGCCCCTGATACAGGCCGAAAGCCTGGTTGACGGCCCCGAGGCCGGGGCAACGATCCTCGATATCCGCCAGTTCGGCGAGTCCGCGGCCGGGCACGTCCCCGGGGCGCGCAACATTGAACTGGGCAGCCTCGCCCGGCATCTTGCCGAGGTTCCGGCCGGCCCCATCGTCGTCATGTGCGGACACGGCGAACGAGCCATGACCGCGGCCAGCATCCTCGAGAAGGCCGGCCTCACCGACATTTCCGTCCTCGATGGCGGCCCCCACGACTGGGAACAGGCGACCGGAAAGGCCCTGGAGAGAGTCAGGTGAGCACCGGGAACACTCCCTCCGAAGGGAGCCCGAACTCCCGCGGCGTGACCGTCTTGGGTTTGCGGCAGAACCTGGCCCAGTTCATCCTGCTGGTCGCGGTCAACGCCCTGGTCGGCGGGACGCTGGGCCAGGAACGGACCGTGCTGCCGCTGCTGGCGCAGGAAGTCTTCCACCTGGATCTGTACACCAGCGCACTGACGTACATCCTCGCTTTCGGCCTGGCCAAGGCGGCCACGAATTACTTTGCCGGCACCCTCTCGGACAGGTACGGCCGCAAACCCGTGCTGATCGCCGGTTGGCTCATCGCTCTTCCCGTTCCGCTCATGCTGATATTCGGCCCTTCCTGGGGGTGGATCGTCGCAGCCAACATCGTCCTGGGTATCAGCCAAGGCCTGACGTGGTCCACCACAATCATCATGAAAATGGACCTGGTCGGACCGGACCGGCGCGGTCTGGCCATGGGCCTGAACGAAGCCGCCGGCTACCTCGGTGTCGCCGGCACCGCCCTGGCCACCGGCTACATCGCCGCGCAGTACGGACTCCGCCCGGGACCCTTCCTGCTGGGAGCCGCCTACATCGCCCTCGGGCTGGGACTGTCCGTGCTGGGCGTGAAAGAAACCCACCACCACGCCAGGCTCGAGGCCTCAGGCCACGTTTCGGCCGACGCCAAAGCCCACGCGGAACTGAGCAACCGGGAGGTCTTCACCCTGACCAGCTTCCGGGACAAGTCACTCTCCTCGGTCAGTCAGGCCGGCATGGTCAACAACCTCAACGACGGCCTTGCCTGGGGCCTGTTCCCCATCCTCTTTGCCACCGCCGGGCTGACCATCGAAAAAATTGGCATCCTGGCGGCCGTCTACCCGGCCGTCTGGGGCGCCGGCCAGCTGGTCACCGGCGCCCTGTCCGACAGGTACGGCCGCAAGGTGTTCATTGTCGGCGGCATGCTCGTCCAATCCGTGGCCCTGGCCCTGGTCGCCTACGGGGCCAGCTTCGGGATCTGGCTCGCCGCCGGCATCATGCTCGGTGCAGGAACAGCGATGGTTTACCCCACACTCCTGGCCGCTATTGGCGACGTCGCCCACCCAGTGTGGCGCGCACGCTCGGTCGGCGTTTACCGCCTGTGGCGCGACAGCGGCTTCGCCATCGGAGCGCTGCTCTCCGGAATGCTCGCGGACGCCTTCGGCATCCGCACGGCCGTCGCTGTCGTCGCTGCCCTCACAGCCGGCTCCGGAATCATCGTGGCCGTGCGGATGCGCGGAGCCGATCACCTGCCAACAACACCGGAGGCGACAAATGGGGCCACCCCATGAACCGAAGGGACCGCAAACTCATCACGATCCCGGCCCGGATCGCAGCCTCAGCCCGACGGATCGTCCTGCATTTGCCCGAAGGTTGGCACTGGGAAACAGCTTGGAACGAACTACACAATGCCAGCGTCTGCGGACCACCGATACCGGCACCTGCCTGACCATCCAGCCAATCGGGGCGAAGCGAAGAACAGCAGTGGACAACACGGACAACGAGGTCCGATAGCCCGGCCTGCCCAACCGTCGATTCGAGCCGAAATTAGGACCAGCCGCTCAAACGATGTCCATCGCTGGATTCAGGCTATGTGCCATTGGACCCCTTTTAGGGCAAACTGTGGCGAACGCAATGCCGATCGAGGGGTCACAGGGGGACTATGGACACCGTTGTCACCAACGTCTTCTTGCCGATTGCGCTTGCCATCGTCATGTTCGGACTTGGTTTGTCGCTGTCCGTCGCCGACTTCGTCAAGGTGAGCCGGAAACCCAAAGCCATCCTGATCACGCTGTTCTGCCAGCTCGTCCTGCTGCCTGCGGTGTGCTTCGGCCTGATCGTGTTCCTCCACCTGTCCCCGCTGCTGGCCGTCGGCATGATGCTCCTCGCCGCGACGCCGGGCGGCACGACCGCCAACCTCTTCAGCCACCTGTTCTACGGCGATGTCGCGCTCAACATCACGGTGACGGTGATCAACTCGGTCATCGCACTGATCACGTTCCCGCTCATCGTCCGGTTCGCCATCGACCACTTCAACCCGTCCATCGGCGGCAAGGACGTGGTCCTTCCCCTCATCCGCGTTGCCGAGGTCTTCGCGATCGTGCTGGTACCGGTCGCGGTCGGCATGCTGGTGCGCGCCTCGGCGCCGTACTTCGCCCACCGTATGGACCGGCCGGTGCGCATCCTGTCCGCTGTCGTCCTGGCCTCCGTGGTGCTCGGCGCCATCGTGGTCGAGCGCAGCAACTTCTTCGACTACATTTCCCGCGTCGGTCTCATCTCGGTCGTGTTCTGCATGATCAGCCTCGCTGCCGGCTTCTACATACCGCGCGCGCTGGGGGTAGAGACGGGCCAGGCGATCGCTTCGGCCATGGAGATCGGTGTGCACAACAGCACGCTGGCGATCACCATCGCGATCAGTGTCCTGGACAGCGTCACCATGGCGATCCCGGCCGCGGTCTACAGCATCGTGATGTTCCCCGTGGCGGCCATCGTCGGTGCCATGATCAGCAGATCGCACATCGCCAAGGTCGGTGGCGGATCGCACAAGAAGGCCAGCGGCAACCGCAAGTCTCACTCCCACTGACCGGTTGGACAGCCCGGAAACATGCCGGAAACACCCATTGGGCACACTGGGCACATGGGTAAGCAAGAAGACTTTGTGCTGCGCGCACTCGAAGAACGCGACGTCCGGTTCGTCCGCCTGTGGTTCACCGATGTGCTCGGTTCGCTGAAGTCGGTCGCAATCGCCCCGGCCGAGCTCGAAGGCGCCTTCAGCGAGGGTATCGGTTTCGACGGTTCGGCCATCGAGGGCTTTGCCCGCGTGCACGAGGCCGACATGCTGGCCAAGCCCGATCCGTCGACATTCCAGATCCTCCCTTGGCGCGGCGAAACGCCCGCGACGGCCCGTATGTTCTGTGACATCCTGATGCCCGACGGCAGCCCGTCGTACGCCGATCCCCGCCACGTCCTCAAGCGCGCCCTGCAAAAGGGTGCCGACGCCGGCTTCACGTTCTACACCCACCCCGAGATCGAGTTCTTCCTGTTCAAGGGCAAGCCCGACAAGGGCGGGCGCCCGGTCCCGGTCGACGACAGTGGCTACTTCGACCACACGGCTCAGGGCGGCGGACAGGACTTCCGCCGCGAAGTCATCACGATGCTCGAGAACATGGGCATCTCGGTCGAGTTCAGCCACCACGAGGGCGGCCCGGGCCAGCAGGAGATCGACCTTCGCTACGCCGACGCGCTCTCAACGGCGGACAACATCATGACGTTCCGTACGGTCGTCCGCGAAGTCGCGCTGAGTCAGGACAAATGGGCCTCGTTCATGCCCAAGCCCTTCACCGAGCACCCCGGTTCGGGAATGCATACCCACGTCTCGCTCTTCGAGGGCGACGAAAACGCCTTCTATGAGGCCGGGGCGGGATACCAGTTGTCGCAGACCGGCCGCGCATTCATCGCCGGCGTCCTGCACCACACGCCCGAGATCACTGCCGTCACCAACCAGTGGGTCAACTCCTACAAGCGCCTGGCCGGTGGCGGTGAAGCCCCCAACTACGTGTGCTGGGGCCACAACAACCGTTCGGCGCTGATCCGAGTGCCGATGTACAAGCCGCACAAGGGTCAGTCGGCGCGCGTCGAAAACCGTGCCATCGACTCGGCGTGCAACCCCTACCTGGCCTTCGCGCTGGTCCTCGCGGCCGGCCTCAAGGGCATCGAGGAAAAGTACGAGCTCCCGCCCGAAGCCGAGGACGATGTCTGGTCGTTGAGCGAGAACGAGCGCAAGGCCCTCGGCATCGCGCCGTTGCCGCGCAACCTCGACGAGGCGATCCGCACCATGGAGACGAGTGATCTCGTCGCCGAGACGCTCGGTGAGCACGTCTTCGACTTCTTCCTCCGCAACAAGCGCGCCGAGTGGAGCGACTACCGCACGCAGGTGACTCAGTTCGAGATCGATCGGCTCATGCCGATCCTCTGAGCTCCGATCCTCTGCGGACCGAGTGCTCTGCGCACCGAGTAGCCTGCACACGTGGCTCCTGACGCACGAGAGATTCCCCGAACCCTTGCGCGCAAGGGCTTTCAATCGGTCGATGCCGCCGTGGTGCACCTCGACATTCTCGGCGACGTGCCGGAGGAACTGGTCGACCAGATCGCCGGCGTCGCCAGTCCCGACACTGCCCTCGGCTCACTCGCCGATATCGCGGAGTCGTATGGATCGGCCAAGCTGCTCAAGCTCCTCGCCGGCGACACCGAACTGCGACAGCGGCTGCTGATCGTCCTCGGCACCAGCCTGGCCCTCGGCGATTTCCTCGCCCGCCACCCGGAGTTCGTCACCGACCTCGGCGCGAATGAACTCTCCAGGACGCCTCTGGATCTGGCGGGGTTTCGCAGGCAGATGGCGTCGGCCACAAACCCTGACGAGCTGCGCATCAGCTACCACCGCAAGCTCCTGCACATTGCGACCCGCGACCTCACCGCGCTGACCTCGTTCGAGGATTCGTCGGCCGAGATCGCCGACCTCGCTGTGGCGACGCTCGGCGCCGCCCTCGACATCGCCCGACGCGATGAACCCGACGAGGGGTTGTGCCGGCTGGCGATCATCGCGATGGGCAAGACCGGCGGACGCGAGCTCAACTACATCAGCGACGTCGACGTCATCTTCGTCTACGAGCCGGCCGAGGGCGCCGACGATCAGGCCGCTCTCAAGGCGGCGATCAGACTGGCCGCGACGACCATGCGGATCTGCAGCGACCATACGGGCGAAGGGGTGATCTGGGAGGTCGATGCCGAGCTCCGTCCCGAGGGCAAGTCAGGCCCGCTGGTCCGCACGTTGTCGAGTCACGTCAACTACTACGAGCGCTGGGCGACGACCTGGGAGTTCCAGGCGCTGCTGAAGGCGCGGTATGCCGCCGGCGACGAACGACTCGGCCAGGACTACCTCGATGCTGTTTCGCCGATGATCTGGGCGGCGAGCACGCGTGACAACTTCGTGACCGATGTGCGCGCCATGCGGCGGCGGGTCGTCGACAACATCCCGTCTTCCCACATCGACCGGCAGCTCAAGCTGGGTCCGGGTGGATTGCGTGACGTGGAATTCGCCGTGCAACTGCTTCAGCTCGTGCACGGTCGCGTCGACGAGACGCTGCGGAGCCCGACGACGGTTGCCGGCCTGCGCGCGCTGATCAAGGGCGGCTACGTCGGTCGACGTGATGGCGCGGCCATGGAGGAGGCGTACGAGTTCCTGCGCACGCTCGAGCACCGAATCCAGCTGTTCAAGCTCAGGCGCACCCATTTCGTCCCCGATGACGAGGAAGACCTGCGCCGCATCGGCCGGAGCATGGGCTTTCGCCACAAGCCTGCCGAACACCTCGTCCGCGAATGGCAGGCGCACCGACGTGAGGTCCGCCGCCTCCACGAAAAACTCTTCTATCGCCCGCTGCTCGAAGCGGTCGCCTCGTTGCCCACCGAGGGCCTGCGCCTGACGACCGAGGCCGCCGAGCAGCGCCTCCGCGCGCTTGGCTACGTCGATCCGCAGGGAGCGCTCACGCACCTCAAGGCACTGACCTCCGGTGTGTCCCGACGGGCATCGATCCAGCGCTCGCTCCTGCCGGCGATGCTGTCGTGGTTCGCCGAGTCGCCCGACCCTGATGCGGGACTCCTCGCGTTCCGCAAGATCTCCGAAGGCCTGGGGGAGACCCACTGGTATCTCCGCAAGCTTCGCGACGAGGGCGAAGGCGCCGAACAGTTGGCGCACATCCTGTCGTCCAGCAAGTACGTGACCGACCTGATCCTGCGGGCACCCGAGTCGGTGGCGATGCTCGGCGACAGTGCCGAACTCGTTCCCCGTACGCGAGACCGGCTGCTGACCGAGATGGAGACGGCGGCGCAGCGTCATCGCAATCCGCTCGACGCGATCCGCACTGTTCGCCGCATACGGCGCCGAGAGCTATCGAGGATCGGCATCGCCGATGTCCTCGGACGACTCGACATCGATGAAGTGGGTGAGGCGCTCACCGATATCGCGACCGGCACGCTGTCGGCAGCGCTGATAGCAGCCACCGCCGCTGTCGAGGCCGAGCGCGGGCCGTTGCCCACCCGTATGGCGATCGTGCTGATGGGCAGGCTCGGCGGCCACGAGGTGGGATTCGGGTCCGACGCGGATGTCATGTTCGTCCACGATCCGCTGCCGGCAGCCGAGGACAAGGCAGCCGGCGACGCGGCGATGGCGGTGGCCGTCGAGCTTCGCCGGATGCTGGCCGCTCCCGGAGACGACCCGGCGCTCGAGGTCGACGCGAACCTGCGGCCGGAGGGCCGTTCCGGGCCGCTCGTACGGTCGTTCAACTCCTACAAGGCCTACTACGACCGTTGGTCGGCCGTATGGGAGACGCAGGCGCTGCTGCGCGCCGATCCCGTCGTCGGCGACATGGAGCTCTGCCAGAAGTTCACCGCACTCATCGACCCGCTGCGGTGGCCGAAAGAGGGCATCTGCGACGACGACGTGCGCGAAATCCGTCGGATCAAGGCACGGGTCGATTCCGAGC
Organism: Actinomycetota bacterium; assembly: GCA_030856025.1. GTDB lineage: Bacteria > Actinomycetota > Actinomycetes > Propionibacteriales > Nocardioidaceae > JACMOZ01. The sequence goes on from JALYQD010000016.1 coordinate 32,894, forward strand.
GTCTTCCGCGTGGGGCCAACCCCGCCACGCACCTCAAGCTCGGCCGTGGCGGGCTTGCCGACGTCGAATGGACGGTGCAGCTGCTGCAGATGGAGCACTCGTACCACGTGCCCGGACTGCGCACGACAAAAACCCTTGACGCGCTGCACGCGGCCCGCGAGGCCGGGCTGCTGAGCGAGGAAGACAGCACCGTCCTCGAGGCGGCCTGGCGACTCGTGAGCCGCATCCGCAATGCCGTCATGCTCCATCGGGGCAAGGCCGCCGAATCCATGGTCGAGCAGACGAGCGAACGTGCCGGCGTCGCCTACCTCATGGGCTATGGCGTCGACGAGACCGAGCGGATGGTCGATGACTACTTGCGCACCACACGCCAGGCCCGCAAAGCCGTCGAGCGAATCTTCTGGGGCCCGGCGAACTGATTCAGGGCATCGGCAGGCCGAACGCCTCCGACATCGATGGCGCGGTGTTGCCGTTGATCAACGGAGGGCTCCCGGTGACTTCGCTGAGCAGGCGCGAGAGCGAATAGTGGGTCAGGCGGGTCGTGACGACCTTGCCCTTCTGGCTCGGGTGGATGACGGCGGTCAGCACGACATTGCCCGATTTCTTGTTGTCCTCGTCGGCTGTCAGGATGATCGCCAGGTGACCCGATTTCCAGTCGGGCCCGTCGAAGATCCCGGGCATCCACTGCCTGAACCACGCGTCGGCGTTGCCGAGCGAGCAGTCGTGGGCGTTGTTGCAGTTGTTCGGGATCACCATGCCGACATTCGGGAGATTGCCCGCGGCTATGTCGCCTGCGAGCTGGGAGGCGGGCACATCGAACTGTTCGCACAATGCCCGCTCTGCCGAGAAGTAGACCCACGGGTTGTGGCGAACGGCGTAGCGGTCTCCACCATTGCTCGTGCGGCAGTTGTTGGGCATTCCGTCGGCGTAGATCTTGGCTGTCTTGCCGGCTTTGATCGCCTGACCGAACACAGAAGCGCCACGAACGGGTCGGTTGGACGACGGTGCATCGTTGCTGTCGATGCCATAGGTCGAACCGCCCGCTATGGCGATGTAGTTCGGCAGCGAAGGGTGTCGGGCCGCCACGAAATTGGTGGCGTAGCCGAACTGCTGGGCAAGACTGAAGGCGTAGGGCATCCCGGACTTCATCTGCTCCAGGGAGTGGTTCTCCTCGATGAACACGAGCACCTTGGTGACGGTGTCGTCGGCGGCCTTGGCCTCGACCTTTGGCACGTCACTCGTCGTCGGTTCGGTCGGTTCCGGCGTCGGGGACTGGGACGGCTGCGGAAACGGGGTGAGCGTGTGCGGAGTCGCTTCCTCCGCCTTCTGCCCGGAACTGCAACCTGTCATCAGGACACCGAGGACGACCAGGCCACCTAGCCAGGCACGTGATCGTGGGACAGCGATGGGCCGCATGCCGTGAGATTACCTGCGGAACAGGCCGTTTGTGGCGGATTCTCCAACTTGGATCAGCAGGCGAGGCGCTGGGCGTTCAGGGCTTCGCGCTCGGTCGGGTTGAGCCCGCCCCATACGCCGTAGGGCTCCTTGACGGCGAGCGCATGGCGCAGGCACTCCTCGATGACCGGGCACACTGCGCACAGAGCCTTTGCGGCTTGTTCACGGGCGGACCGGCGCGGTCCGCGTTCGGCGTCGGGCGAGAAGAACGTCTCGGGGTCAACGTCGCGGCACGCACCCGCATACTGCCATTCGTAGACTTCCTGGAGTGGCATGGGCAATCGGGAGATGCTTGCCATGATCAGGCGCCCGTCTCGTTGGGGCGGGCCATCTGCAACTGGTAGACGTTGAGATAACCCGTCGTGAAGCCGGCCTCGCAATAGGCGAGGTAGAACTCCCACATACGGCGGAACGTCTCGTCGAATCCCTGCGCATTGATCTCTGACCAATGGGCGTTGAAGTTGTCGCGCCATTGGCGGAGGGTCTTGGCGTAGTGCGTGCCGAGCTCGCGTTGTGCCGTCACTTCGAGCGTCGTGTGACCGGCGAGCGAGGTGTCTATGGCTTCGAGAGACGGTATGAGTCCGCCGGGGAAGATGTACTTCTGGATCCAGCCGTATGAATGTCGCGTGGCGAGATAACGGTGATGGGCCATCGTGATGGCCTGGATCGAGACCTTGCCGCCGGGGGCGAGCAGACGATCGATGGTGGCGAAATAGGTCGGCCAGTATTCCTCGCCGACGGCTTCGATCATCTCGACGCTGAGGATTGCGTCGAACTCGCCGCGGACCTCCCGGTAGTCGACGAGCTGGAGGTCGACCTCGACGTCCTCCTCGTCGAACCGGTCCCTGGCCAACGCGGCCTGCTCCTGCGAAATCGTGATGGTCGTGACCTTCGCGCCGCGCTTGGCCGCGCGGATCGCGAGGGCGCCCCAGCCGCTGCCGATCTCGAGCACCCTGGTGCCTTCGCTGACCTCGGCATAGTCGAGGATCGCGTCGATCTTGCGGACCTGGGCGGCTTCGAGGTCGTCATCGCCTTCGGCAAACCAGGCCGCCGAGTAGGACATCGTGGGGTCGAGGAACTGGGCGAACAAGTCGTTGGACAAGTCGTAGTGGCGCTCGATGTTCGTGCGCGAGCCGCGGATGGAGTTGCGCTCGTGGTGAGGCATCTTGTCGTCCACCAGCCGGCGCAGGCGCTGAAGGCGTTGCGGCACCAGGTTGGCCATGCGTGAGGCGAAGGGCGTGAGCAGCTCGGCGAGGTCGGTGCCGGGGGCAGCGGTCCAGTCGCCGGCCATGTAGGCCTCGCCGAAGCCGATCTTGGTGTCGCTGCCGAGCCGCGAGAAGAAAGCCGCAGGGCGCACGAGATGCATCTCGGGATCGGCCGACGAGCCCGATCCCCACATCGCGCCATTGGGAAAGTTCAGCCGGACCGGAAGACGGTCGACGGCCGGGCGCACGATCGCCTTGGCAATGCGAGCCTTCACCGGGGTCCTCGGCGTGCGGGCGATTGCCGGCCAACTGGCGGTCGCGATGTCACTCATTTGATGCCCTCCTGCGGTTGATGTGGTGGTCGCGGGACGACGGGGAGTCTTCGCAACCAGAGCCATACACCGTGTATTCGGATCTGCAGGCTGACTCGATGGGTCAGGAGTGGAACTTTCAACAACAATTTTGCGAGGCGCGGCGCGGTGGCCGGTTTCGGGTCGCCGCGGAACGTCGCGCTGAAGACCGCGGCGCCGCCCTGACGCAGGATGATCGACGTCGACACGAGCTCGGCTCCGAGCTTGAACTGCAGGTCATAGCGGCCTTCGACGGTGAAGAACGGCGACACGTAGAACGCCTTGTCGGTCTGCGCGCGGCCGTCGTCATCGGGTTTCAGGAAATAGGCGTGGCGTTCGCCGTAGGTGTTGTGCACCTCGGCCACCAGGCACGTCAGCGTCCCGTCGGAGCCGATCACCCAGAACACGCTGAGCGGATCGAAGGTGTGACCGAAGACCCGTGCGTTGGCGAGCATCAGGATCCGTTGGCCGTCGATGTCGGTGCCCTGGGCTGCGCAAAAGCGTTCGATGTTGGCGCGGATGCTCCGATGGGGATCACCGATGTGGTCGGCCGCATGGAACCGGGAGAAGCTGCGCAAGGGCCACCGCAGGGCGGGGAGGTCGTCGAGGTCGACGAGCCACTGGTAGACGTGGTTGGCGAAGCGATGGCGCAGGGGAGTCCGGCGCGTGTGGGCGACAATGCCCTCGACGAGCGCAGGAAGCGGCGGAAGGTCGAGCGCGGTCATTCCCATGACACACCCAGGGCCAGGGCCGCCTCGACGCCGGAGCGGCAACCGTCTTCGTGGAACCCCCAGCCGTGATAGGCCCCGGCAAAGACGGTCTGATCGGTGTTGAGCGAAGGGAGTCGGGACTGGGCGTCGACCGAGGAGGGCGTATAGATCGGGTGGGTGTATTCCATCCGGGCGACGACTTTCTTCGGGTCGATGCGCTCGGAAGCGTTGAGGGTGACCAGGAACGGTTCGCGGCTCTCGATGCCTTGCAGTCGGTTCATCCAGTACGTCACCGCCGTCCGCTCGCTGCGCTCGTTGCAGGTATACATCCGATAGTTCCACGCCGACCGCGCCTGGTCTGCCTTTGGCAGAACAGCGGCATCGCGGTGCAACACCGTTTCGTTCTCCGAATACCCGAATGCGCCGAGGATGTTCAGCTCCGCATCGCTCGCATCGGTGAGGAGCGCAAGGGCTTCATCGGCGTGGGTGGCGATGACGACCCTGTCGAAATTGTGCAAAGTGTCGGCCAGGTCGACGATTTCGACGCCGTCGGGCTTGCGCGTGATCGAGATGATGGGCGAGGAGACGCGTACGTCGCCGATCGCGGCGGCGACCTTGTCGATGTACGAGCGTGAACCGTCGGACACGGTGAACCACTGCGGCGAACCCTTGATCTGCAGGAAGCCGTGGTGCTTCAGGAACTCGAAGAGATAGCGCGCCGGGTATTCCAGGGCCGTTTCGTGCCCCGACGACCAGACGCAGGAGACGACCGGGATCGCATAGTGCGACACGAAGTAGTCCGAAAAGCCGTTCTCGCTGAGGAAATCGCCGTATGTCCTCGGCCCTTCCCCCTCCTCTGAAGGAGTGCTCTCCAGGAGTGCGTCGGCCAGGCGCTGGAAGCGCTTGATCGACAGCAGCATCCGTAGATAGCACGGATCGAAGATCCTGCGGCGTTGGGCGAAGATGCCTTTGGCGCCCCGGCCGCCGGCGTACTCGAGCCCGCATTCATCGCAATGGATGCTCATGCTCATCTCGGTCGGATGGACCGCGACGTCGAGCTCGCCGAACAGCTTGCGCAACCAGGGATACGTGCGGTCGTTGTGGACGATGAAGCCGCTGTCGACGTTGTGCGTGGCGTCCGGATCGTCGATGGTGTGCGTATGCGCGTGGCCGCCCAAACGGTTCTCGGCCTCGAAGACCGTGACGTCATGGGACTTGCGCAAAACGTAAGCCGCCGTCAGCCCGGATACTCCGGAGCCGACGACGGCTACACGTTCACGCGGATGGCGAGTACTCATGTGAGTAGTTCGCTACAGAGGGCTGTCTGGATTGGCCTCTTCTGCATCCTCACCTGCGCGTTTGCTGGCTTCGCGAATCTCGAAGATCTCGGTGCCGAGGCCGCCGATCTCTGTCGTGATCTTGCGCGCGCCGTCGAACAGGATGGCGGCGATATGAGCGCCGGTGCTGATCGCGGCTTCAGCCGATTGCTGGACGACGTCCTTGACGATTTCGCGCCGACTCAGTGCCATCGGTTCAGACCTTCCTACGCAGCGACCTTGGTGCTTTCAGACTTCTTGTCACCATTATGCGTGGCCTCGCGGGCAGCAGCCTGCTTGGCCCACTTGCGCTGGTACTTGTAGGCCCACATGCTCTTGTCCTTCGGCGGCTTCGCGAATTGCACGAGCTGCTTGGCGACGCTGAACAGCTGCTTCGACATACGGCCGCTGTTGTACTTCAGGTCGTACTTCTCGCACAATGCGCGGACCTCGACGGCGACCTCGGGGTAGCGGCGGGCCGGGATGTCGGGGAACACGTGGTGCTCGATCTGGTGGCTCAGGTTGCCGCTCATGATGTGGAAGAGCTTGCTGCCCGAGATGTTGGCCGAGCCGAGGATCTGGCGGAGGTACCACTGGCCGCGTGACTCGTTTTCGGCATCGGCTTGATGGAAGGTCTCTGCCTCGGCCGGGAAATGCCCGCACCAGATGATGTTGAACGACCAGACGTTGCGTACGACGTTGGCGATCAGGTTGCCGCCGAGGACGCCGAGCACGGGCGCCGGGCCGAAGAACGGCACGAGGGGGAGTGCAAGCGCCGGAAACGCGACGTAGTCCTTGAGCAGCTGACGGCCGGACTTGCGCCAGGCGCGCTTCACATGCTCGCCGAACTCTTCCTTGCTCAGCCTGCCCTTGATGCGCTCATCCCACTGGAGACCGTGGGACATGATGCCGAACTCGAAGATGACCATCAGGCCGAGGGCGTAGAGCGGGTTGGCGAGGTACTTCCACTTGTAGGGCTGGTCCTCATCGATACGGACGAGTCCGTAGCCGATGTCCTTGTCCTTGCCGTGGATGTTCGTGTACGTGTGATGCACATGGTTGTGGGTGTGCTTCCAGTCCTTCGCCGGAGCTACGTTGTCCCATTCGTACGTCTGGCCGCTGATCTGCGGATCGTTCATCCAGTCGTACTGGCCGTGCATGACGTTGTGGCCGATCTCCATGTTCTCGAGGACCTTGGAGATCGACAGCGCAGCGGTGCCGGCGAACCATGCCGGCGGGATGAACGGCAGGTACATGAGGGCGCGGCCGGCGACTTCGAAACCGCGCTGGGCCTTGATGACCTTGCGGATGTAGTCGGCATCCTTTTGGCCGAGGTCGTCGAGGACCCGCTGGCGGATCGAGTCGAGCTCGGCGCCGAACTCCTCGAGCTGTTCGTACGTCATCATCTCGAGACCGATGGTGGACCGCTTGGTGCTGTCTTCGCCGACCAGTTGCTTAGGCGCCTGGTTGTGGTCGCTGGCGGTGCCGGCAGGGATCAGTTCGCGTTCGCGGATGCGCTTGTAGGGGGTGCTCATGTGGGCTCCTTGTGGTCTAGAGGGCGACGCAGGCGTCGCCTACGGGAGTGTTGACACAGATCTTGATGGTCTCGTCGGTGTTGGCCTGGACTTCGCCACTGATGACATGGCGTACGGCGCCGTGCTTCTTCTTGATGGCGCAGGTGTTGCATACGCCCATCCGACAGCCGAATGCAGGTTTGAGGCCGGCGGCCTCTGCCTGTTCGAGGATCGTGCGGCCGTCGTTGGGGACTTCGAGGGTGCTGTTGTCGAACGACAGGGTGCCGGTCGCGTCGGCAGCATCGAGGTTGACGCTGGGGACCTTGAAGAACTCCATCCGGAGCTGGTCCTGGGCGCCGACTTCGGCATACGTGTCCTTGACCGTGGCGATGAGCCCGGCCGGCCCACATACATAGGTGAGGGTCGAGGCGAGGTCGATGCCGAGGAGCTTGAGGTGCTCGATGTCGAAGCGGCCTTCGAAGGCTGCTCCGGGCTCGGGCTCACGTGTGTAAACGCGGACGACGTTGACGAACGGAGCCGAGGACTCGATCGCGTCGAGCTCCTGGCTGAACATCTCGTCGCTTCGCGAGCGCGCGTAGTGCAGGAAGGTGACCTTGCCCTGATGACCTGTGTCGACGAGCGAGCGCACCATCGACATCACCGGGGTGATGCCGCTGCCACCGCTCATGAGGAGCAGGTTGTCGGGGACCTCGTCGGGAAGGACGAATTCGCCTTCGGCCTGTGAGAGGAACACCAGTGTCTTGGGCTTGAGGCCCGTGTGCAGGAATTGCGACACGTAGCCGTCGGGGTGGGCCTTGACCGAGACGCTGAAGAGTCCGTCGCGGCGTTCGGTGGAGCTGGAGACCGAGAAGCAGCGCACGCGCCGTTTGCCCTCGACCTCGACGCCGAACTGCACGTGCTGGCCGGGCTTGAAACCGGTCCAGGTGCGGTTGGGGCGGATGACGACAGTGCTTGCGGCGCCGGTCTCGTGGATGACTTCCACGACACGGCCCCGCACTTCATTGACGGCAAGCATGGGGTGGACCTGGTCGAGGTAATGGTCGACCGTGTGAGGGGTGGCCATGGATGCTATGGCCTTCGATGCGAGAGCCTTGCGGAGGAGTCCCATGGTGTGTCCCCCTTTCGTCTAGGTTCATCGGAGTGAACGTCTGTACACTGAATAATGTCAGGACTGTGTTGCAGACGCAAGCCTCACCGCCCGTGACGCGTAACACTTACGTGAACATTCGTGCACCGAAAGGTGAACGTGCGTGCACCGAGAGGAAGATGACTACGCTGTGACAGTGATTCCCGAGCCCGAGCCGACGCCTACGCGTCAAGCGCAGAAGGAGCGCACGCGCGAGGCGATCCTCGCCGCTGCGCTCAAGCTGAGCCAGGAACAGGGATTCGCCCAGATCAGCCTGCGCCACGTCGCCCGCGAGGCCGGGATCGTCCCGACCGCGTTCTACCGGCATTTCGCCGGTATGGAGGAGCTCGGCCTCACGCTCGTCGAACACTCCTTCGGGACGCTGCGCAAGATGATCCGTGATGCCCAGCGCGATCCTCAGGTCTTCACCAACATCATCGACGCCTCGGCCGACGTCCTCGTCGGGGTCGTCAAGGAGCACAAGGCGCACTTCGGTTTCATCGCCCGCGAGCGCTTCGGCGGCCAGGGAGTCGTGCGTCAGGCCATTCGCCACGAGCTCGATCTGTTCGTCAGCGAGCTCGCCGTGGTGCTGGCGCGCCTGCCCAACATCGAGAACTGGAGCAGCGAAGACGTCCAGATGGTGTCCCGCCTGTTCGTCCGCAACATGGTGTCGAACGCCGAAGAGGTCATCGAGATGCCCGACAACCGACCCGATCTGGAACAGCAGATCAAGGAGGGTGCCCGCCGCCAGATGCGACTCATCGTCGTGGGGTTCCGGGACTGGAACTCCGACGTCTGACCGATTGTGGTCTCAATGTCGTCTGCCGGCTAGCTGCCTTTTGCGACCTGTTCGGCGCCGTAGGTGTCCTGCGCGGTCGTCGCGAGGCGGTCGAGAGCCTGCTCGAAGATGTCATTTCCGACCTGGTCCTCGAGCTCCTGAAGGATTGCGGGGTCGGCGTCGAAGTCGGCGGACCAGGTGACATGTGATGTCTTGGTATCCGAGGGCTCGACGAGGATCGTCGCCTTGTGGTCCGTGATCGGATACGGCGGCTCGGGCATGGAGTACGAAAGCGTCATCGTCTCTTGGTTGCGCTCGACGACGGTCACCACGAGTTCAGGGGAGGCCTCGGGTCCGTCGGGAGCCGTACGGAGTCGCGGGTGCCACTGTGCGAAGTCTCCGACCAACTCCCATACCGAGCTGGCCGGGGCGGCGACAAAGGTCGTACGGGTGATGCGCGGCATGGGTGTCCTCGACTGGTTTCCTAGGGTATTGCCCAATTTAGCCGCTCCCGGGGCGACTTGGCCGCATGTCGAGGTGAGGCAATGCTCACGTTGCAAGCTGTTCAGGCCAGCCCCAGCTCGTCGGCGAGCCTGATGACCACCTGATCGAAGTAGGTGTCGTAGTCGCTGACCGATCCCACCAGGTGGCCGAACAGCTCGAACGAGATCGTCCCGAAGATCGCGCTCCATGCGCTGATCGTCCGCAACGCGACTTCTGCCGCCGGCTCGGCCGCCGGTATCGCCTGGGTCTTGAGGTAGTCCAGGGCGCCTTGCATGAGCGAGTCGACATCGGCGGGAGCGTTGGCGGGTGCCGGCCGGATCTTCGCGCCATTCTCGTGGGCCTCGGTGACGATCCGCACGAGCACAAGCGTCACTCGCGTCGCGGCCGGGATCGTGTCCTGCGGCGCGGCATACCCGGGCACGGGGGAGCCGTAGAGCAAGGCGTAGTCGCCAGGGTGGGAGAGTGCCCATCCGCGGATCGCCGTGCACGCGGCGGTCCAGCGCTTCAGGTATGCGGTGCGGTCCTTCACCGCGGCATCCGCATCCTCGGCGGCCGCACCGAGGTCGTTGTAGGCCGCGATCAGCAAAGCCGTGAGCAGTTCGTCGCGGCTCGCGAAGTAGCGGTAGACGGCCGAGGAGACCATGCCGACGTCCCGCGCGACAGCGCGCAGCGAGAGCTCGCCGGGGCCTTGCTGAGTGAGACGTGAGCGTGCCGCGGCCAGGATCTCGGCCGTGATCTCGGTGCGGGCGCGTTCGCGTGCCGTCGTGGCTTTGCCGTCCATGGCCCTCACTTTGACGCAAAACAAGAGCAGATGCAACAAACGAGAGCGGCGCTCTTGTATTTCGGTCGACGTGGTGCCATTGTTGAAAACGAGAGCGGTGCTCTCGTCTTGATGAAGGGAACAACATGAACGATCGCCACATCGTGGTCGGGGCCGGACCGGTCGGCCGCCACGTCGCCCAGCTGCTTGCCGCACGCGGCTCCGATGTCACCGTTGTCACGAGGTCGGGGACGTCCACCGGAATCGCCGATGTCAAGCACGCGACGGTAGACGCTTCGAATCCCGGCCGGCTGAGCGCGGCTGCCGAAGGCGCGTCTGTGCTCTACAACTGCGCCAATCCCGGCGACTACACGTCGTGGACCTCCGTATGGCCGCCGCTGGCCGCCTCTTTCCTGGAGGCTGCCGAGCGCTCCGGCGCCGTGCTGGCCATCACCGGCAATCTCTATCCGTATGGACCGGTCACCGATCCGATGGTCGAGGGGATGCCCGACGCAGCCACCGACACCAAGGGCATGCTGCGCGCCAAGCTGTGGGCGGACGCCAAGGCCGCGCATGACGAGGGCCGGATCCGCGCTGTCGAAGTCCGTGGCGCCGACTATGTCGGTCTGGGCGTCGGCAAGAACGGCCACGTCAGCAGACTCATTCCCAGTGCCATGAAGGGCAAGCACGTCCGGGTCATCGGCGATGCCAACCAACCGCATACCTGGACCGATGTCCTCGACACTGCGCGCACGCTCATCGCGGCGGCTGAGGACGAGAGTGGCCATGGCCGCATCTGGCACGCACCGAGCAATCGGCCAAGGACTCAGAAGGAAGCAATCAACGACGTGTTGGCCGCAGTCGGCAAGCCGCCTGTCAAGGTGACGGCCGTCCCCGGCATCGTTCTCGACGCGGGAGCGCGTTTCGTCCCGCTGGTGCGTGAAATCCGTGCCATGAGCTACCAGTTCACCCGTCCATACGTCCTGGACAGCCAGGCCGCACGCGAGCGTTTCGGCATCGAGCCGACGCCGTGGGACGAGGTCTGCCGTCGTACGGCGGCGCTCTAGCCGAGGCTCGCGTCCACCGGAGTGCTCGCGTCCACCGGGCCGACGACCGCGTCGATGGTGCCGCGGAACATCAGCATCGCGCACTCCGTATGCCAGCCGAGAGTGGCATACAGCGCCTGCCCATCGGCCGAGGCGGCGAGTATGCCGAGGTCGGCACCGTGGTCGATCGCCCAGTTGGTGAGAGCGCTCATGACGAATCGACCGAGTCCGCGACGCTGATAGCGGGGCATGGTCTCGATCCGGTCGAAGATCGCGTCGTGACCGACCAGTGCCAGGGTGCCGCCGGCGGCGAGCTCATCGCGGTGAACGATCTGCAGGCTCACCCTGTCGCCCTGGTCTTCCCAGTGCAGCTCGAATCCTTCGGGCACGAGGGCTTCGGCAAGGCTGAGGGACAACGTCATCAGGGCCTCGTCGTCCCGATCGACCACCAGACCGGAGTGCGGCACCAGGTAGTGCGCCGGCTTGTTTGTGAAGACAGTGAAGACGTCGCGACTGTCGCCGCCGATGAGCGCGGTGATGTTGCCGAACTCCTCGTCATTGGGCTCGATGAGCAGATACTCAAAGCGGCGTGATGCCATGAGGGCCTCGATGCGGACCAGTCCTGACTCGTCGGTCCACGGATGGCCGGTCGCCGCCGACCAGCCCTCGAGCCATCGCATCGCCAGGTTTTTCACATCGCTCCCTTATGTCCGCCCAATTAAGAGAATGACGCTACGACATTCCGCGGTCAATGTGGATGAGCGCCTCCGAGCCGTCCGCGCGGAGTGTCGTCGTCGACAGGGGGTGCTTTCGGGGCCACCATGGCAACAGGTAGGTAAGTGTCCCTTGGGAGATTGAGTCGGTCGATGGGTGACGACGCAGGTCAATGGGTGGAGTTGCGGGTCCACGGTGTCAGTGGAACGCCGCCCGAAGCGCTGCTCGCACGACCCCACGTCAAGCAGGTCGCCGGCGATGCCTTCTCGAGGTTCTTCCGACCGGTCGGAAGTGACGAACGGCCTCTGTATGCCGACGACGGCCACATTGTCGAGGGCTACCACTGGGGCCAGTTCACCTCCGGTTCGTGGCGCGCAGGGCTTTGGCTGATCCTGGTGCCCTTCGGCCTCATCAACGCCGCGCAATTCATGCTTCCGGGGTTCGTCGACCGCAAGTCGAAGATCCTCCACGGCGTATGCGGCGCGCTGTTGCGATTGCTCGCCTTGTTGTTGACCTGTCTGCTGACGTTCACCTCGGGCTTCGTCCTGATGGACCTGATCGGCTGGCGGTGGGCGGCCAAGACCCGATTGTTGAAGAGCTTCGAACCCTCGACGGTTCTGTCGGCCGCTGTGGTTCTCAGCGCACTTGCGATGGTCGTCCTGTTCCTGTTGGGCCGCGGATTCGGTGTCACCGGCCGGCGGCAATCGGTCGCAACGGATTCGGTGACGAAGACGCCGTTGGCACTCGAGGAGTTCTATCGCGGCGACGCCGATGCCTCGACGCTTCGCCGCCTCCATCTTGTGGCGGGCCTGTCCCTGGTTGCGCTGATGGCGATGCTCGCCCGGGATGGCGAAGCCTGGACGAACAGGCCGCTGATCGGTGTCCTCGCCCTCATCCTGCTGTTGGCCACGGCGATCGTGGTGACGTACCTCGGAGACCCGGAGGGTTCGGTCAGCGTCGACATGCCATCGAGCTTCGACCGGTTCCGCGACAAATGGCACCACCTGGTCGGGCAGTCCTCGCACATACTGGTTGGAGGCGCCGTACTCCTCGTCGCGGCGGCGGCGATAGCCATGAAGGACTCGACCAGGCCGGACAAAGGGGTCGGTCGAATCGACGCATTCGACGGGATCTCCAACGCATTGCTGTTGGTCGGAGTCATAGCCATCTTCATCCTGTTCCTCGCCTGCATCGCGTTGGCGTGGACGACCCGATCCATACAACGGGATCCGGATGCTCCGGAGCGGTTCTTCGCCCGCTACGCATGGGGGATGACCGCTTTCCTCGTCACATCCGTCTCCGCATCCGTCGGTGTCGGACTGTCTGCCGGCGTCGCGACCGCCATATCGTCGTCCCTCAACCTCGACGTCGCCGAGGTCGTCGACGCAACCGGAGCCACATTGCGGACGCGAGTCGGCGCGACGCCGATCCTCGACCGCGTCGCGTATGCGTGGGGACTGACGGCGCTGATGCTGATGGCGGTTGCGATAGTGGCCATCGGACAATTCCTGGTTCGGCGAAAGCACTACCAGGAAGCCGCTTTGGCCATGAGCGGGCAACCCGAGGCAGCGACATCCGAGCTGCCTTCGAGCTGGATCTCGCCGATAGGCCGAGCGATGTGGATCGCGCGACTGAAGACGCAACTGCCGAAATTGTTCTGGCTCTTCGCCGCTTTCGGCGTCGTGTTGTCACTCGTGCACGCCTGGGAAGTCGGTCCATGCGGTGGCGGGGAAGCCCCCACACTCTGCAGAAGTGCCCCCGGGTTTTTCGACCTGTTGAGCCAGCCGCGGCGCACCGGCAACGGCGACTTCCTCACCATCTTCGGCGCCTGGACACTTCTGGGCCTGGCGGCCGGAATGGTCACCTTGAGCCGCGGCGCAGTCAAGACGAAATCCGCTCGGCGTAGCGTCAACGTCATCTGGGACGTTATCTCGTTCTGGCCACACGCCGTCCATCCCTTTGTGCCGCGTCCATACTCGCAGCGCACCGTGGTGGATCTGCGTGACCGGATCCGGTGGCACCTGGCAACCTGCGGTGAGACCAGCGTCCAACGGCCGGTCGTCGTCTGCGGTCACAGCCAGGGGAGTCTGATCTCCCTTGCCGCCCTGCTGCTTCTCACCCAGGAAGAACGCGACCGGGTCGCGCTGGTGACCTTTGGTTCCCAGCTGAGGCTGATCTTCCCCCGAGCATTCCCTGCCTTCGTGAACCTGGAGACGATCACCGATCTGTATGCGTCGCTCAACGGTGCGTGGATCAACCTCTACCGCGCCACCGACCCGTTGGCCGGACCGGTGCTGTCGTGGGACCACACCCCGGACGGCCAGAACCCGATGTCCCAGCACTTCCCGGATCACGGCGCAGGCCGTCGGCCGGACTCCTACGACGTGACGACCCGTCGCAGGATCAGTGGTGCGGACTGGCGGGTGATCGATCCGACACCCTATGACCGCGAGCTCCAGACCGGGCCGGTGACCAGGTTGTACGGCCACAGCGACTTCTGGAACGGCCCGGACTGGTCGACGGCGCTCCAGGAAGTCGTCGACGTGGTCAGAGTCTTGCCACCGGGTACTGGAGCTCGGTGACCCAACCGTCTTCATCCTCGGTGAAGGCAAGCGTGACTTCGCGTTCGGGGCCGGTCAGTCGGTAGCCGTTGTCCTCGATCCAGCGGGCCAGGTCCTGGTGGACGACATCGGCTTTGTTCATCGAACCGTGGTGGATCAGCGTCGCCGCTTCGACGGCCGGCAGCTCGCGGATCGTGTAGTTGTCGCCGCGGTGGCCCTCGATCGGATCAGCCGAGACCGGCAGCGCGGCGTGGACTCGCACGCCCTCGTCGAGGTGTTCGTAGTAGCCGATGGCAGGACCGGTCGGAGTGATTCCGTCGGCGTCGAGCTGGCCGCAGAGCACGTATGGATGCTGGGACTGCTGGCGAGCGTCAAGGTCCACCCGCATCTGGTCAGTGACGCCGGCCTTAGGCTCCGTCACAGCTCCAACATCTCCATCCTGATCCGGTGGGAGGACATCGCCGGGATCCAGACCCGGCGCCACGACCTGGACCGGTCGAAGACGGTGCAGATCGAGACCACTGAATCCGGAGCCGTCATGTCGTTGAGCGTCCTGAAGCAGACCAACGTCGACCTCGCTTTGCGCGAACCGCGGCCTGTCCCGTTGCCAAACGGCGCCAGCGAGCCGGTCACCGACATTCGTTTCTACGCCGACGACCCGAAGGCACTCATCCGAAAGGCCCACGAGCTCCAGGCCTCCTGACGGCATTTCGCACGCGAAGAAGCCCCAACCAGATGGCCGGGGCTTCCTCCTTGCTTTGTCGTCGACTGCTCGTCGTCGACCTAGATGTCGTAGTAGAGCTCGAACTCGTGCGGGTGCGGACGCAGTTGCACAGGTGCGATTTCCTGGGTGCGCTTGAAGTCGATCCACGTGTCGATGAGGTCAGGCGTGAACACGTCTCCCTGAGTCAGGAACTCGTGATCGGCTTCGAGCGAGTCGAGCACCGCGTTGAGCGAGGTCGGCACCGAGGCAATGGCGTCGTACTCGTCCGGCGGGAGCTCGTAGATGTTTTTGTCTACCGGAGCAGGCGGCTCGATCTTGTTCTTGATGCCGTCGATGCCGGCCAGCAACAGCGCCGAGAAGGCGAGGTACGGGTTGGCCGACGGGTCGGGGCAACGGAACTCGATGCGCTTGGCCTTGGGGTTCGAGCCCGTGATCGGGATTCGCACACAAGCCGAGCGGTTGCGCGAGCTGTAGACGAGGGCAATCGGAGCCTCGTAGCCCGGCACCAGGCGGTGGTAGGAGTTCACCGTCGGGTTGGTGAATGCGAGCAACGATGGAGCGTGCTTCAGGATGCCGCCGATGTAGTAGCGCGCCATGTCCGACAGTCCGCCGTAGCCGGCCTCGTCATAGAACAGCGGAACGCCGTCCTTGGAGATCGACTGGTGGACGTGCATACCCGAACCGTTGTCTCCGAAGATCGGCTTCGGCATGAAGGTGGCCGTCTTGCCGGCATCCCATGCGGTGTTGCGGATGATGTATTTGAACTTCATGACATCGTCTGCGGCCTTGAGCAATGTGTCGTACTTGTAGTTGATCTCGGCCTGGCCCGCCGTGCCGACCTCGTGGTGCGCACGCTCGACGAGCAGTCCGGCACCCTCGAGATTCTGGACCATGTCGCCGCGAAGATCGGCAAAGTGGTCGGTGGGGGAGACGGGGAAATAGCCGCCCTTGTAACGGACCTTGTAACCACGGTTGTCTTCGTGCTCGGAGCCCGTGTTCCAGGCGCCTGCGGTCGAGTCGATGTGATAGAAGCTCGAGTTCGCGCTGGTTTCGAAACGCACGTTGTCGAAGATGTAGAACTCGGCCTCGGGGGCGAAGTACGCCGTGTCGCCGATGCCGGTGCTGGCGAGGTAGGCCTGCGCCTTGCGGGCGATGTTGCGCGGATCGCGCGAGTAGGCCTCGCCGGTCAGCGGGTCGTGGATGAAGAACTCAAGGGCAAGCGTCTTGTGCTTGCGGAAAGTGTCGAGGTAGGCAGTAGTCGGATCCGGGAACAGTGCCATGTCAGATTCGTGGATGGCCTGGAAGCCGCGGACGGATGAACCGTCGAACATGAGGCCGTCGTCGAAGACTTCGGGTCCGAAGGACGACACCGGGATGCTGAAGTGTTGCTGGATGCCCGGAAGGTCAGTGAAACGGACATCGATGAACTCGATGCCCTCGTCCTTGATGTACTTAAAAAGCTCGTCGGCGTTGCCGAACATGTGGCCTCCTTGGCCGCTCTGGCGGCCATGATCGTGGATACGGCAGGTTCCAGTGCTGCGCTGCACCGTCTCTATGACCCTAGAGGGGGGCAGTTTCTCCTCAGTCACCGGATTGTTTCCTGCATGTTACAAAAGCCTCGGGGCGGTCGGTAGGCTCTCCGCGTGACTATCGCAGGTTGGCCCCGACGCATCGGCGCTTTGTTCATCGACTGGTTTATCGCACTGCTCAGCTCGGCAGCGATAACGGCCACGTCGATCGCCGGCTCATCGGATGCGAGCCCATTCTGGCCGCTGGGCGTTTTCTTCGTCGAAGTGACGCTGATGACCGGGCTGTTGGGCTATTCGATCGGCAAGCGTGCCCTGGGGATCAAGATCATCCGCGAAGACGGCTCGCCGGTCGGATTTCCTCGCGCAGCGCTGCGCACCGCGTTGGTATGCCTGGTCTTCCCGGCGCTCATCAACACTGATCAGCAGCGTGGCCTCCAGGACGTTGCCGCCGGAACGATGGTCGTCAGGTCCTGAGTTCCTGCTGCGGGAAGAGGTGTTGATGCGCCAGCCGCCTCAACGCCAGGATCAGGTGTTCATACACCGCGGTGCCCACGATGGCGTACTGGACGGCGGCGTTCGGATCTCTGGTCTCGGCCAGTCCTGAGAGCTCGAACTCGGCGATCGCGCGCATGTGGCCCCAATAGAACTCCAACCGTTCATCCGAGCAGGGCAGGCCCACGGCTTCGGCCGCGGCAAGGGCCGTGCCGAGCTGGGGCGCGACGGCCGTGTCCTCGTCGAGCGGGATGCCCAGACTCTCCGTCGCCGCGCGGGCCAGGGCGGGATTGCCGCCGCCGGCGCTGCCCGATGGGAGCAGTCGCATCGCCGCCGCGACGCGTTCGCCCACCGGTCGACCGGAGTCGTCGATGAGGCCGACGAGTTCTCGCAAGAGTTGATAGTTGTAGCCGGGGAGTGCTGCGAGCGTCCGGATCAGGTCGACGCGGTCGACGTGGACCTGGCCGTAGTCCGATCGTGTGCGCGTGATCGGATCGCCTGGCATCAGCAGTCCCTCGCGTTGGTAGAGCTTGATCGTCGCCAGCGGAACGCCGGTGGCAGCAGCGAGCTCGGAAATCTTCATGGCACCCTCTTGTTATTGGATAGTCACAGTATCTAATATTGGATATCTATACTATCCAAGGAGCGATCATGTTAACCGATTCGTCGATGACCACCATCGGAATCCTGCTTCTGGCGCTCGTCACGGTGGAGTCCGGTGGCGTCTTCATGGCGAGGGTCGTGACCGGCGGCCAGCCGGCGAACAAGCTTCAGACCAACTTCTTCCGGGCAGGACATGCCCACGCGGGGGTGCTGCTCATCCTCGGCATGGTGATCCAGATTCCCCTGAGCCAGGTCGACACGTCAGGGGTCGTGGGATGGATCGCGGTGGGAGGTGTGCCGTTCGCCGCGATCCTGATGCCGGCCGGCTTCTTCCTGTCCGTGCTCGGCAAGGATCCTGCGAAACCGGGTCGACTGGTCGCGCTTCTCTGGGCCGGCGCGGTCATGCTGACCTTGGGCCTGTTGAGCGCGGGCGTGCTCGTGCTCCGCGCTGGCGTGACTGGTTAGCCGCGCATCGCCTTGCGCTGGCCCTTCATGCTCGTCGGCATGGGGCCGCGCGGCATGGGTGCCGCCGGGCGCATCGCGTCGAGGGCGCGGAGCTTGGAGATAGTGGCGGTCATCTGGCCCGGCTTGATCTTCTTGGGCAGCTTGCGCACGTGTTTGACGAGCTTGGTCAGCTTGACCTCATCCGCGCCGTCGCCCACGACGATGCTCGTGATCGGCACTTCACCGGCGATGCGGGCGTGCTTCTTGACCTCGGTCGAGAGCAGGTTGCGTACCCGGTTGGGGTTGCCCTCACCGATGAGGATGATGCCGGGGCGCCCGAGCAGGCGGTGCACGACGTCCTGGTTCTTGGTGAACGCGACGGCGGGCTTGAGGTCCCAACCGCGCTTGAGCATCTGCAGGGCACCGGCGGCTGCGCCGACTTGGCCTTCGACCTGCGCGTATGCGGCCCGCTCGGCACGTCGACCGAACACGATGAGGTCCGCGAGGATACCGGTCAGGATGCCGAAGACGACCGAAAGGATGATGCCGAGGGTGTTCTGGCCGAAGAAGAAGTAACCGGCCGCGGCGAAGATTCCGCCCACCACGAGGAACCACAGCAGAAGGATCAGACCAATGTTCTTGTCCGACTTCTTGGTGATCTTGTAGGCCTGCCGGATCTGGCGTATGCGGCCCTTCGCGGGTTCGGAAGCTGGTGTCGACATAAGGGCAATCCTACTGTGTGCCGGCGTTTGCCAATTGAGTGGCTTCGCGGGCTGCGACGGCCTGCTGGTAGAGGCGACCGGCGCGGTAGGAGGAGCGGACAAGCGGTCCGGACATGACGCCGACGAAACCGATTTCGTCTGCTTCGTCCTTGAGCTCGACGAACTCTTCGGGCTTGACCCAGCGCTCGACCGGGTGGTGGCGCTTGGACGGGCGGAGGTACTGCGTGATGGTGATCAGGTCGCAGCCGGCTTCGCGCAGGTCTCGCAATGCCTGGGAGACCTCCTCGCGGGTCTCGCCCATGCCGAGGATCAGGTTGGACTTGGTGACCAGTCCGTAGTCACGGGCCTGGGTGATGACGCCCAGTGAACGTTCGTAGGTGAATGCCGGGCGGATGCGCTTGAAGATGCGCGGGACCGTCTCGACATTGTGGGCCAGGACCTCGGGGCGGGAGTCGAAGACCTGCTCGAGGAGCTCGGGGATGCCGTTGAAGTCGGGGATGAGGTTTTCGACGCCGGTGCCGGGGTTGAGCTCGTGGATCTGGCGAACCGTCTCGGCGTACAGCCAGGCACCGCCATCGGGCTGGTCATCACGCGCGACGCCGGTGATGGTGGAGTACTTGAGCTTCATCTTCTGCACCGACTCGGCCACACGGCGAGGCTCGTCGCGGTCGATCGGGTCGGGCTTGCCGGTGTCGATCTGGCAGAAGTCGCAACGGCGAGTGCACTGCTCACCGCCGATGAGGAATGTGGCTTCGCGGTCTTCCCAGCATTCGAAGATGTTGGGGCACCCGGCCTCCTGGCACACCGTATGGAGTCCTTCGCCCTTCACCAGGTTCATGAGCTCGGTGTATTCCGGACCCATCTTGGCTCGGGTCTTGATCCATTCGGGTTTTTTCTCGATCGGAGTTTCGGCGTTGCGAACCTCCAGTCGAAGCATCTTTCGGCCTTCGGGAGCGATAGTCACAGGATCACTGTACGCGGGCGATTCAAAGGTCAAAGCACCGCAACCGAGGGGTAATCAGAGTCGTCGTGGACGAGATCGACCGAGGGCGTGTAGGTGTCCCATGCGAGCAACTCGCAGAGGTGGGGCTTGACCTGTGATGCGGCCTCCCGGACGGTCACGTCGCGGCCGAGCTCGACGCTGAGTGAGCTGACCCCGGCATCGGAAATGCCGCACGGCACGAACGTGTCGAACCACGAAAGGTCGACATTGGCGTTGAGCGAGAAGCCGTGCATGGTGACTCCGCGTGCGACCCGGATACCGATCGCGGCGAGCTTGCGTTCGGGTCGTGCGCCGTCGCGGGGGAGCCATACGCCCGAACGCCCGGGCACCCTCCCGCTCTGTATGTCGAGGTCGGCTATGCCACGGATCAGGGCCTCTTCGACACGTCGGACGTAGTCGACGACCAACACGTGCGAGGGGAGCTTGGCGATCGGATAACCGACGAGCTGTCCGGGGCCGTGGAACGTGATCTTGCCGCCGCGGTCGACGTCCACGACCGGGGCGGGGGCACCTCCCGCTCGCGGGGGAACGTCGAACGGCCGCTCGTGCGGTTCGGTGCGCTTGCCCGCGGTGTAGACCGGCGGGTGCTCGAGGAACAGCGCGATGTCGCCGATCTCGTCGGCAACCCGCTGCGCATGGACCTCACGCTGCAGGTCCCAGGCTTCGACGTAATCGAGTGCGCGGTTGTCGTACCAGTCTTCCTGGAACTGCAAGGTCTGCGTCTGCGGAGAGTTCTGGGTTTGCGACATGTGCTGGGTTTGCGGAGTGCTCACAACTCCAGCCTAACCCGTGCTGCCTGTGGACAAGACACAGCCAATTCCCGTCTGGAGCGGGCACAGTATGCCCATGGACTGGGTGGCGATTCTGGCGATGGTGGCACTGTCGAATGCCCTGGGCGGGCCGGCACAGGAGCGCTGGCCGGCCGTGCTCGACGGCTTTGATCGGGTCAGGTCGCTGGCGTTCGAGCAGGGCAGGGTCGATGTGCTGGAGACCGTCTATCCGGCCGGTTCGCCGCTCCTGGCACAGGACAAGGAGCTGCTGGCGTCATACGTGCGCCGCGGCGTCGACATCGAACGGATGCGTATGACGCTGGTGGAGGCCGACGTCATCTCCGCGACGCCGGGCCACGTCACGATGCGGGTCACCGACCAGCTGACGCAAGCCAGGATCCGGCTGTCTGACGGCACTGCGCGGGAACTGCCGCATGATCAACCGACACGACGGACGATCGAGCTGTCGCTGACCGAGGAGGGTTGGCGGATCAGCGCAGTGCGGCCGCGATAGTGGACGCGAGGTCGGGCTCGGAAAAGCCGAATCCCTCCGCCTCGAGCCGCTCGGGGATGACCCGCAAGGAGCCCGTCACGTCGTTGGCCAGCGAGCCGAGGGCGATCTTCATCGCGAACCCCGGGACCGCCAGGACCGTTGGACGTTCGAGTGCTTTGCCGAGCTGCCTGGTGAATTCGGCGTTGGTCGCAGGGTTCGGATTGGCAAGGTTGAACGGTCCCGAAGCCGACTCGTTGTCGAGCAAAAACGTGACGGCACGGATCCAGTCGTGACGGGAGATGACCGGGAAATACTGATCTCCCGAAGCGAGCTTGGCGCCGAGCCCAAGCCTGAAGATCGGTAACATCGTCTTCAGCGTGCTGCCGTCCTTGTGCATGACCGGTGACGTCCGAAGGATGCATACGCGAGCGCCTGCGTCCGTGGCCGGCGCGGTCGCTTCTTCCCAGTCGCGAACGACATCGGACAGGAATCCGCTGCCCCGCGGACTCGCCTCGGTCAGCTTCTCGGAGCCGCGGTCGCTTCCATAGAGCCCCACGGCCGAACCCGAAAGGAAGATCGGCGGCGTGGGGGCGGCGGCAATCGCTTCGGCCAGGGTCAGCGTGCACGACATCCGCGATTGGTGGACCTTCTTGCGGTATGACGCCGTCCACGGCCAGTGGGCGATCGCTGCCCCGGACAGGTTGATGACCGCGTCGGCCCGGTCGATGAGGACCTGGTCGACCCGACCGGAGGAGGGGTCCCACAGGGAGGCGTCATCGCCGGGGGAGCCGGACCGGACCAGTCGGGTGACTTGATGACCCTGGTCCCGCAAATGCGCGATCAGCGGTCCCCCGAGGAATCCGGAGGCACCGCTGATCACAACGCGCATAGGGCTCAGTTGCCCAGCTCTGCCTCGAAGGAGGCGCCTTCGAGGCGTTCCTTGATGCTGGTGAGGAAACGGGCCGCGTCGGCGCCATCGACGATCCGGTGATCGTAGGTGAGCGCCAGGTAGACCATGTGGCGGACGGCGATGCTCTCGCCGATGTTCGGATCGGTTATGACGACCGGGCGTTTGACGACGGCACCGGTGCCGAGGATCGCGACCTGCGGCTGGTTGATGATCGGTGTGTCGAACAAGGCGCCGCGGCTGCCCGTGTTGGTGATCGTGAACGTGCCGCCGGACAGTTCGTCCGGGGAGATCTTGTTGGTGCGGGTCCGTTCGGCGACGTCGGCGATCTTGCGGGAAAGACCCGCGATCGACAAGTCGCCGGCGTCCTTGATGACCGGGACGATGAGGCCCTTCTCGGTATCAACGGCGACCGCGAGGTGTTCGCCCGCGGGGTAGGTGACGGTGCCGGCCTCGATGTCGAGTGAGCAGTTGACCTGTGGGTAGGTCTTGAGCGCTTCGACAGCGGCTTTGGCGAAGAACGGCAGGAACGAGAGCTTGACGCCTTCACGTTCGAAGAACGCGTCCTTGTGCTTCGAGCGCAGTCGGGCGATCTCGGTGACATCGACTTCGAGGACCGTCGTCAGCTGAGCCGAAATCTGCAGCGACTCGTGCATTCGTGTGGCGATGGTCTTGCGCAGACGCGAGAGCTTCTCGGTCTTGCCGCGCAACGGAGAGATCTCGGTCGATGGGCCGGGGGCGGACGCTGCTGCCGCAGGCGCCGGGGCAGCGGCCTCGGCTTCCTTGGGCGCTGCGTCCAGAACATCCTGCTTGCGGATGCGGCCACCGACGCCTGTGCCGGTGAGAGCAGCCAGGTCCACGCCGTGCTGCTTGGCGAGCTTGCGCACGATCGGCGTCACGTAGGAATCGCCCGACGAGGCAGGCGTTCCGGCCTGTGCAGGCGCCGGTGCGGGGGCTGGAGCTGGAGCTGGTGCTTGCGCGGGCGCAGGAGTCGGGGCGGGCGCGGGTGCTGGAGTTGCTTCGGGAGCCGGAGCGGGGGCCGCTTCGGGTTCCGGAGTTGGAGCAGGCTCGGGGGCCGCTTCGGGTGCGGGTGCCGGGGCGGACTCGGCTGCCGGTGTGGCGCCTTCGGCACCTATGACGGCGAGTTCGGCGCCAACCTCGACGGTTTCGTCCTCGGCGACCTTGATCTCGAGGAGCTTGCCGGCGACGGGGGACGGGATCTCGGTGTCGACCTTGTCGGTGGAGACCTCGAGCAAGGGCTCATCGACGGCGACGTCGTCGCCGACGGCCTTGAGCCAACGGGTCACGGTGCCTTCGGTGACACTCTCGCCGAGAGCGGGCAGGGTCACGGAGGTGCCGCCACCGCTTGAAGGTGCGGTTTCGGCTTGGGGAGCTTCGGCCGGGGGAGTTCCTTCTGCGGCGGCGTCCTCTGTCGGAGCTTCCGTGGCCGCGGTCGGTTCGGCTTCGGGCTGCGCCACCGGGTCGGCTGCAGGCTCCGCCTCAGCGGTTGGTGCCTCATCGGTTGGTGCCTCATCGGTCGGTGCTTCTTCGGCCGGAGCGTCCGAGCCCGAACCGGCGCTCTCACCCTCGTCGCCGATGACGGCGAGCTCGGCGCCGACTTCGATGGTTTCGTCTTCCTGGGCCTTGATCTCCAGCAGCACGCCGGCTACGGGAGAGGGGATCTCGGTGTCGACCTTGTCGGTCGAGACTTCGAGCAGCGGCTCATCGACGGCGACGGTGTCGCCTACTGCCTTGAGCCAACGGGTGACCGTACCTTCGGTGACGCTTTCACCGAGGGCGGGAAGAGTGACAGACGTTGCCATGTTGACCTCTGGGTTTCTCAGGCGTGGGCGTGGAGTGGTTTGCCGGCGAGGGCCAATGAGGCTTCACCGAGGGCTTCGGTTTGAGTCGGGTGTGCGTGGATGAACTGGGCGACATCCTCGGGGAAGGCTTCCCAGTTGACGATCAGGGAAGCCTCGCCGACCTGCTCGCCGAACCGGGAGCCGATCATGTGCACGCCGACGATGGGGCCGTCCTTCTCGCGGACGAGCTTGACCAGGCCCGCGGTCTGCAGGATCTGGCTCTTGCCGTTGCCGCCGAGGTTGTATTCGTAGGTCGTGACGTCGCCATACTTTTCGCGTGCCTGGGCTTCGGTGAGGCCGACGGAGGCGACCTCGGGTTCGCAGTAGGTGACGCGTGGGATGCCCGAGTCGATGACCGGCATCGGGTTGAGGCCGGCGATCTCTTCGGCGACGAAGATGCCGTGGGCGAAGCCACGGTGCGCGAGCTGGAGTCCGGGTACGAGGTCACCGACGGCGAAGACGCCGGGGACGTTGGTGGCGAGGCGCTCATTGGCCGTGACCCAGCCACGGTCGACGTTGATGCCCTGCTCTTCGTAGCCGAGGCCCGAAGAGTTGGGGCCTCGGCCGACGGCGACGAGGACGAGCTCGGTGTCGAGGGTTTCGCCCGATTCGAGCGAGACCTTGACGCCTGAGTCGGTCTGCTCGACGCCGGTGAACTTGGTGCCGGTCTTGAAGTTGATCTTGCGCTTGCGGAAGGCGCGTTCGAGCTGCTTTGACAGCGCCGGGTCTTCGAGCGGCACCAGGTTCGGGAGAGCCTCGACGATCGTGACCTCGGCGCCGAAGGACTTCCATACCGACGCGAACTCCACGCCGATGACACTGCCGCCGATGATGACGACATTGGCGGGGACCTCGCTCATGCCGAGGGCTTCGTCGCTGGTGATGACGCGACCGCCGATCTCGAGACCGGGAAGGGTGCGGGCATAGGAACCGGTGGCCAGGACGATGTTCTTGCCGGTGTAGCGCTCGCCGTTGACCTCAACGGCATCCGTGGCGACGAGCTTGCCTTCGCCTTCGATGACCGTGATGCCGGCGGCCTTGATCATGCCCTGCAGGCCCTTGTAGAGCCGGCCGATCACGCCGTCCTTGAACGCGTTGACCTTGGTCATGTCGATGCCCTCGAACGTGGCCTTGACGCCGAAGACGTCGCTTTCACGCGCGGCATCGGCGACTTCGGCCGAATGCAAGAGAGCTTTGGTGGGAATACAGCCGTTGTGGAGGCACGTGCCGCCCAGCTTTCCCTTTTCGACGAGGGCCACAGTCAGACCCAGTTGAACCGCTCGCAGGGCGCATGCATAACCGCCGCTGCCGCCGCCGAGGATCACGATGTCAAAGTTGTTGCTGGCGCCGTCCGCCACTTGGGCCTCCCGTGTCAAATGCCTTCGCGGATCATCTTGTCACTCGCGTCAAGGCGGGCGCTACCGGGGTAAGGCCCTGTCTCGATGTTTGGCGTCGTGGCTCACACCCGTCAGGCACACTTGTCCTATGGGGTTGTTCCGGCGCAAGAAAAACGTGCGCACCGACGGCGGCGCGCGCGTGTCAGACCGTGACGCCACCAAGGCCGACATGCAGCAATTGCGTGAGTTCACGGCCTCGCGCAAGGGCGTCGAGGCGTTTGTCGAGCCCAAGACCTCGGTCACCCAGACCACGATGCTTTTGGTCGCCGCGGACGGCGAGTGGACCCGGCGCCGCGTGGCTTCACCCGAAGCCGCCGCTGCGCTCGCCAAGAAACTCGAAATCCCGTGTTACGACGCCAATCGCGTGGGTTACCCGCAGCGAATGCGCGACTACAACGTCCGAAGCTCGCAGAACAAGCGCACCGAGACGGCAGCGCGACCGGTGAAGACCACGCAGTCGCCCAAAGAGCTCGCCGCGATCATGACTCTCGAGTCGATCGCGGGTTCGGAACCGTTGCCCGACAATCCGGGCAAGGACGACATCGAACGCTTGTGGAAGCGCGCGCGGTCGGTGGCCCATCCGGATCGTCGCGGCGGCGACCGCACGCAGTGGGACAAGGTCGAGGAGTCCGCCCACGTCCTGGGCCTCTTCGAAAACTGACCCACGTTCGGCTCAGCGGTGAGTCCGCAACCTCAACCGCGTTCATGAGGTTGCCGGCTCACCGCCAGCGCGAGGAGTCAGCCCTCGGCCAGTTCCGTGGCCAGCTGCACCAGGGTTCGCACTCCGGCCCCCGTGCCGCCGACCGGTGTGTAGTCATACGCGCTGCCCTCGTTGAAGGACGGCCCGGCGATGTCGAGGTGCGCCCAGGGGAGGTCGCCGACGAATTCACGCAGGAATGCCGCAGCGAACAGGGTGCCGCCATAGGGCTTCGGGTTGTGCTGGCGGATGTCGGCGAGGCTCGAGGACTTGACGAGCGCCTTCATCTCCTCGGTGATCGGGAGCGGCCACATCGATTCGCCGGCGGTGCGCGAGGCGGCGAAAACCTGCTCGGCGAGCTCGTCGTCGTTGGTCAGGATGCCGGACGTGCGGAGACCGAGGGCGACCATGCACGCGCCCGTCAGGGTGGCGACGTCGACGATGAGGTCGGGCTTGGCCTCGGCGGCAAGGGCGAGGCCGTCGGCGAGGACGAGCCGCCCCTCGGCGTCGGTGTTGTGGACCTCGACGGTCTGGCCGTCGCGCATCGTCAGGACATCGCCGGGGCGTGTTGCGGACCCGCTGGGCATGTTCTCGGCGAGACACGCAAAGGCCGTCACCTGGATCGGCAGGCCGAGCTGAGCGATCGCGACGGTCGCGGCCACGATGGCCGCTGCGCCGGCCATGTCGAGCTTCATGGTCTGCATCGAGGCGCCTGGCTTGATCGACAATCCGCCCGAATCGAAGGTGATGCCCTTGCCCACAAGGGCGAGGTGCTTGGTCGCGCCTTCGGGGGTGTAAGTGAGCTTCACGAGTCGCGGAGGAGCATCCGAACCCTGGCCGACGCCGAGGATCCCGCCGCACTTTTCCTTCGCGAGCCGCTTTTCGTCCCACACGGTTGCCTTGACCGACTCGGGCACATACTCGCTGATCTGGCGGGCGAACTCCGGCGGGCGGAGGTCGGCCGGAGGGCTGTTGACCCAGTCACGGGTCTGGTTGACGGCCGCCGCGATGGTGGTCGCCCGGTCAATGGCCTTGCCCGTCGTCGTCTTGCGGGCGAAGGCGGTGAGGACCACAGCGCTCTTGACGGTCTTGGGCTCCTTGGCGCCCTTCTTCTTGGTCTTGTAACGGTCGAACGCGTAGGTGCCGAGGTCGATGCCCTCGGCGATGGCGGCGACTTCGTCGACTCCTGCAGGGTGGAGCGCCACGGCGAGTGTCGCCGATCCCTTCGCTGCCTTGACTCCGCGGGCTGCGGCGCGCCGGAGGTCTTCGCCGGTCGGTGTCTCGGGGAGGCCGACGGCCACGATCAGCGGCGCCTTGGCGGCACCGCCGGAGGGGAACACGGCGACTTGTCCGTCTTCGCCGGTGAAGTTGAGGAGGGCGAGCTGAGTGGCGAACTCGCCGGCGTCGTCATCGTTGCGGATGCCGAGGATGAGGGCATCGGCGCGAGTGGTGGAGTGGTTGGCAGAACTGACTGTCAGAGCGGGCATGAACCTCACTCTAGCCACGGCCTGTGACTCGACCGCAGCCGTACGGGGCGCCGGTATAGGTTGGCCGTCATGGACTTGTTGCATTCACCCCTGCACGATCGTCACGTCGAACTGGGCGCCAAGCTCGCCGAATTCGGGGGTTGGGACATGCCCCTCGAATACGCCGGTGGCGGTGTGCTGTCCGAACACAAGGCGGTGCGCGAGACCGTCGGCCTGTTCGACGTGAGCCACCTGGGCAAGGCGCTCGTACGCGGGACCGGCGCGGTCGCATTCCTCAACGAATGCCTCACCAACGACCTGGGCAAGATCGAGCACGGCAAAGCCCAGTACACGTTGTGCTGCGACGAGAGCGGCGGCACCGTCGACGACCTGATCGCCTACTTACGAACCGAGTTCGAGGTCTTCCTCATCCCCAATGCGGCCAACACGGCCGATGTCGTCGAACGGTTGCAGGCCAAGGCGCCTGATGGCATCGAGATCACCAATCAGCACCGCGACTACGCGATCCTGGCCGTACAAGGCCCATTGAGCGACGAGGTCCTCGAGGCACTCGGGCTGCCGACCGATCACGACTACATGTCCTTCGCCGACGGCGAGGTCGCCGGTCAACAGCTGACCGTATGCCGCACCGGCTACACCGGTGAACGCGGTTACGAGCTCGTCGTACCGGCCGACGGCGCCGTCGCGGTCTGGGATGCCGTGATGGAAGCCGGAGCCGCATACGAAATCCGCGCGTGCGGACTGGGCGCCCGCGACACGCTGCGCACCGAGATGGGCTACCCGTTGCATGGGCACGAATTGTCGCTGGAGATCAGCCCGGTCATGGCCCGCGCGGGGTGGGCCGTCGGCTGGAAGAAGCCGGCCTTCTGGGGCAAGGAGGCCTTGGAGAAGCAGCGCGCCGAGAAGACTGTGCGCACGTTGCGAGGACTGACCGCACAAGGTCGAGGCATCCCGCGACCCGGTATGAGGGTCAACGACGAAGCCGGCGCCGAGCTGGGCGAAGTCACCTCCGGCACATTCTCACCGACACTGCGTCAGGGCATTGCCCTCGCGTTGCTCGAACCCGGTGTGGCGGACGGAACGACCGTGACGGTCGACGTCCGCGGGCGTCAGGAAGCGTTCACCGTCACCAAACCCCCGTTCGTCGAATCCTCGACGAGAGAGGCATGACCATGGCCTGGACCTGGACGCTCGAAACCGCCGACGCCAAGGTCGTCGGCACCTCCGATGAGTTCGAGAGCCGCAGCGACGCCGAGTCCTGGGTCGGGGAAGCGTTCGCCGACCTCGTCGACGACGGCGTCGACCAGGTGCGTCTCTTCGACGGCGACAACGAGGTCTACGGCCCGATGAGCCTCCACGCCAGTTAGCTCGGGCGGACCTTCTGCGTCTGCTCCTGGGTCAGTGACGCATCGCGCTCCACCAGATCGCCCAGGGCCTCGTCGATCGCGGCGAGGGTGTCGGCGTCGAGCTTCACCCCGGAGGCCTTGGCGTTCTCGGTCACCTGTTCGGGGCGTGAAGCACCGATGATCGCGGCCGACACATTGGAGTTCTGCAACGCCCAGGCGACAGCGAGTTGTGACATCGACAATCCGGAGTCAGCAGCGATCGGCTCCAGCTTGGCGACGCGTTCGAGCGTCTCGTCGTTCAGCCAGCGTTTGATGAATGCGGCTCCGCTCTTTTCGTCGGTGCCGCGTGAGCCTTCCGGCGGTGCCTGACCGGGCTTGTACTTGCCGCTCAGAACTCCCTGCGCGATCGGCGACCAGACGATCTGCCCGATGCCAAGCTCTTCGCAGGTCGGCACCACTTCGTTCTCGATGACTCGCCACAGCATCGAGTACTGCGGCTGGCTCGACACGAACGGGATGTGGAGCTCACGGGCCAGCCGGTGGCCTTCGCGGATCTGCCCGGCGGTCCATTCCGACACTCCGATGTAGAGCGCCTTGCCCGACTTCACGACGTCGGCGAATGCCTCCATCGTCTCCTCGAGCGGCGTCTCGGCGTCATAGCGATGCGCCTGGTAGAGGTCGACGTAGTCGGTCTGCAGCCGTTCGAGCGAACCGTCGATCGACTCCATGATGTGTTTGCGCGACAGCCCGGAGTCGTTGTGGCCGCGGTTGTTGGTCGGCCAATACACCTTCGTGAAGATCTCGAGGTCTCTGCGCGACTGGCCCTTGAGGGCGCGGCCGAGGACCGCTTCGGCTCTGGTGTTGGCGTAGGCATCTGCGGTGTCGAATGTGGTGATGCCCTCCTCGAGCGCCTGCCTCACACAAGCGTGGGCGGCATCCTCCTCGACCTGGGAGCCGTGCGTAATCCAGTTGCCATAGGCGATTTCGGAGATCTTGAGTCCGCTGTTTCCGAGGTGACGAAATTCCATGACGTCACTGTATGACGAGTGCCAAATCTACAAACTGACGTCGTATGCGGCCCTCAGCCAACGGGTGGCCTCGTTGAGGATCGGCGGGAGACATGAATCCCAGTGTGCCGCGTGACGGGCGTTCGTCAGTAACGCTCTCGGAGCTTTTCGCCGCGTTTGACCTGGGGCTTGGGCATACGGAACCGGCGCAGCTGAGTGGTCCTGAGCACGGCGTACGGGAGGCAGCCACGGGTGTCGCCCGGCTCGAACCGTGCCCCTAGCTCCTTGCGGAGCCCGCGTACGAGGAAGACCTCATCGATGATGGTGATGAGGATCGTGCTCGTCCACAGGACGAGGACGGCGATGGATGCCCAAGGGCGGTTGATGAGGCTGAACAGCAGGATGACGATCAGGATCGGCAACAGGACTTCGGCCATGTTGAAACGGTGGTCGACGTAGTCGCGGCAGAAGCGGCGGACCGGGCCTTGTTCGCGCAACGGGAGGTACTTGTCGTCTCCACCGCTGCGCATGGCCTCCCGGGTGCGACCGCGGGCCGCATCGCGCGCTTCCTTTTGCTTCCGCGTCTGCTCTTTGCGAGTGATGGGGCTCTTCATCTGCTTCTTGCGAGCCGCTTCGGCTTCCTTGCGGGAGGGCGTCGCCCGGCCCTTGCCTGATGCTCCGTCTGAGTTGTCTACCACCTGCGTCACCCTACCCGTAGGCTTGTCGACATGAGCATCTGGAAGCGTCTGACGCGAATCTTCCGGTCCCGCAAAAACAGGGACGCCGGCGATATCGAGGCGCTCAAAGGGAGGCTCGACGAGAGCTACCGTTCGCAGCTCGCATTGCTGCAGCAGGTACGCCGCGGAGTGGCCGATGTGGCCACCAGTCGCAAGCGCGTCGAGCTCCAGATCACCCAGCTCACCCAGCAGGGCGCTCAGCTGGATGGGGCGGCCCGCGCGGCCGTTGCCAACGGCGACGACGATGCTGCCCGTGGGGCTCTCACCCGCAAAGTGACGCTGGACAAGGCGGTTGCCGACCTCACCGCTCAGCACGCCGGCCTCAGGACCGAAGAGGACAAGCTCGAGGATTCCGCCCAGCAGATCCAGGTACAGATCGAGGAGTTCCGACTCCGCAAGGACACCCTGTCGGCCCGCCATACGGCCGCCGCCGCGAGGTCGGAGATCAACAGCGCGACGACCGGCATCTCTTCGCAGATGGGCGAGGTCGGTCAGGCCGTCAAGGCCGCTGAGCAGCGCACCCGTGAGCTCGAAGCCCACGCCGATGCCGTCGATGAGCTCGTTCGCGAAGGAGTCATCAGCGGGCCGGGCGAGGATCCCCATTCCACTGAGGCATTCGACGCGCAATTCGAATCCCTCAGCAGCACCACCGATGTCGACCGGCAGCTCGACGCCCTGAAATCGGGGACCTCACCTGGGGATGAACATGGCCAAGACAAGGTTTAGAAGTGATAGCGGCCTGACGGCCCGTATGGGTGCGGTCGGCCTGGGACTGGGAGCGGTGTACGTCGCCTTCGGCGCGTTCCTGATCTCGCAGACCAACCTCGCATTCGGCGCGATCATTGTCATCGGCATGGCCTGGGGACAGTGGTTCTTCTCCGACAAGCTGGCGCTCAAGTCGATCGGCGGACAGGAAGTCACGCCCGAGCAGGCGCCCGAGCTCCATGGCATGATCGACCGGCTCTGTGCCCTGGCTGACATGCCCAAGCCACGTGTTGCCGTCGCCGTCACCGACATGCCCAATGCTTTTGCGACCGGCCGTTCGCCCAAACACTCCGTCGTCTGCGTGACCACCGGCATCATGCAACGCCTTGACGCCGAAGAGCTCGAGGGCGTGTTGTCGCACGAGCTCGCCCACGTCGCCAACCGGGATGTCTCGGTCATGACGGTGGCCTCGTCGCTCGGCCTTCTCGCGGGCTACCTGACCCGGTTCGGCATGTACTTCGGCGGCGGGCGCGGCAAGGGCGGCAACGGACCCGGATTCCTCGTCGTACTCCTGGTGAGCATGCTCGTCTATGCCATCAGCTTCATCCTGACCCGGGCGCTCTCGCGCTATCGCGAGCTCAGCGCCGACCGCACCGGCGCCTACCTCACCGGCAAGCCGTCCAAGCTGTCGTCGGCCCTGGTCAAGATCTCCGGCGACATGGCCCGCATCCCCAACCGCGACCTGCGGGAGGCCGAGGGGCTCAACGCCTTCTTCTTCGCTCCGGCGATCAACCGCGAGTCGATCGGCGCGCTCATGTCGACCCATCCCACGCTCGAGCAGCGTCTCGACCAGCTCGCCAAGGTCTCGGCCGACCTGTCGGAGCAAGTCTGAGTATGGGGTTCTTCGATTCACTGCTCGGCCGAAGCAGACCCGCTGTCGCCAACCTCGACGTGCTGTTCTCGGTCCCGCAAGCGGCATTGACCTTGCAGACCAACGGCTATGTCTTCGCCGGTTCCGGCGCCGTCTGCTACCGCCCCAATGAGGGCGCCGCCTTCGCAGCGACCGAGACCGACGCGAAGGCTCTCCTCAATGCCGACGACGGCCCCGCGGTGGAGCGCGTCGACGACGGTTTCGGCTTCCGGTGGCTCACCCTTTCCCATCAGCCCGACGACGTCTCCGGCATGGTGACCGACCTCCACGCGGTCAACTCGTCGTTGACCGATGCGGGTTTCGGACAGTCCTTGTTGTGCTCGACGGTCAACTTCACCACGGCCGACAACAAGCCGTTCGCGATCGTCTACCTCTACAAGCGGGGCACGTTCTATCCCTTCGCGCCGCTGCCCGGCGACAAGCGCGACAACGCCCTCGAGCTCCAGCTGCGCGGGATCGTCGCCGACGACATACCGATCGAAGCCGATCTGAGCCGGTGGCTGGCCATCTGGGGCGCACCCGGATTGTGAGTGGCGTCAGGGAGAGGAGTTAGATTGTCTTTGTGACTTTCGACTCCCTCTCCACTGACCAGATCAAGACTCTTTTCGACGAGCAGACGACCGCATACCGCGTGTTGCAAAGTTCCGGACTCACGCTGGACCTCACCCGCGGCAAGCCGTCTCCGGAGCAGCTGGACCTGTCGAATGAGCTGCTCACCCTTCCCGGCGCGGGGGAGTTCAGGGACTCTGCCGGCGTCGACACGCGCAATTACGGCGGACTCAACGGCCTGCGCGAATTGCGCGAGATCTTCGCCGAGATCATGCAGGTCCCGGCCGACCAGATCATTGCCGGCGAAAACGCCAGCCTCGCGATGATGCACGACACCCTCGTCCACGCCTTGCTCCAGGGCACTCCGGATTCGCCGCTCCCGTGGAGCGAGGAGGAGACGGTCAAGTTCATCTGCCCGGTTCCCGGTTATGACCGCCACTTCGCGTTGTGCCAGCAATTCGGCATCGAGATGATCCCGATCACGCTCAACCAGGACGGTCCGGACATGGAGGCGGTCCGTGCCCTCGTCGCCGACCCGCAGGTCAAGGGCATATGGCTCGTCCCGACCTATGCCAACCCCTCCGGCGCCGTCGTCAGCGAGGCCATCGCCGCGGAGCTCGCCGCCATGGAAACGGCCGCACCCGACTTCCGCATCATGTGGGACAACGCCTATGCGGTGCACCATCTCACCGAGCAGCAGACCAAGACGGCCGACATCCTCGGCCTCGCCGCCGCCTCGGGTCATCCGAACCGTCCGTTGGTGTTCGCCTCGACCTCCAAGGTCACCTTCGCCGGCGCCGGTGTGTGTTTCCTCGGCGGGTCCACCGAGAACATCGAGTGGTACCTCCGACACCTGGCGAAGCGCACGATCGGGCCGGACAAGGTCAACCAGTTGCGTCACGCCCGCTACCTCAAGGACGTCGACGGCATCCATGCGCTGATGGACAAGCACCGCGCCATCCTCGCGCCGAAGTTCAAGACGGTGACGTCGATTCTCGAGTCCCGTCTCGGTTCGTACGACGTCGCGAAATGGACCGATCCCAAGGGCGGCTACTTCGTGAGCCTCGACGTCCCCGACGGCACGGCCGACCGGGTCGTCGACCTCGCCCGCGAAGCCGGCATCGCGATGACGCCCGCCGGGGCCTCCTATCCCTATGGCGACGACCCCAACGACCGCAACATCCGCATCGCCCCGTCGTTCCCCTCGCCCGATGAGCTCGCCGTGGCGATCGATGGGCTCGCGACATGCGTCCTGCTCGCGGCCGCCGAACAGTCCCTTTCCCGCTGAGCGTGACGTTCCGCGGGGTTTTCACGGCGTGTCACCTGCCAAACGTTCCCCCAAGCACTCCGTGCTGGGGAGGGACCCCCGCTCTCAGCGGGGGCGTGGGGGACTCGTGCGCGTACTGATTGCGCCCGACAAGTTTGCGGGGACGCTGACCGCTCCCGAGGCGGCCCGGGCCATCGCCGAGGGCTGGCTTCGCTGCCAACCGGGGGACACCGTGACGTTGGCGCCGATGGCCGACGGCGGCCCCGGATTCGTCGACGTGCTCGCCGAGGCGCTGGGCGGCGAGATCCTTGCCGCAACCGTCCACGGACCGCTCGGCGCCGAAGTCCCGATCTCGATGCTCCAGGTTGGCGAGACCGCGTACATCGAATCGGCACAGGCCTGCGGGCTCGACCTGGTGGCGAAACTCGAGCCCCTGAAAGCAACGTCCCGGGGAGTCGGCGACGCGATCCTGGCCGCACTCGCGGCCGGGTGCGGCCGCATCGTGCTCGGACTGGGCGGAAGCGCGACCAACGACGGCGGAGCCGGAATGCTCGGAGCCCTCGGGGCGACGGCCAATGTGCCGCTCGACCGAGGCCCGGAGGCCCTCACAGGCATCACCGTCTGTGACGTGAGCGTCCCGCGGAAGCTCCTCGAAGGGGTCGAGATCGTGATGGCCACCGACGTCGATCTGCCACTGCTGGGCATGTTCGGCGCGACCAAGACGTTCGGTTCGCAGAAGGGACTCGACGACAGCGAGATCATGCGCGTCGACGGATTGCTCGACTCCTTCGTCGTCGCGGCGTGCGGCAAAGTGCCCTCGGAACGCAAGGTTGCCGACGACAAGGGCGCCGGAGCGGCGGGCGGCCTCGGTTTCGCCCTTCTGCTACTCGGCGCTGGGCGGGTGTCGGGCATAGACCTGGTCGCCGAAGCCACCGGTCTCGCCGAACAGGCCGCACAGCACGATCTGGTCGTGACGGGGGAGGGGACCTTCGACTATTCCTCGCGGGCGGGCAAGGTCGTCTATGGCGTCGCCCAGGCGGCCGCGGCGGGCGCACGCCCTTGCATCGTCCTCGCCGGCAACGTCAGCGTCGGATCGCGGGAAATGCGGGCGATGGGGGTCGAGTCGGCATACGCGATGGTCGACATGGTCGGGGAGTCGCAATCGCTGTCCGAACCGCATGCGAGCCTGGTCGGTCTTGCCGAACGCGTCGCGCGCACGTGGTCCTATTAGGGCGCGTACAATGGAATCAAATCGTCAGGTGGCGTGTTGTAGCCACTGACGAGCCCACGATCAGGGAGATACACAGCATGACAGTCGACAGCACCACGACAGAGACGGCAACCGAGACCGAAACCGTTGACCAGGGTGTCAAGATCACGCCCGGCGCTGCAGCGAAGGTCAAGAGCCTGCTCGAACAAGAAGGCCGTGACGACCTTGCACTGCGCATCGCCGTTCAGCCCGGCGGTTGCTCGGGTCTTCGATACCAACTGTTCTTCGACGAGCGTTCGCTCGACGGCGATGAGGTCAAGGACTTCGGCGGCGTCAACGTCGTCGTCGACCGGATGAGCCTGCCCTACCTCGGCGGCGCCACCATCGACTTCGTCGACACGATCGAGAAGCAGGGATTCACCATCGACAACCCTGCGGCGACCGCTTCCTGCGCATGCGGTGACTCGTTCCACTGAGTCAACTGTGAGGAACCAAATCCTCTGATCCCCTTCGCGATTCTGCTCAGCCTGATTGGCAGGGCGCGGAGGGGATCATTTAGTCTGTTCCCGTGCATATTGCTGTAGCGGGTTCGGTTGCGACCGACCACCTCATGACCTTCCAAGGTAAATTCGCCGATTCCCTGGTCCCCGATCAACTCGACAAGCTCGCCCTGTCGTTCCTGGTCGACGACCTGGACATACGACGTGGTGGGTGTGGGGCCAACATCGCCTTCGGCCTCGCCGCCCTCGGCCACAAGCCGGTGCTTGTCGCCGCGGTGGGTGCAGACTTCGACGACCTGGGTTACCGCGACTGGCTGGTCAAGTCAGGCGTCGACTGCGGCCACCTCTACGTGTCGCCGACTCTGCACACTGCACGGTGCACCATCACCACCGATGACGCGCACGCGCAGATCGTCACCTTCTACGCCGGCGCGATGGGCGACGCCCGCAAGATCGACCTGGCCGAGCTCAACGACAGCATCGGCGGCTTCGATCTGGTCCTCATCGGCCCCGACGATCCCGAAGGCATGCTGCGTCATACGCAGGTGTGCCGCGACAAGGGTCTGCCATTCGCGGCCGACCCATCCCAGCAGCTCGCGTGGGCCGACGGCGACATGATCCGCCAGCTCATCGACGGAGCCGCCTATCTGTTCAGCAACGACTACGAAGCCGCCCTCATCGAGCAGAAGACCGGATGGACGACCGCCGAGGTCCAGTCGCACGTCGACACCCGTGTCGTGACGCACGGGGCCGCCGGCGTCAAGGTCTATCCCGCAGACGGTTCCGAAATCAGCGTGAGCGCGATCGAGGGCATCATCGCGATCGATCCGACCGGCGTCGGCGACAGCTTCCGTGCTGGATTCCTGGCCGCCGTTGCCGCAGACCTCAGCCTCGAGCGCGCCGCTCAGGTCGGTTGCACGATCGCCGCCAGTGTCGTTGAGACCAAGGGCACGCAGGAGTACGACCTGACACGGGACGGCTTCCTCAAACGGTTCGCCGGAGCCTATGGCGACGACGCTGCGACCGAAGTCGGCGCATCCCTCCGCTTGGGCTGAAATCAGGTGAGCGGCGGGCCTGGACTCAGGCCGTCAGCGCCTTAAGCTGTTTCCTGCTCTTCCCGAACTTGAGGTAGAGCGAGGGAATGATGAATAGGTTGAGCAACGTCGATGTGACGAGTCCGCCCAGAATCACGATCGCCATCGGATGCTCGATCTCATGGCCCGGAATGCTGCCGGCTGCTGCCAACGGCACGATCGCCAGCCCGGTGGCCAGGGCAGTCATGGTGATCGGCGCGAGGCGTTCCATGGCTCCGCGCAGCACGAGTTCCGGCCCGAAAGGCATACCCTCTTCACGCTCCAGATGCTGGAAATGGCTGATCATCAGGATTCCGTTGCGAGCGGCGATGCCGAACACGGTCAGGAAGCCGACGAGCGAGCCGAGCGAGAGTATCCCCGTTCCGAGCCTGACCGCCAGAATGCCGCCGACGAGGGACACCGGGAGCAGGAGGAAGGCGAGACTGGCGAGCCGCAAGCTTCCGAAGGCCGCCTGCAGAAGAAGAATGATCGCGATAGATGCGGCCAGGCCAAAGAGCGCGAGCCGGTTCTGGGCAGCGGTCAATTCTGAGGACTCGCCGAGCACCTGCACGCTGTACTCGGCGGGCAACTTCAGGGCCGCCACACGCTTCTCGACTTCGTCGACGACCGCACCAAGATCGCTTCCTTCTGTCACGTTGGCCTCGACATGGATGTTACGGGTCTGGTCTTCGCGCACGATGGCGTTCGGACTTGGCTTCAGCCTGATGTCGGCGACCTCACCCAGCGCGACTTTGCCTCCTTCGGGCGCGTCGATGGGCAGTGCCCGGATGTCGTCGAGGCTGTCACGCGCACTCGGGATGCTCCAGACGTGGACGTCGAAGGCTTTGCCGTCGGTGAAGATGTCGGACACCTCCTCGCCGGCGATGTAGGCCGAGGACTGGCGACGGATGTCGCCCGGCTTGAGGCCGTACTTCTGCGCTTTCGCCAGATCGAGCTCGATCTCGATCTGGGGGAGTTCCTTCTGGAAGCTCGCCGCGGTGTCGACAAGATCGGGCGTGTCGCCGATGCTCGCCACGGTCTTGTCGGCCAGCTCGGCCAGCACTTTGGGTTCGGGCCCGGAGATGCGGACGACGATGGCGCCGCTGGAACCGGTCAACACCTCCTTGACGCGTTCCCGCAGGTAGGTCTGGACGTCGTGCTGCATTCCCGGATAGCTGTCGACGACATCCTCGACCTCCTTGACGGTCGCGTCGTAGTCGACGTCCTCGTCGATGCTTATCCAGTTCTCGCCGAAGTAGGCGCCATAGACTTCGTCGCTCAGCAGCGCCTGGCCGATGTGCGAACCGCAGTTCCGGACACCCGGTATCTCACGGAGATCCTGGCAGGCACTGACAGAGATCCGCTTCTCCTGGGCGAGGCTGGTCGACGGTTCCGTCAACCAGTGCATGAGGAAGTCGCGTTCCTTGAAGTTGGGCAGCAACTGGGAACCCAGCGTCGGGTAGATGAAGAGCCCACCGATGGTGAGCGCCAGTGCTCCGGCAATGGCCGGAGAGGGACGGCCGAGGACCCATTTGAGTGACTTGCTGTAACCGGACTTGAGGACCCGCAGGACGGGGGACTCCTTTTGGCCGAGCGAACCCTTCCTCAACAACAGGAGGCACAGGGCGGGGGTGACTGTCATCGCGACGACCATCGACACCAGGACAGCAAGCGCATAGCTGTAGACCATCGGCTGGAAGAACGAGCCTGACAGCCCTTCGAGGAAAAGCACCGGCACCACGGCCACGACGTTTATGACCGTCGCGTACGTGATGGCCGAGCGCACCTCGACCGAGGCCTCGAGGATGATGCGGAACGTCGATTGTTTGCTGCCTTCGGCCTTCGCCTGCCTAAGTCGTCTGACGATGTTTTCGACGTCGATGATGGCATCGTCCACGACCACCCCGATGGCGACCACCAGCCCTGCGAGCACCATCACGTTGATCGTGACGCTCCGCATGTCGAGCACCAGGATCGCCGCCAACAACGACAGAGGTATGGCAACGAGGCTGATGATTGCCGTGCGGACGGTATAGAGGAATGCCGAGATGATCACGATCACGAGAAGCACGCCGATCGTCAAGGCACGGGTCAGATTGTCGATCGACAAGTCGATGAAGGTCGCCGGGCGGAAGATCGTGGTGTCGTACTCGATGCCCGGAAGGCCGGCGGCCATCTCGTTCATCGTCTGTTCGACTTCCTGGGTCACCTCTTTGGTGTTGGCGCCGCGGTACTTCTGGACGATCAGCATGAGGCCGTCGCCGTCGTTGATGACAGCGTCTCCCCACAATTGCTGGCTGTCCTGCTTCACGGTGCCGAGATCGGCCATCCGAAGGACGCGGTCTCCCCGCTTGGCGACGGGCACCTCCGCGAGGTCCGCCGCATCGGTGATCGGTTGAACATTCTCGATGTTGAGCCGCTGCCCCGCCTGCTCGATGAATCCGCCCTGGCCGACGGTGAAGGACTTGGCATATTGGAGAACGCCCGAATCCAGAGCTTCGGAACCTGCCTCCATCACCTCGTCGATCGAGACGTCATACTTCGCCATCAACTCGGGATCGACCTGGACGTGGCGCTGCTTCAGGCGTTCGCCGTAGATGTCGACCCCGGCGACGCCAGGGACCCGGAGCAGATGCTGGCGGATCTTCCAGTAGGAGATCGCCGACATTTCTACGAGGTCGAGCTGGTCGGAGGTGACGCCGATCTTCATGATCCGACTCGTCGCCGACAACGCCGGCATGATCCACGGCGGGCTGGCCCAGGTCGGAATCTGCGGGATGACCTGGGCGACACGTTCCTGCACGAGCTGGCGGGCCCGGCGCTCGTCTGTGCCCTTCTTGAAGATCAGCCGGATCGATGACAATTGGGCGACGGACTTCGACCGCATGACATCAAGACCGGGTAGCCCGTTGAGAGCTTCCTCGATCGGAACCGTGACGAGTGACTCGACCTCGGACGTCGAGTTGCCCAGGGCAATGGTCTGGATTTCCACCTGCGGGGGAGCGAATTCGGGGAAGACATCCACCTTCGCTTCGGGAATTTCCGAGGCGCCGAAAGCCATGATTCCGGAGGCGATGAACAGGACGATCCAGCTGAACCTCAGGCTTCGCCAGACGATCCACCTCATGGTCAGTACTTCCCGAACTCTAGTTCGGCGCCATGGACCTGTGCGACACCCTGCGTGACGACCTTTGTGCCTACGGGCGGGCCGTCGGAGATGAGTACACGATCTCCGTCAACCCGGATGACCTTGACGTCTTCGCGCTGGTACGACCGGCCCTCGGGGTTCGCGTAGACGTAGGCGTGCTCGCCGTCGGCCGCGTAGAGCAGTGCGGTGTATGGAATGACCATTTCGTCCTTGGTGCCGCCGACAACCGCGGTCTCCAGGCCGATCTGGTTGATGCCCTTCTGCGTGAGGGTGACCAACGCATGCCCCTCTTCGCCCTCGGCGGCCGTGAGCTTGGATTCGCTCTTGAACACACGTTCCTGGGCTTCGACCTCCTGGCAGGCGCTGAGAGCGGCAGCGGCTATCACGGCGGCCACGGCGAACGCGGCCCGCCGGAACGTCTGTCCCGATCGGCGGATCATTTGCTTCCCGATCCGGCCTTTTGGCGCGGTCCGGGAGGACTCGCGTCCTCGTCATCTGCTTCCGTCAGGAGGCCTTGGCCCGAACGAACCTGGAGGTAGAGAGCCGGAAGGACGAAGAGACTCGACAAGGTCAGGGTGACGAGGCCACCGACGACCACGATGGCCATCGGCGCAAGGATCTCGAGACCTGCACGCGAACCGAAGATGGCGAACGGGAGCATGGTGACCGCGATCGCGATAATGCTGATGGCAACAGGCGCCAGCCTCTCCTGCGCCCCGCGCTGCACCAGGTCAAGGCTGAATTTTCGGCCTTCAAGCCGTTCGAGGTCCTGGAAATGTCTGAGCGACGTCGTCGTATGACGGGCCGCCAACGCGAAGAGGGCCAACAGGCCGGCAGCCGACCCGATTGTCAGCCCGTCACCGAGGATCAGTGTCGCCACGACGCCGCCCAGAAGGGCCGCCGGCAAACCGATCAGAGCGAGCGCGGCAAGTCGCCAGCTTCGTAGCAGGGCCTGGAGGAGCAGCAGGACGGCGACGACGGCTGCGAGGGCGAACACCAGGGATTGCCCTGCGTTTACTTCCTCATCGACGGTGCGGTCAAGGACATCGACGTGGTACTCCTGCGGCATCTTCAGGTCCTGGAGCCGTTCTTCGAGCTCGTCCGATACGGATTCCACACTCCGACCCTGGACGCTGACGCCGATGTCGAGCTTGCGTGACACCGAGTCCCGCTTGATGATCGTCGGTGCGGTCGCGGCCCGGATATCGGCGATGTCCGAGAGCTTGACCTGATCGCCGTCTGGGGTGTCGATCAGCAGGTCGCGAAGCGCTTGTTCCTTTGTGGCCAGTTCCGGAGAGCCCTGCACGACGACATCGAAGACCTTCTGGTCGTCGAACACGCTGCCGACAAGAATGCCCTGCAGCATGATCGCTTCGGCGCGACGCACGTCGCCGGGCTTGATGCCGAACTCACGCGCCTTCTCGATGTCGACCTCGATCTCGAGAGTGGGCTGTTCTCCGGGCGATTCGAGCGACGGACTGACGACCCCTTCGACCTGCTCGACGACCTGCTGAACACGTTGCGCCTCTTTGGTGAGGCGCTCGAGATTCTGCCCGAACACGCGGACCGTGATGGGTTGCGTCACGCCGGTCAAGGCGTGGAACGAAGCGTCCCGTACAGCGTTCTCGCCCTCATTGAGTGCGCCGACGTCTCGTACGCGTTGATCACTCCGGGTCACAACGGTGGCGTCTGCCTCCTGGACGTTGTCGGCGGTCTCCTCGATGGCCGCAAAAGCCTTGTCGTAATCGGCGTCGGGGTTGATGCTCACCGACACTTCACCCGAATTGACATCGACAATGCGGTCGCCAGTGACGGCACGACCGACTGTTGCCCCGACGTTGTCGATCCCATCGAGGGCGCGCAGGTCTTTGCTCAGGTCGGTGGCGATCTGGGTCATGACGCCATTGGAGGTGCCGCTGGGGCTCTCGAGCCGCACGATGAGGTCGCGGTCTTTGAGCGTCGGGAGCACCGAGACGTTGAACAACGGCAGTGCGATGACCACCACTGCGCTGGCCACACCGGCGACGGCCAGGGTGGTGAGCGGGCGGCCCACTGCCTTCGGCAGCACGTCCGAATACCACTTGCTCAACCTGCGCGACGGCAGGTCATCCTTCCGAGTCGGCAGGAGTGAGCTCAACGCCGGTGTCAGCGTCATTGCCACGACGACGGAGGCAAGGACCGCAAGCGCATACGCAATCGCCATCGGCGACAGGAAGGCACCTGGGCGGCCCTCCAGCGCGAACACAGGAAGCACGACGATGAGCCCGATGAGCGACGCGTATGCCAGTGGACGGCGTACCTCACGGGTCGCAGAAAGCACGGTGTCGCTGACGATGCCTTCGCCGGCTGTGTCGTCAGCGGTCCGGCGCCGCAGCCGGTGGGCGATGCTGTTGGAGCCGACGACCGCGTCGTCGATCACGACAAGGAGGCCGGCCGCGAGTCCCGCGAAGGAAATGGCGTTGAACGACTGACCCAGCCCGTTCAGCACGAGCGCCGCTGCGGTCATCGATACCGGAACGGCCGCCAGCGCCACGATCGGTGCCCGCCAACCGCGTAGCAGAGCACCGAGAGCGAGGACCAGGAGCAGGCCGGCGATGGACAGGCTGAGGGCCACATTGTCGATGGCCTTGTCGATGTAGGTCGCAGGACGGAAGACGGACGTGTCGGTCTTCATACCTCCAAGACCCGGTGCCAGTCGGTCGAACTCGGCTTCTATCGCTGCGGTGATCTCCCTGGTGCTTGATCCGGGGAACTTGTCGACCACGAGGAGCAGGCCCTCACCGTCATCGACGACAGCGTCACCGATGAGCGGCTGGTGTTCCTCGACGATCTTGGCCACGTCCTTGAGTCTTAGCTTGCCTCCGGTCTGCTCCACCGGAACGTTTCCGAGGAGCTCCGGGCTGGCGATGTTGTCGAAGACATTGCGGATCGGCAGGCGCTGCGAAGGGGTTTCGATGAAGCCACCTGTGCCGGGCACAGAGGCCTCGAGATAGCTCACCGGCGAAGCGACCTGCGCGTTTCCTGCCGTGCTGACGACCTGGCTCAGGCGGACCTCCTTGTCCTTCAGCTTCTGCGGATCGACCTGCACCTGGATCTGCTGGTCGCGCATGCCCCATACAGCGACGTTTGCGACACCGGGAATGCCCATCAGACGCGGGCGCACCGTCCAGCGTGCGATCACGGACTTCTGGATGGGCGTGAGCTGCTTCGACGACAGGCCGATCATCATGACGCGGCTGGCCGAGGACACCGGGGGGAGCATTGTCGGCGGCTTCGAGACATGCGGGAACGCCGCACCGCCCAGTTGAGTGAGTCGTTCCTGCACGAGCTGGCGCCCCTTGTAGACGTCGAAACCCTGATGGAAGACGAGGACGATGGAGGACAGTCCCGGTGTCGAGGTAGAACGGATGGTGTCGACACCCTCGACGCCGTTGAGGAGATCGGCCTCCAGCGGAACTGTGAGGAACTGTTCGACTTCGGCGGCGGACAGGCCGAGGGACTCGGTCTGGATCTCGACATACGGCGGAGTGAATTCGGGGAACGCGTCAACCGGCGCGTCGCGGAGAGTGACAAACCCCGCCGCCAGGATCGCCAACGCGATCCCGACCACAAGGCCACGGAATCGCAGCGCGGCACGCACGACCCCGCCGATCATGAACCGAGCCGATCGCGGTGAATCTCATCCTGCGGAGCGGCAAGTGCGGGCCTGCTAGCCGTACGACAAACCATGAGACAGCCTCCTGAAAGACACCCCCAGAATCCGATGATGACACCCAACCTGAGAGAAGCTTGAGAAATTCCCAGAAATAGTCAATTTTGACTACTCCGTCGTGGGTGGCCGGACGTATGCGCCCAAAAAGTCGGCAGCCGTGCCGCCACAATGCGTGTTTCTGGTGATTCCGGAGTGTGTCGACAACACCGGGCGACCACCCCGCCCGATCGCCAAGTGGCTGCAGTAGTCTGCTGCTGTCATCAAATTGCCTGTCTTAA
Source organism: Actinomycetota bacterium (assembly GCA_030856025.1). GTDB lineage: Bacteria > Actinomycetota > Actinomycetes > Propionibacteriales > Nocardioidaceae > JACMOZ01. The sequence goes on from JALYQD010000016.1 coordinate 76,547, forward strand.
GCCAGAAAGGCGCCCCGTGGGTCGGATGAAGTTGGCGACAATCGCCATCGCTATCGCTGTATTGAGCGGCTGTTCACCAGTCGATGATCACGACGTCAAGCGATTGGCTCTGCCCATCGCTGGCAGCGACCGTTCGCAGGCCATGTGGAATCTATGGCTCGGTGCTTGGATTGCCGTTCTGGCGGTTTTCGTCCTTGTCTTCGGGCTGATCCTCTGGTCGATGGTTCGCTACCGTCGCCGCAGCGACGACGAAGTGCCCGATCAAGTGCGCTACAACCTTCCGATCGAGGCGCTCTACACGATTGCCCCTGTCGTCATCGTGGCGATCTTCTTCTTCCACACGGTGACTTCGCAGAACGAAATGCTCGACAAGGTCGACAATCCCGACCACACGGTCAC
>JALYQD010000022.1 GCA_030856025.1 Actinomycetota bacterium
AGCGCGGCGCCGAGCACCGAGGCGGGGATGCCGTCGAGCTTGGTGTCGAGCTGCAGGGCGGTGATGAAGTCCGGCGTGCCGGCGACCTTGAAGTCCATGTCGCCGAATGCGTCTTCGGCGCCGAGGATGTCGGTCAGCGCAACGTATTCGGTCTTGCCGTCGACTTCACCGGAGATGAGGCCCATGGCGATACCGGCAACCGGTGCACGCAGCGGGACACCCGCGTTGAGCAGGCCGATCGTCGACGCGCATACGGAGCCCATCGAGGTCGAACCGTTGGAGCCGAGTGCCTCGGAGACCTGACGGATCGCGTAGGGGAATTCCTCGCGGGTCGGCAGGACCGGGACGAGGGCGCGGCCGGCGAGTGCACCGTGACCGACTTCGCGACGCTTGGGCGAACCCACGCGGCCGGTTTCGCCGACCGAGAACGGCGGGAAGTTGTAGTTGTGCATGTAGCGGACCGTCTTGACCGGCGAGAGCGTGTCGAGCTTCTGCTCCAGGCCGAGCATGTTGAGCGTCGTGACACCCAGGATCTGGGTCTCACCGCGCTGGAACAGTGCCGAGCCGTGAACGCGCGGGATGACGCCGACTTCGGCGCTGAGGGCGCGAATGTCGGCGAGGCCACGGCCATCCATACGGACCTTGTCGCGGAGCACGCGGTCGCGGACGAGACCCTTGGTGACCGAGCGCAATGCGGCGCCGAGCTCCTTCTCGCGACCTTCGAACTGCTCACCGAGCTGCTCGATGACTTCGGCCTTGATCTCGGACTCGCGGGCTTCGCGATCGGACTTGCTGACGATGGTCAGGGATTCGGCGAGCTTGTCGCTCGCGATCGCCTTGACCGCGTCGAACGCGTCGTCCTGGTAGTCGAGGAAGACCGGGAACTCCTGGACGGGCTTCGCGGCGACCTGGGCGAGCTCGGCCTGGGCTTCACACAACTGGCGGATGAAGACCTTGGAGGCTTCGAGGCCCTGGGAGACGATCTCTTCGGTCGGCGCCTGGACACCGGACTGGACGAGGTCCCACGTGGCTTCGGTGGACTCGGCTTCGACCATCATGATCGCGACGTCGCTCGTGCCATCTTCCTGGCTGGCGATACGGCCGGCGACGACCATGTCGAAGACGGCGTTCTCGAGCTGGCTGTGCGACGGGAAACCGACCCACTGGCCATCGATGAGCGCAACGCGCGTCGCGCCGACCGGGCCGGAGAACGGCAGTCCGGAGAGCTGCGTCGAGGCCGACGCCGCGTTGATCGCGAGCACGTCGTACGGAGCGTCGGGGTTGAGCGCCATGACCGTGATGACGACCTGGACCTCGTTGCGAAGACCCTTCTTGAAGGTCGGGCGCAGCGGACGGTCGATCAGGCGGCAGGTGAGGATGGCGTCTTCGCTGGGACGGCCTTCACGACGGAAGAACGAACCGGGGATGCGACCGGCGGCGTACATACGCTCTTCGACGTCGATCGTGAGCGGGAAGAAGTCGAACTGGTCTTTGGGATGCTTGCCCGCCGTGGTGGCCGAGAGCAACATCGTGTCGTCATCGAGGAACGCGGCAACCGAACCGGCGGCCTGACGGGCGAACTGCCCGGTCTCGAAGCGAACTTTGCGGGTGCCGAAGGAGCCGTTGTCGATAACGGTTTCGACGCTGTGAATGGTGGGTTCCGTCATAGGAATCCCTTCCGCAGGCTGAAGCCTGCTCATCTCTGAAGGAGACGGAGCATGCAGCGGCGGGAAACTTCTCGTCGGTCTTCGATCGAGGCGCGCGGGGATTGCCCACATTTGGTGCGGGGTACCCGAATGCCACTACCGAGGACCGAACTCGTCGTGCCTGGTGCTGCTCCGTCATGGAACTTTGTGAACAATATGAAGTTGTATGCCATCTCGTTTTTGCAAGATGTGCAACAAGCGGCCACCCCGACGGAGTGACCGCTTGTTTTGGCTTATCGGCGGAGGCCGAGGCGTTCGATCAGCGAGCGGTAACGCTCGATGTCGGTCTTCTGCAGGTAGTTGAGCAGACGACGACGCTGGCCGACGAGGAGCAGCAGACCACGACGGCTGTGGTGATCGTGCTTGTGCTCCTTGAGGTGCTCTGTCAGGTGCGTGATGCGACCTGTGAGCAAGGCGATCTGGACCTCAGGAGATCCGGTGTCGCC
>JALYQD010000040.1 GCA_030856025.1 Actinomycetota bacterium
ACCTCACCGGGATCTCCGCATGAGCTCGCCGGCCTTCGAGCTGCTGACGATGGGCCGCGTCGGCGTCGACATCTATCCCCAGCAGATCGGCGTCGGACTCGAAGACGTGACGTCGTTCGCCAAGTTCCTCGGCGGCAGCCCGACGAATGTCGCCGTCGCGGCATCGCGTCTAGGCCACCGTACGGCCGTGATAACCCGCACCGGCCGTGACCCGTTCGGCACCTACATCCACCGGTCGCTGCAGGGTTTCGGGGTCGACGACAGGTTCGTCAGCGCAGTCGAGGGTCTCCCGACGCCGGTGACGTTCTGCGAGATCTTCCCGCCCGACAATTTTCCGCTCTACTTCTATCGCGAGCCCAAGGCCCCGGACCTGGAGATCGGTGTCGACGAGCTCGACTTCGACGCGATTCGTTCCGCCGAGGTCTTCTGGCTGACCGTGACCGGGCTTTCCGCCGAACCGAGCCGCGAGGCCCATCTCGCCGCCCTCGAGGCTCGCGGCCGCAACGGCATCACGATCCTCGACCTCGACTACCGGCCGATGTTCTGGGACTCACCCGAACAGGCCACCGAACAGATCGCCCGCGCGCTGCCGTATGTGACCGTGACCGCAGGCAACAGCGAGGAATGCCTGGTCGCGGTCGGCGAGAGCGATCCGCAGTCCGCCGCCAAGGCGCTCCTGTCTGCCGGCGCCGAGCTGGCCATCGTCAAGCAGGGGCCGGCCGGAGTGCTCGGCCGGCAGGGAGAGGAGTCCGTCGTCGTGCCGCCGGTGCCGATTGACGTCGTCAATGGTCTTGGTGCCGGCGATGCTTTCGGCGGCGCGCTGTGCCACGGGCTTCTGAGCAACTGGGACCTCCGCCGCACGCTGTCCTTCGCCAACGCCGCGGGCGCCTACGTCGCCGGTCAGCTGGCATGTGCCGATGCCATGCCGACGACTGCCGAGGTCGAAGCGCTGATGACCCGAACACCGACAAACGGGGGAGCGGGCGCATGAAAGCTGTGACGGCCGAAGACATCAAGGCGATCGTCGACATCAGGGCGAGTCATCCCGGGCGCATCGCCGAGTTCGCCGCCTCGCGCGCCCAGCCGAAGGGACTCGTCGGCAGCACCGGGCGCATGCTCCTGGTCGCGGCCGACCACTCGGCTCGTGGCGCGCTGCGGGCCGGCGATGATCCGCTGGCCATGGGCGACCGCGCCGACCTTCTCGACCGTATGGTGCGCGCGCTGCGCCGCCCCGGGGTCGACGGAGTTCTCGGCACCGCCGATGTGATCGACGACCTGCTGATGCTCGGTGCCCTCGAGGACAAGGTCGTCATCGGCTCGATGAACCGCGGCGGCCTCGCCGGCACGGTGTTCGAGATCGACGACCGCTTCACCGGTTACGATGCCAACTCGATCGGCGACTCCGGTTTTCAGGGCGGCAAGATGCTGTTCCGCATCGACCCGAAGGACCCCGCGACGCCGGCCACGATGCAGTCCTGCGCCGAAGCCGTAAAGGCACTCGGCAAACGCGGCCTCATGGCGATGGTGGAGCCGTTCGTCTCGGGCCGCGACGCCGACGACCGTCTCCGCAACGACCTCTCGACCGACTCGGTGGTGCGATCGGCGACGGTTGCCGCCGGCCTGGCTCCCACGTCGGCCTACACCTGGCTCAAGCTTCCAGTCATCGACAACATGGAAGCCGTTCTCGCCGCCACGACCCTGCCCGTCGTGCTCCTCGGTGGCGAGGTCTCGTCCGACCAGGACGCGCAGTTCGCGGCGTGGTCGAAAGCCCTGTCGAGCCCGAACGTCCGCGGGATGGTCGTCGGCCGCTCACTTCTGTATCCGCCCGACGGCAATGTCGAAGCGGCCGTCGACGCAACCGTGGAGATGATGACCTCATGAGCCTTGTGGTGCGTCGCGGCGAGACTGCTTATCCTCCTTTCGCCCTGGAAGTCACGCCCAAGTCGGCGGGCTGGGGCTTCAGCGGACTCCGCATCCTCGAGCTGGGCCCGGGAGAGACCCAGTCCTTCGACACCGATGACTCCGAGACCCTCGTCCTGTCGCTGTCCGGCTCTGCCCAGGTAGACGTCGACGACGACTCCTTCACCCTGATCGGGCGGGACAGCGTGTTCAGTGGCGTCAGTGACGTCGTCTACGTCCCGCGGGACGGCCACTGCACCATCAGCAGTGGGGAGGGCGGCCGGTTCGCACTGCCTTCGGCCCGCTGCGATGTGAAGCTCCCGGCCTCATACCTCCCCGCTTCCGACGTCCCCGTCGAGATGCGCGGCGCCGGACAGGCAAGCAGACAGGTCAACAACTTCGGCGTCCCTGGCGTCCTCGAGGCCGATCGCCTGATCGCCTGCGAAGTGCTCACCCCTGGTGGCAACTGGTCGTCATACCCGCCGCACAAGCACGACGAAGAGCGTGACGGCGAGGCGCGGCTCGAAGAGATCTACTACTTCGAAGTCGCACCCGGCCCGGAAGGTCCCGGCATCGGCTTTCAGCGCGTGTATGGACACGAGGGAGCAGACATCGATGTGACCGCAGAAGTCCGGGACGGCGACGTCGTCCTCGTGCCGCACGGCTGGCACGGCCCTTCGATCGCCGCGCCCGGCTATGACCTCTACTACCTCAACGTGATGGCCGGTCCAGGCACCGAACGGGCCTGGCTCATCTGCGACGACCCGCAGCATGCCTGGATCCGTGACACCTGGCTAGACCAGGACATCGATCCGCGATTGCCATTCGGCACCGAAGGGAGACAACGATGACGGTCAAGCTCACCGTGGCCCAGGCCATCGTCCGGTTCCTCGAGGCGCAATACGTCGAACGCGACGGCGAGCAGAATGCCTTCTTCGCCGGCTGCTGGGGCATCTTCGGCCACGGCAATGTCGCGGGAGTCGGCCAGGCACTGCTCGAACGCGAGCAGTCGGGCGACGACACCCACCTGCGCTATTTCCAGGGTCGCAACGAGCAGGCCATGGTCCACGCCTCGGTCGCGTATGCGCGTCAGCGCGACCGGCTGGCCGCCTTCGCCGTGACCGCCTCTGTCGGGCCGGGCGCGACCAACATGGTGACCGGTGCCGCCCTGGCCACCATCAATCGTCTTCCTGTCCTGCTGCTGCCCGGCGACGTCTTCGCCACCCGCGCGTCCAATCCGGTGCTTCAGGAGCTCGAAGACCCCTCCAGCATGGACAAGTCGGTCAACGACGCGTTCAAGTCGGTCTCGCGCTATTGGGACCGGGTCAATCGCCCCGAGCAGTTGCCGTCGGCCCTGCTGTCGGCGATGCGTGTCCTCACCGACCCGGTCGAGACCGGTGCCGTGACCCTCGCACTTCCGCAAGACGTCCAGGCCGAGTCGTGGGAATGGCCCCAGGAGCTGTTTGCCCGCCGGGTCTGGCACATCGCCCGGCCGGTTCCCGAACCCGCGGCCCTGGCTCGTGCGGTCGCGGCCATTCGCAGTGCGCGCAAACCGCTCATCGTCGCCGGGGGAGGCGTGATCTACTCCGGCGCCAACGACGCACTCAGCGCATTCGCCTCGGCGACCGGCATCCCGGTGGCCGAGACCCAGGCCGGCAAGGGCTCCCTCGCCTACGACCACCCGCAAGAGGTCGGTGCGGTCGGAGCTACAGGGACCACGGCGGCAAACACCCTGGCTTCCGAGGCCGACCTGATCATCGGCATCGGCACGAGGTACAGCGACTTCACCACCGCGTCCCGCACGGCTTTTGCGGCTGAGGGAGTCCAGTTCGTCAACCTCAATGTGGGTTCGTTCGACGCCCACAAGCAGTCCGCAACGGCCCTGGTCGCCGATGCTCGCGAAGGTCTCGTGGCACTCACCGCGAGCCTCAACGGTTGGCACGTCGACGAGAGCCATACGAAACGCGCGACGGCGCTGGCCTCGGACTGGGATGCCGTCGTCCAGGCCGCATACGACCGCGACGAGCGACCGCTGCCCGCGCAGACGCAGGTCATCGGCGTCGTCAACGAACTGTCCGAACCAGGCGATGTGGTCGTATGCGCCGCGGGCTCGATGCCCGGCGACCTCCACAAGTTGTGGCGCACCCGCGACCGCAAGGGTTATCACGTCGAGTACGGCTATTCCTGCATGGGCTATGAGATCGCCGGCGGCCTCGGCGTCAAGATGGCGGTGCTCGACGCCGTCGATCTGAACGGGGAGAGTGACCGCGATGTGTTCGTCATGGTCGGCGACGGTTCGTATCTCATGATGAACACCGAGCTCGTGACGGCTGTGCAGGAAGGCGTCAAGATCATCGTCGTCCTCGTCCAGAACCACGGCTTCGCCTCGATCGGCGCCTTGTCGGAGTCACTCGGTTCGCAACGGTTCGGCACCAAGTACCGCTACCGCACCGGGACCGGACTCGACGGCGACCGGCTGCCGGTCGATCTCGCGGCCAACGCGGCCAGCCTGGGCGCCGACGTGATCACCGCGGACGGCATCGAGGAGTTCCGCGATGCCGTGGCCAAGGCGAAGGCATCCACCCGGACGACGGTCATACACGTCGAGACCGATCCGCTGATCTCCGCGCCGGACAGCATGGCGTGGTGGGACGTGCCGGTCTCCGCGGTCTCGCAGCTCGCGAGCACGCAGGGAGCACGGCGCAACTACGAAAAGCAGAAGAGCGCGCAGCGTCAGCATGTGACGCCCCCGAAGAACAACGGCAAGGAAAACAAATCATGACGCAGCACCCCTCAAAGACGTATGAACACCGCACCTATGAGCACTGGATTGGCGGCAAATACACCCCCGGGGAGGGCGACCGGTTCGGTGACGTATTCAACCCGGCACTCGGCACACCGCAGAGCAAGGTGAACCTGGCGACCGCGGTCGACGTCGATGCTGCCGTCTCCGCGGCCCAGTCCGCGTTCGAGACCTGGGCCAACACCTCGGTGACGGCGCGGGCCCGCATCATGTTCACTTTCCGTGAGCTGCTCGTCCGGCACGAGGACGAGCTCGCCGAGATCATCTCTTCGGAGCACGGCAAGACGATCGACGACGCCCGCGGCGAGGTGGTGCGCGGCCGTGAGGTTGTCGAGTTCGCCTGCGGCATCCCGCAACTGCTCAAGGGCGACTTCAACGACCAGGTCTCCGGAGGCGTGGACTCGCATTCCTTCCGGCAACCGCTGGGAGTCGTCGCCGGCATCACACCGTTCAACTTCCCGATCATGGTTCCGCTCTGGATGCATCCCGTCGCGATCGCTTGCGGCAACACATTCATCCTCAAGCCGAGTGAGCGCGTGCCGGGAGCCTCCGACCTGGTGGCCCGCCTCTACCAGGAAGCCGGACTGCCCGACGGAGTCTTCAACGTCATCCACGGCGACAAGGTGGCCGTCGACGCCATCCTCGAACATCCCGACATCGCCGCAGTCTCGTTCGTCGGTTCGACGCCGATCGCCAAGTACGTGCACGAGGGCGCTTCGAGGACCGGCAAACGGGTCCAGGCCCTCGGCGGCGCCAAGAACCACGCGGTCGTCATGCCCGACGCCGACCTCGACTATGCCGCCGATCACCTGGTCGCTGCAGGCTACGGCTCGGCCGGCCAGCGTTGCATGGCGATCTCGGCCGTCATCGCTGTGGGCCCGGTCGCCGATGAGCTGATCGGCAAGGTCAAGGAGCGCACGCTGGCGCTCAAGATCGGTGCGGGCAACGAGCCCGGCGCCGACATGGGCCCGCTGGTGACGGCGGCGGCGCGCGACCGCGTGCTCGACTACGTCGGCCAGGGCGAGGCAGCCGGAGCAGACGTCGTCGTCGACGGACGCGCTCATACCGTCGCAGGCCATGAGAGTGGATTCTTCGTCGGCCCGACCCTCCTCGACAACACGACGACCGACATGTCGGTCTACACCGACGAGATCTTCGGACCGGTCCTCGCCGTGCTGCGGGTCCCGACGCTGGATGCCGCGATCGACCTGATCAACGCCAATCCCTACGGCAACGGCACCGCGGTGTTCACCTCCTCCGGAGAAGTCGCCCGCACGTTCCAGCGCAATGTCCACGTCGGCATGATCGGTATCAATGTCCCGGTCCCGGTGCCGATGGCCTTCCACTCCTTCGGCGGTTGGAAGGACTCGCTCTTCGGTGACCACCACATCCACGGTCCCGAAGGTGTGCGGTTCTACACCCAGGCGAAGGTGGTCACCACCAGGTGGCCGCATGTCAGCGAGGAATCGCTCGCTCACCTCAATTTCCCGACGGCACAATGACGCCGGGGTCCTCCAAGAAAAGGAACGAGTACACCATGAAGATGTTCAAGATCGCCGGCTTGTTGGCCGCGGGTGCCCTTGCGCTCAGTGCGTGCAGCGGTACCGGCAAGGAATCCAACGCAGACGGTGAAAAGCTGGACCTCAAGTATGCCGTCATCACTCACGCCGGCCCCGGCGACACGTTCTGGGACCGGGTGAAGTCCGGAGCAGAACGCGCGGGCAAGGACTATGGCGTCACCGTCGACTACACGAACGATCCCGATCCCTCCAAGCAGGCGCAGCTGATCGACAACGCAGTCGCCCAGAAGGTCGACGGCATCGTGGTGTCGATGGCCAACCCGGACGGGCTTGAGTCGAGCATCAAGAAGGCTGTTGCCGCGGACATCCCCGTCGTGACGATCAACTCCGGCATCGATCGCTTCAAGGAGTTCGGTGCGATCACCCACGTCGGCCAGAGCGAGCAGATCGCGGGCGAAGAAGTCGGCGAAAGGCTCAAGGAAGCCGGCTGGAAGAACGCCATCTGCGTGGTCCAGGAAGCAGGCAACGTGGCTCTGGAGGAGCGTTGCAAGGCTGCCGCCTCGACGCTCGGAGCGAAGCTCACCAACGTCCAGGTCGACGGCACCAACGACGCCGAGGTCAAGACGACCTTGAAGTCCAAGCTGCAGTCCGACAAGTCCATCGACGGCGTGCTGACCCTTGGCGGTCAATACGCCATCGACGCGGTCGGCGCGGTCGAGGAGTCCGGCAGCAAGGCAGAGGTCGCCACCTTCGACCTGTCCGAGGACGTCACCTCAGGGATCACGGACGGCAAGATCATCTTCGCCGTCGACCAGCAGCCATACGTCCAGGGCTTCCTCGGCGTGAGCGCTGTGTACCTGAAGTCTGTCAACGGCAACGACATCGGTGGCGGACAGCCGATCAACTCGGGACCGGCCTTCATCACGAAGGACAACGCGGCAGACGTCGCGAAGTTCGCCAAGAAGGGCACCCGCTGATCGACGCGGTGGGGGTGGTTTGTACCCCGCCCCCACCGTGCTCCTTCACCTACCGAAAGGACGAACATGTCAACGACAACTGCACCGCCTGACGAACGACTCGCGTCTTCGTCGCGGTTCTCGACCATCCTGCGAAGGCCCGAAGGGGGCGCCATCGTCGCGGCCCTCGCCGTCATGATCTTCTTCTCGGTCTACACCGAATCGTTCATGACCGCCAAAGGTGTCGGCCCGTGGCTCGAATCGGCCTCGACGTTCGGCATCATGGCCGTCGCGGTTTCTCTGCTCATGATCGGTGGGGAATTCGACCTCTCCGCCGGCGTGATGACCGGATTCACTGCGCTGATCGTCGGCGTCATGACCACGCATTACGGCCTCAACATCTGGGTCGCCGTTCTGCTCTCGCTGGTCATCGCGCTCGGGGTAGGTGCCCTCAACGGCATTCTCGTGATGAAGACCGGCCTGCCGAGCTTCATCGTCACGCTCGGCACCTTCTTCGTGCTTCAGGGCATCGACCTCGCGCTGGTCAAGGCGATCATCGGTCAGGTGTCGATCCAGGGCATGGCGAAAGTGCCGTACTACGACTCGATCCAGCCCTTCTTCGGCCATTCCTTCGGCTTCAGTGGCGGCGGCTCGGTCTACGTGTCCGTCATCTGGTGGATTGCCGTGACGGCGATCGCCACCTGGGTGCTTCTTCGCACCCGCGCCGGCAACTGGATATTCGCCGTCGGCGGTGCGCAGGTCTCGGCCCGACAGGTCGGAGTCCCCGTCTTCAAGACGAAGGTCGGCCTCTTCATGACGACCGCCCTGGCCGGCTGGCTTGTCGGCATGATCTCGCTGTTCCGGACGTCGACAGTCGGCAGCAACACCGGCGTCGGCCAGGAATTCATCTACATCATCTGCGCCGTGGTCGGCGGCTGCCTTCTGACCGGTGGCTACGGCTCCGCGGTCGGCGCCGCTTTCGGTGCCCTCATCTACGGCATGACCTACCAGGGCATCGTGTATGCGCAGTGGGACAGCAACTGGCTCAAGACCTTCCTCGGTGCCATGCTCCTGGGATCTGTCTTCCTCAACAACTGGGTACGTGAACGAGCGGAGAAATCACGATGACCGACACACTGGCAACCAAACCCGTGCACCATGAGCTGATCGTCGCCGTGCGCGCCATCGGCAAGCGCTACGGCAACATCATCGCGCTGAGCGAAGTCACCACCGAGGTCAAGTCCGGCGAGGTCACCTGCGTCCTCGGCGACAACGGCGCGGGCAAGTCGACGCTGATCAAGATCCTCGCCGGTGCGCACGCCCATACCGACGGCGAACTGTTGATCGACGGCGAGCTGACCACGTTCGGCAGCCCGCGCGAAGCCCTCGCATCGGGAATCGCGACGGTCTACCAGGACCTTGCCGTGGTTCCGCTGATGCCCGTCTGGCGCAACTTCTTCCTGGGCTCGGAACCATCGAAGGGCTGGGGTCCGTTCAAGCGTATGGACATCCCCTTCATGAAGAAGACGGCGAAGGAGGAGCTGGCCGCCATGGGCATCGACCTGCGTGATGTCGACCAGCCGATCGGCACGCTCTCCGGCGGCGAGCGCCAATGTGTCGCCATCGCGCGCGCCGTCTACTTCGGCGCCCGCGTGCTCATCCTCGACGAGCCGACCGCGGCACTGGGAGTCAAGCAGTCCGGAGTGGTGCTCAAATACATCGCCAAGGCGCGGGAGAGGGGACTCGGAGTGGTCTTCATCACCCACAATCCGCACCATGCATTCCCCGTCGGCGATCGCTTCATGCTGCTTCGCCGCGGCAAGAGCATCGGCAACTTCCCCAAGTCGGAAATGACGTTGGATGAACTGACCGCGCTGATGGCGGGCAGCGCCGAGCTCGAGGCATTGAGCCATGAGCTCGAGCGCTCGCTTGGACCGGACTCCACACTGGCCAAGGAACTGAAAGCCGAGCTCGAAGCGTGACTGCATCCTCAGGTCCGGGAGAGCTCAGGGTCGGCATCGTCGGCCTCGGCTGGATGGGGCAGGTCCACGCGCGTGCACTCAGCCGACTCAGTCAGCACTATGTCGACGTGCCGCTGCGGCCGAGACTTGTTGCCGTGGCCGATACTGCCACCGACGACCGTCTGCAGCGCTCCGTCGACGCCTTCGGGATCGAGTACCTCCTGTCGGACTGGCGGGAGCTGGTCGTGCGCGAGGACATCGACCTCGTATGCGTGACCGGGCCGAACTTCATCCACCGCGACGTCGCTGTCGCCGCGGCCCGGGCCGGCAAGCACCTCTGGGTCGAAAAGCCCGCAGGCCGTAACTCGGCCGAGACCCGCGAGATCGCCGCGGCCGTCGACGCAGCCGGTGTCCAGTCGGCGGCGGGATTCAACTACCGCAACGCGCCCGCGGTCGAGTACGCGCGCGAGCTCATCGCCTCGGGTCGCCTCGGCAAGGTCAACCACGTTTCCATCAAGTTCCTCGCCGACTACGCCGCCCACCCGCAAGGGGCTTTGTCATGGCGGTTCCTCAACGAATACTCGGGCAGCGGCGTCCTCGGCGACCTGGTCAGCCATGCGGCAGACCTCGGCCGGTATGTCGTAGGCGAGCTGTCCGAACTCGTCGTCGACGACGCCCGATTCATTCCCCGGCGCCCCGAAGCAGTTGGCGCGGCCTCGCACTTCTCGCGCGGCGGCGACGGTCCGTTGTTGGATGTCGAGAACGAGGACTATGTGGCAGCGCTGCTCCGCTTCGAGAACGGCGCGCGCGGCATGCTCGAGTCGAGTCGCGCCGACGTGGGCGAGCAATGCGCCTACGGCATCCACGTCCACGGCGAGAAGGGCGCGCTGTCGTGGGACTTCCGCCGCATGGGTGAGCTCCAGGTGTGCCTCGATCAGGACTACCAGAACGCTTCCTACTCGACCGTCTTCATGACGCCCGGCGAAGGCGAAATGAGCGCGTTCCAACCCGGCTCCGGCATCGCGATGGGTTATGACGACCTCAAGGTCATCGAAGCCAAGCGGCTGGTCGACTCGATCGCCGATGGCAAGCCGCACGGGGCGACGATCCACGACGCGGTGGTTGCCGCCGAGATCGTCGACGCCATGCTCGAATCCATCGACGGTCGCAAGTGGGTCACCCTGTGAGCCTCCGGATCGGCGTGATCGGCGCCGGCGCCATGGGTGCCGACCACGTCCATACGATCGAGTCGAGTGTTCCCGCGGCCCGGGTCTCGGAGATCTTCGACGCCGACGCCGGCCGCGCGCGCTACGTCGCCCAGTCGGTGGGCGCGTCGGTCGCCTCGTCGGCCGAATCGCTCATCAACTCCGACGAAGTCGACGCAGTCATCATCTGTTCCCCCGACTTCACCCACGCCGACCTCGCCAAGTCCTGCATAGAGGCCCGCAAGTCCGTACTGTGCGAAAAGCCGCTGGCGGTCACGGCGGCCGAATCGCTCGACGTCGTCGAGACCGAGGTCAAGGCCGGGCGCCAATACGTCCAGGTGGGCTTCATGCGCCGCTACGACCCGGGCTATGTCGACCTTCGCAACGCGCTGCGCAACGGCGACATCGGCGTGCCACGCCTCGTGCATTGCCTTCATCGCAACGCAGCCGCCCACCCGTCGGCCACCAGCGAGGGCATCGTCACGAACTCGATGATCCACGAGCTGGACACCGTCCGATGGCTCCTCGACGACGAGGTCACCGGGATCGACGTGCGCTCGCCGATCGCCGAGGGGTTCCGCGACCCCCAGCTGGCCACCATCGAGATGCGTTCCGGTGTGCTCGTGAGTGTCGAGGTCTTCGTCAACGCTGCGTACGGCTACGACGTGCGCTGCGAAGTGGTCGGCACCAGGGGCACGGCATCACTCGTGCCTCCTCACGGCATCAGCCTGCGTCGACAGGGCAATGACGGCGTACGGGTGAGCGACGATTTCATCGCCCGTTTTGCCGACGCCTACCGGCTCGAGCTCGGCTCCTGGGTGCATGGGGCGCTCGACGGGGTCGTCCGCGGGCCGAACGCCTGGGACGGCCATCTCGCCAACGTCGTCGCCGCGGCCGGGGTGGAATCGCTGACCACCGGCGAGCGCCAGGCCATTGCCCAGACCGAGACGCCCGGGCTCTACGCCGTCCACGCGTGAGACATGACCTCGCTCACCGGCACCTGAGACACACCGGCACCTGAGACAAAGGAACCACGAATGACCTCGCCCATCACACCTGTGCGCATCGGCCTGATCGGTGCCGGGCGTATCGGCAGCTCGCACGCCGACGTCATCGCGAAGCGGGTTCCGCTCGCCACGCTGGTCGCGGTCGCCGATCCGCGCCCGGGGGTCGCTGCCGCGCTCGCCGAGCCGCTCGGTGCACGGGGTGAAACCGATCCCCTTGCGCTGTTTTCCGATCCCGCGATCGATGCGGTCGTCATCGCCGCATCGTCCGAGGCGCACACCGACCTGATTGTCGCCGCTGCTGACGCCGGCAAGGCGGTCTTCTGCGAAAAGCCGGCCGGCTTGAGTCTTGCGGACATCGACCGGGCCCTCGCCGCGACGGCTTCCGCAGGCGTCCCGTTCCAGGTCGGCTTCAACCGCCGCTTCGCCACGGACTTCCGGGCCGCACACGACGCGATCGCCTCGGGTGAGATCGGCACTGTGCAGCTGATGCGATCGCTTACCCGTGACCCCGGCCTCGCCAACCCCGGCGGCGTACCTCCATGGACGGTCTTCCTGCAGACGCTCATCCATGACTTCGACGCGCTGCTGTGGCTCAACCCCGGCGCCGAAGTGATCGAGGTCTATGCGGTCGCTGATGCTCTCGTCGCCCCCGAGTTCAAGGACGCCGGGCTCCTCGACACCGCAGTCGTCGTGATCAAGTTCGACAACGGGGCGATTGCGAGGGCGGAAGCCAACTTCTCGGCCACCTACGGCTACGACGTCCGGGGCGAGGTGTTCGGTTCCGGTGGCATGGTCACTGCGGGGGAGTCGGCGCGTTCCTCGATGACGCTCTACAACGCCTCCGGCATCGCCCGCCAGACCGTGCGAGGCGATGTCGAGCTCTTCCGCGACGCCTACACGGCCGAGTTCGTCGAGTTCGCCGATGCGGTCGCGCAGCAGCGTGCCCCCTACGTCACCGGCGAGGACGCCCGTGCCGCGCTGGCGATCGCTCTCGCCTGCATCGAGTCGGTCAAGAGTGGCGGACCCGTGCCGATCCTGACCGGGGGCCTGCCGTGAGCGACTCTTACGGTTTCACGCTCGCCGTGTGCGCCGAGATGGTCTTCACCGATCTGCCGTTCGAGGAACGAGTCTCGCGGATCCACGACGCCGGCTTCGCCGTCGAGCTCTGGGACTGGACAAGTAAGGACATCGACGCTCTGGCGGCGACGGGGGCGAACTTCACGTCGATGACGGGCTATGTCGCCGGCAACCTCACCGATCCGTACGCCGCCGACGAACTCCTCGCCACGGCCGGCGAGTCGGTGCAGGTTGCGCAAAAGCTCAGCTGCCCGTCCCTCAACCTTCACGGCACCGGGCTCGACGCCAACGGGCTCCCTGTCGTTCCGGTCGAGGTCGTCAGCGGCGAGATGTGGCTGGCGGCAGCGCATACCCTGAATCGCTTGGCCGATCTCGGCGAGCGTGAGGAAGTCGTGTTCACGCTTGAGAACCTCAACACCGAGGTCGACCATCCCGGCACGCCGTTCGCACGAGCCGCCGACACGCTCGCACTGGTCAAGGCGGTGGACAGCCCTTATGTCCGCATGAACCTGGACCTCTATCACGCGCAGATCGGCGAGGGGAACCTCATCGAGCTGATCCGGCGCAGCGCGGCATACGTCGGTGAGATACAGGTGGCCGACGTGCCGGGACGGTGCGAACCCGGGACCGGCGAGATCAACTACCCGGCGGTGGCACGGGCCCTCCACGACACCGGATATGCCGGTGTCGTCGCGATGGAGGCATGGGCAAGTGGTGACAGCGCCGAGGCACTCGAGCGGTTTCGTGCCGCGTTCACCCCCTGACCCGGGCCATACGTATGCCTGTAGCGAACAGGGCGTGTTTTCGCGTGTGTTCCGGCACCCAGCCGTCTAGGGTCGGACAGGTGAACACAGACATGACTCCCCAGATGGCGGCCGAGACCGGCCCATCTGATCTCGACGGCCACATCTACCAGCAACTGCTCAAGGAACGCATCATCTTCCTGGGCTCGGAGGTGCGCGACGCCAACTCCAATGCGATTTGCGCGCAGATGCTCCTCCTCAACGCCGAAGACGATGAACGGGACATCTACCTCTACATCAATTCGCCCGGCGGCTCGGTCGACTCGGGCATGGCGATCTACGACACGATGCAGTTCATCTCCAACGACGTCGCCACAGTCGGTATGGGCCTCGCAGCCTCGATGGGTCAGTTCCTGTTGGCCGCCGGCACCAAGGGCAAGCGGTTCGCCCTGCCCCACGCCCGCATCATGATGCACCAGCCCTCGGGCGGCATCGGCGGTTCGGCCGCCGACATCAAGATCCAGGCCGAGCAGAGCCTGCTGCTCAAGAAGCAGCTCAATCTCCTGCAAGCCCAGCACTCCGGTCAGACCGTCGAGCAGATCGAGCTCGACTCCGACCGCGACCGCTGGTTCACCCCTGATCAGGCCAAGGAATACGGCCTCATCGACACCGTCGTGACAAGCGCAGGAGCCATCAAATGAGCTATTACATCCCGCAGTGGGAAGAGCGCACGTCCTACGGCTTCCGACGCATCGATCCCTACGCCAAGCTCTTCGAGGACCGCATCATCTTCCTCGGCACGCCGATCAGCGACGATGTTGCCAATGCCGTCATGGCTCAGCTCCTGTGCCTGCAGCAGATGGACCCCGATCGCGACATCCAGATCTACATCAACTCCCCGGGTGGATCGTTCACGGCGATGACCGCGATTTTCGACACGATGCGCTACATCAAGCCCGACGTGCAGACCGTGTGCCTCGGTCAGGCAGCTTCGGCCGCCGCGATCCTCCTGGCCGCGGGCACACCGGGCAAGCGCCTCGCACTCCCCAACAGCCGCATACTGATCCACCAGCCCTACACCGAGGGCACCGGCGGCCAGATCTCCGACCTCGAGATCCAGGCCAACGAAATCCTCCGGATGCGCACCTTGATGGAAAAGATGATCGCCGATGCCACCGGCAAGACGCCTGAGGATGTCAGTCGCGATGTTGACCGCGACAAGATCCTGACGGCCGACGCTGCGCTGGAGTACGGACTCATCGATTCGATCCTCGACACGCTCAAGACGCCCGCGGTCTGAGACGCGAGCCGGGGACACGATCACATTGACCGAGACGTGGGCGGAATTGGCCGATACTGTGAAGACGTCGGTTTCAACGCCGTCTGCCCTTTTCTGCCGGCGAAAGGACCAAGCACGTGGCACGCATAGGTGAGACCGCCGACCTGTTGAAGTGCTCTTTCTGCGGAAAGAGCCAGAAGCAGGTCAAGAAGCTCATTGCCGGTCCTGGCGTCTACATCTGCGACGAGTGCATCGACCTGTGCAACGAGATCATCGAGGAGGAGCTGGCCGAAGGCGCCGAGCTCAGCCTCGGAGAGCTCCCCAAGCCGCAGGAGATCTTCGAGTTCCTCAACGGCTACGTGATCGGTCAGGACAATGCCAAGCGGTCGCTCTCGGTCGCGGTCTACAACCACTACAAGCGGGTCCAGGCCGGCGTCGCAACGGGGCGCAACAAGGACGATCAGGGCGAGCTGGCCAAGTCCAACATCCTGATGGTCGGCCCGACCGGTTGTGGCAAGACCTACCTCGCCCAGACGCTGGCACGTATGCTCAATGTGCCGTTCGCGATCGCCGATGCGACTGCCTTGACCGAAGCCGGCTATGTCGGCGAAGACGTCGAGAACATCCTGCTCAAGCTGATTCAGGCCGCCGACTACGACGTCAAGAAGGCCGAGACCGGCATCATCTACATCGACGAGATCGACAAGATCTCGCGCAAGAGCGAAAACCCGTCGATCACCCGTGACGTGTCCGGCGAAGGCGTGCAGCAGGCATTGCTCAAGATCCTCGAGGGCACGACCGCGTCGGTCCCGCCGCAGGGCGGCCGCAAGCACCCGCACCAGGAGTTCATCCAGATCGACACGACCAACGTGCTGTTCATCGTCGGCGGCGCCTTCGCCGGTCTCGGCGAGATCATCGAACAGCGCAGCGGCAAGATGAGCCTTGGCTTCAACATCGACAAAACCGGCCCCGGCAAGTCCGAGCCCAAGAAGGTTTATTCGAAGGTCCTTCCCGAGGATCTGCTGAAATTCGGCCTGATCCCCGAATTCATCGGTCGCTTGCCGGTCATCGCCGCAGTCGACAGCCTCGACCGTTCGGCGCTCGTCACGATCCTGACCGAGCCCCGCAACGCACTCACCAAGCAATACATCCGCCTGTTCGAGATCGACGACGTCGAGCTCGAGTTCACCAACGACGCGTGTGAAGCCATGGCCGATCTCGCACTGGCCCGTGGCACCGGAGCTCGCGGCCTTCGTTCGATCATCGAAGACGTCCTCGAGCAGGTCATGTATGACATCCCGAGCCGCGACGACGTCGCCAAGGTGATCGTCACCGAATCAACCGTCGACCGTTCCTCGGGCCCGACGATCATGACGCATGAAGAAGTCGCCAGGAAGGCCTCCTAAGTGTCAGTCGACCCTGCGCGCACTCAGATCACACTGTTCGGTGCCACAGGTTTCACCGGAAGCCTCACCGCCGACTACCTCGGCGCCAATATGCCCCAAGGCAAGTCGTGGGCCATCGCCGGCCGCAATGCGTCCAAGCTCAAGGCGGTCGCCGACCGGATCGAAAGCCTCGGGGGAGTGGCGCCGAGCATCATCGAGGCCGACATCGCCGATGCCGCCTCGATGAAGGCACTGGCCGAGCAGACCAGTGTGCTGATCACGACCGTGGGTCCCTATCTCCAGCACGGTGAGGCCGCTGTCAAAGCCTGCGCCGAAGCCGGCACCCATTACGTCGACCTGACCGGCGAGCCCGAGTTCGTCGACAGGATGTGGCTCAAGTACCACGAGACGGCCAAGGCATCGGGTGCCAAGATCGTCCACGCCTGCGGTTTCGACTCGATCCCCTACGACCTCGGTGTGCTGTTCACCGTCGAGCAGCTTCCCGAAGGCGTCCCGATCTCGATCGAGGGTTACATCCGGGCCGGCGGCACGGCTTCGGGCGGCACCTTTCACTCGGCGATCGGCGCCTTCTCCCGACTGCGCGAGGCCGGCAAGACCGCCGCCGAGCGACGCAAGAACGAAGAACATCCCGTCGGCCGCAGGGTCCGCGGCGGCGGCAAGATCGGCCGCGGTGCCCGCGGCGAAGGCTGGGGCCTCCCGCTCCCGACCATCGATCCGCAGATCGTCCTGCGTTCGGCACGTTCGCTCGACCGCTACGGACCCGACTTCTCCTATTCGCACTACGCACATTTCAAGAAGCTTCACATGATGGCCGGCACGATCGCCGGCGGCGGCGCGTTGCTGATCGGCTCGCAGTTGCCGCCGACCCGCAAGCTGTTGCTCAAGCTCCGCGGCCCGGGCGACGGACCGACCGAGGAGAAGCGCGCCA
This sequence comes from Actinomycetota bacterium, assembly GCA_030856025.1. Classification (GTDB taxonomy): domain Bacteria; phylum Actinomycetota; class Actinomycetes; order Propionibacteriales; family Nocardioidaceae; genus JACMOZ01. The sequence goes on from JALYQD010000040.1 coordinate 16,785, forward strand.
AGTCGTGGTTCAAGCTGCTGTTGATCGCCAAGGGCGGCGACAAACGCGTCACGACTCAGGTCAGCGGGGGCGATCCGGGCTACACCGAGACCGCCAAGATGTTGAGTGAGTCGGCGATGTGCCTGGCCTTCGACAAGCTCCCTAAGGTGTCAGGCCAGACGACGACGGCCGTCGCGATGGGCGATGCGCTGATCAAACGGCTCCAAAAAGCCGGCATCACGTTCGAAGTCGTCGACGGAGGCTAACCCCCAACTTTTGAAGCCTTAACGACAAGCAAACCCCTGCGCGGTTGTCGAGAAGGCTGCAAAAGTCGGGCGCACTATGTGTCGAGGTCTTGCTCGACGAGCGAGGCGATCTCGGCGAGCAGTGCCTCGTCGTCGCTCTCGACGGTGACCTTGTCCCCGCACGCCGCGCCGAGCGTCATGATGAGCAAGGCCGAGCCCGCATCGACGGGCGGCTTGCCCTCCTTCGCGAGAGTGACCGCGCTGGACGCAGCCGAGGCCGCCTGGGCGATGAGCGCGGCGGGGCGGGCATGAAGACCCACTGTTGATCCGACCGTGACGGTTTTGGTGGCCATGTTCTTATCCTCTGTTTGGTCTGGTGAGTGACTGGGCTTCGGGCAGGGGTGGCAGATCGCCGGGTTCGGGCATTCTCGACCCGGGCAAGGAGGCCGCGGCGCTTCCATACGCGACGGCGAGTGACAAGCGTTTGGCTTCGTCCAGGCCGTTCAGGTCGCCGATCAGATAGCCCGCGAGCGCCGAGTCGCCGGCTCCCACGGTGCTTCGCGCCTGTATGGCGGGCGCCGGGGCGAACCAGGTGCCTTCGCGCGTGACGAGAAGTGCGCCCCGGCTGCCAAGGGTGAGCAACACCTTGGCGATGCCGCGGTCGAGCAATGGCTGGATGCTTGCCTGCGCGACGTCGACGTCTGCTTCGATGTCGTCGGCGGGCGTGCCGACGAGGTCACTGAGCTCTTCGGAGTTGGGCTTGATCAGGTCGAGGTGGGCCGAGGACTTGTCGACGGCCGCCTTGAGCGGAGCCCCCGAGGTGTCGAGCGCGATGCGCAGACCCTCGTCGCGGATGGCCTCGATGACCTCGGCATACCAGCCAACGTCGACGCCGGGCGGCAGCGAACCGCTGAGAACGGCCCAGCGCGCGCCGACGGCCTCGCGGGACACTTCGCTGATCATCTGATTGAGGTGCGCCGGGTCGATTTGGTGGCCTGGGGCGTTGATCTTCGTGGTCACGCCGTCGGGTTCGGCAAGTGTCAGGTTGATCCGCGACGGCATACCTGTCGGGACGGCGCGATGCGTCAGGTGCAACTCGCGCAGCTTGGCGAGCAACGGGTCGTCATGGTCTCCGGGGAGCACGGCCACCGCGAGGAGGCCGGCCTTGCGGACCACGCGGGCGACGTTGACGCCCTTGCCGCCGGCGTCGTCGTGAGTCGATGTCGACCGGATGAGACCACCACGCTCAAGTCCTTCCGAAAGCTCGATCGTACGATCGATGCTCGGATTGGGCGTGAGCGTGACGATCATGCGAGGACGACTTTGACGTTGTGAGCCTCCAGTGCGGCAATGTCCTCGGCGCGAGCACCCGAGTCGGTGATGACGACGTCGAGGTCGTCATAGGTGGCGAACTGGAACACGTGCTCACTCGCGAACTTGGAGGAGTCGAAGATCGCGACGACGGTCCGCGCAGTCTTGGCCAGTGCGCGCTTCACCGCCGCCTCCTCGGCGTCCGGGGTGCTGAGCCCGTGCCCGGGAGTTGCGGCGTTGGTGGCGAGGAAGCAGACATCGACCTGGATCGAGGAGAGCGAGTCGACGGTCGACTGGCCGACGGCGGCCGCGGTCACTCCGCGTACGCGCCCGCCGAGCATGTGGAGGCTGACCGAGGGGATCGCAGTGAGCTTGGCGGCGATCGGGATCGCGTGGGTGAGGACCGTCAACTGGTGGTCCAGAGGTATGAAGTCGACGAGTTGGCTGATCGTCGTGCCGGCGTCGAGGACGACGCTGCCGCTGACCGGCGGGAGGAAGGCAATCGCTTCTTTGGCGATGCGGGCCTTCTTGTCAGCATTGGTGGACGTGCGCTGGGCGAGGCCCGGCTCGATGATCGTCAAGGCACGGGAGGCCACAGCACCGCCATGGACGCGCTGAGCGAGTCCGTCGCGTTCGAGGGAGGCGAGATCACGCCGGATCGTTTCGTTTGAGACGCCGAGTTCTTCGGCGAGATCGAGCACGACGAGTCGCCCGTGCTCCTGCAGACGCTCGGCGAGCAATTGTTGTCTTTCGGCGGCGTACACGTGACTCCCGTGGTTTTGTGTGGCTTTTGCCGTTGGTATCTATTGTTTTACTTCCGTTTGAGTGTAAAGTCAAGCACTATTGTGACGCAAGACACACATTCGGAATGGAGCGGTAATGGTGTCATCCACCCTACGAGGGACCGGGGTCGTGCCCGGAATAGGCGTGGGACAGGTCGTGAGGCCTACCCTGCGACCTGAGATCCCGACGTCTGAAGCGTCGATCGATCCCGAAGACGGGGTTTCGCGCTTCACCGAGGCGGCCGGAGTGGTCGCCGATCGGCTGAAGGCCCGGGCAGCTAATGCCAGCGGTGCCGCGGCCGAGGTTCTCGCGGCCACGGCCGCGCTTGCGAGCGACCGCGGACTCGCCGCCCTCGTCCAGGGCAGGCTCGCCAAGGGCGAGGGGCTCGCCACGTCGACCGTCGAAGCGATCCGCGAGCTCAGCGACATGTTCATGGCCGCGGGTGGAGTCATGGCCGAGCGCGTCACCGATCTGCGCGATGTCCGCGATCGGGTCATTGCCGAGCTCACCGGTCAGCCCGAGCCGGGCATACCGACTCCGACCGAGCCCTCGGTCCTCTTCGCCGACGATCTGGCTCCTGCCGACACCGCTGGCCTCGACCCGACCGTCATCGTGGCGATAGCCACCAGCCTCGGCGGCGCCACCAGTCATACGACGATCATCGCCCGGCAGCTGGGCATTCCCTGCGTGGTGGCGACGGCCGGCCTGGACGACGTTGCGGTCGGCGCACGCGCCCTCGTCGACGGCGCCACCGGCGAAGTCATCCTCGAACCCGCGCAGGAGCTCGCAGACGAACGCAGCGCCGCGGCGGTCAAAGCTCGCGAGGCAGCTGACCGCTGGCAGGCACCGGGCGCCACTGCCGACGGCCGGCGGATCGACATCCTGGCCAACGTCCAGGACGGCGCGGGTGCCCGCAAGGCCGCCGAGACCCAGGTCCAGGGCGTCGGCCTGTTCCGCACCGAACTGTGTTTCCTCAACCGGAGCGAAGAACCTTCGGTGGCGGACCAGGCGGCGATCTATGCCGAGGTCTTCGAGGCGATGGGTGACCGCAAGGTCGTCATCAGGACCCTCGACGCCGGCTCGGACAAGCCCCTGGCCTTCGCCACGATCCCCGATGAGCCCAACCCCGCTCTCGGTGTCCGCGGCATGCGCATCGGCATGCAGGACGAGGGACTGATGGACCGCCAGCTCGACGCGATTGCCCTGGCGGCCAAGTCGGCCAAGCAGCCTGTCTGGGTCATGGCACCCATGGTCGCCACCGAGTCGGAGGCACAGTGGTTCGCCGAGCGCGTGCGTGCACGGGACCTCATTCCCGGTGTGATGATCGAGGTCCCCGCCGCAGCGCTGTTGGCCGATCGCATCCTGCGTCACGTTGACTTCGTGTCGATCGGCACCAACGACCTCAGCCAATACACGCTCGCCGCGGACCGTATGTCGGCCGCACTTTCTCACCTGACCGATCCGTGGCAGCCCGCACTGCTCGCTCTCATCGACAATGTCGCGCGCGCCGGTCAGGCCGCCGGCAAGCCGGTGGGCGTATGCGGTGAAGCCGCGGCCGACCCGCTGCTGGCCTGCGTGCTGGCCGGACTCGGCGTCACGTCGTTGTCGGCAGCCAGCACGGCGGCACCCCTCGTGGGAGCAAAGCTGGGCGAGGCAACCCTCGCCGCGTGTGAGGCGGCCGCCAAGGCCGCGCTCGATGCCGCGGACCCGCAAGCCGCGCGTGAGGCAGCCTCCGCCATATTGTGACCCTCCGCCATAGCTTGACGACAGGGGAGCGGACATGGAAAGGGG
>JALYQD010000089.1 GCA_030856025.1 Actinomycetota bacterium
GTGCAGGTGACACTGACTGAGGCGCCCGAAGCATCCTGGTCGCTCAACGCGACCGAGGCCGCGCGGTCGGCACGCTCGAATGCGGTCGGGACATCGGGAGCAAGGATGAATGCCCGCGCGGCCGACCGACTTGCCGCCGACACCCCATACGCAGCGCGTTGGACGTCGAACACCGCGATCAGGATGTAGACGACCGGGATGAGCAGGAGCAGGGCCAGCCAGATGAATTCGATCACGGCGGTGCCGTCTTCATCGCGCGGACTCACGGCAGATCCTCGCGCACCGCGTGGCCCTCGACGCTGAGGGAGAAGCCAGGGCCGAACAATCCCAGTGCCGGGACCTCGGCGTGGACTCGCACGACGGTTCCAGGCACTCCGCCGACCTGACCGAAACCGGCCGAGACGTGATCCGCATACTTGTCGGCAATCGCGGCTCGGATCAATGTTCGTGTGCGTTGGGCTCCGAAGGATGGGTCACCGTCGACGACCGCTGCGGCTCGTGCGCCTTCGGACGCGGCAGCGGAGATCGTGTTGCGCACGTGCATCACGAGAGCCACTTGCATGACTCCGAGGACGATCGGGATGAGCAGCACCATGATGAGGACGAAGTCGACGACGGCGGCACCGCGTTCCGTCCGTGGCCCCATGGTGGAGTCAGCCGCCAACGGCGGTAAGTGCCTGCACCAGCATGTTCCTGAGCTGGGGGCCCGCCACGGTCGTCAGGATCGCGACCAGCCCAGCCGTCATGACGGTGATCATGACCCATCCGGGCACATCTCCGCGTTCCTCGCGTGCGTTCATGGTTGTCGTCTTCATGGTTGTCCCTTCTCACATTCCTGATGTCATATGGAGTCCGATGTAGCCGGGGAAAAAGGCGAAGACGACTGTGACCGGCAGGATGAAGAACACCACGGGGATCATCATCGCGACCTCCTTGCGGCCCCCGGCCTCGATGAGTTCGCGCCTGGTGGCCTCGCGTACGTCTGCGGCTTGTGCGTGGAGCACGTCGACCAAGGGCGTGCCGCGCTCGATCGCCACCGCCAGTCCTTCGGAAAATCGGGCAATGCTGGCGACTCCGGTGCGCGCCGCCAGCCCGTCGAACGCTCGCTGAACGGTCATGCCGGTCCTGATGTCACCGAGGACGCGCCCCAACTCCGAAGCAAGATCACCTTGGCACACCCGAACGACCCGTTCGAGGCCGGCGACCGGCCCTTCACCGGCGGCGACGGCCAGCGCAAGCAGATCGGCGACGGTGGGGAATTCCTCGCTCATCCGTCGCTCGTGTGAGCGGACCGTACTGGTCAGGGCGTTGTCACAGCCCAGGACTCCTCCGATGAATCCGACTCCACACAACACGAGAAGGGACGCGGGTGCCGAGCCGCGACCGGCGAGCCACAGAACGGACGCGGCAACGCAAAGTCCGAAACCACTGAGGCCCCAGACCACTTGGCGGACACGAAATTGTTCGACAGTCTGTCCCGTGCCCAGCCGATCGAGCCTCGACGTCACGCTGGCAGAACCGCCCAATACGTTGCCGACCGTGCGGGCGATCCGTTGTAGGGAGGGACCGAAAACAGCTGCCGCCGCCGACGGCGAGCCAGTCGCACCGAGCGCCTCGGGATGGACATCGCGCAAATAGGGCAACAGCCGGTCGGCGAGCGCGGGTCGGCGATTGCGCTGCCAACCGAGGTAGGCGAGGACTGCTCCCGACGCGAAGACGAGACCGAGCAAGGCTCCCGTCATGCCAGGATCCTGCGCTCGGGCGGAAAGCGCCCGATCCAGACCATGAGCCGGTAGGCAACAACGCACAGGATCGCTCCACCACACAGGATGACAAGGCCGGCTCCGGTCGCGAATCGGTCGACGACATCCCGCTGAAGGCTCATGAGGAGCAGCACTATCCAGGGTGCCGCCACCGCAAGGCGAGCGCCGTTGACCGTCCACGACTGGCGCGACTCGAGCTCGCCACGCGTACGGGCATCATCGCGGAGGAATCCCGAGAGGGCCCTCAGCATTCGGCCCAGATCGCCGCCGCCGACGTCGCGGGCAATCCGCAGCGCCTCGACTACGCGGTCGCCGACGGGATCGGCAAGGCGCACCTTCAGCCGGTCGAGCGATTCATGAAAGCGCCCCGTCGATTGGTAGTCCCGTGCGAAGGCCACGAACGGCTCGCGCAATCCCTCCGGACCGCGTTCGCCCAACTGCTGCAGTGCCTCAGGCAACGAAAGACCTGCCCGCACGGCCGACGCCAGGTTGTCGACGGCGTCTGGCCACAGGGTGGCGAACTCGCGCGCTCGACGAGCCGCCCGTCCGCGGAGGATGGCGATCGGGAGCAGCGACGCCATCAGCCCGAAGACGACTGCGACGACGAGGACGCCGGAGATTGCGGCCATCACTGCGGTGACGAGCAGAAAACACGCGGTGCAGACGCCCAGCAGGCTCCTCGGCGAAATCTCCGAGAGGCCCGCACGTGCCAGCAGGTCGACCAGTCGGTGCGTCTTCGTGCTGCGCCGCGGTCTCCACCCCGGTTCGGCGTATGCCCAGCCGATGAAGACGAGACCGATGCCGGCCACCAGACCGATCAGTCCGCCCATCGGCCCACCAGGAGTAAAGAGTCGAGATCGATGCCGGCCTGTTCGAACCGCTCGCGACGAGCCGGGATGCCGGAGCCGCGCACGAGCGAGCCGCCCTGTCGGACGAAGACTTGTTCACTTTCGATGTTGTCGTTCTCGACCCGGCCCGAGACAGCCACCACCTCCTGCACCCCGCGATGGCCGTTCGCGTCGATGCTCGTATGCACGACGATGTCGACCGACGAGGCCACTGTTGGGACGACGAACCGGCTACCGATGTTGTCACCGGCGAGTAGTGGCAGCGTGCACAGCTTGACGAGTGCCTGGCGTGCGGAGTTGGCGTGGAGGCTGGCCATTCCCGGAAGGCCGGCGTTGAGGGCCAACAGCAAGTCGAGGCATTCGCCGGCTCTGACTTCGCCCACGATGATGCGGGACGGTCGCATACGCAGGGCTTCCTTGACCAACGATCGGAGATCGATCTCCCCGGTCCCCTCGAGCCCGGCCTGACGGGTCTGCATACCGACCCAGTCCGGATGACCACACTGGAGCTCGAAGACCTCCTCGACCGACACGAGTCGCTGACTGCCCGGGATCGACGCGGCGAGGCAGTTGAGCAACGTGGTCTTGCCGGCCTGTGTGCCGCCGGACACGATGATGTTGAGTCCCGCGACCACGCAGGCGTGGAGGAACGCCGCAACCGGCGCGTCGACCGACCCGAGGGTCACAAGGTCGTCGAGCGAATGCGCGCGGGCGACGAACTTGCGGATGTTGACGGCCGAGAAGTCCCTGGAGATGCCTTCCAGGACGACGTGAAGTCGGTGGCCGCCCGGAAGCTGCGCGTCGACGAACGGCGTGCTGATGTCGAGCCGGCGACCACTCGAGCTGAGCATGCGCTCGACCAGTTCGCGCACCTGCTCGGCCGTGAGGATGGTCGGGGTCAACTCGTGTTTGCCGTCGCGGGCCACGAACACTCGGGACGGCTGATTGATCCAGATCTCTTCGACCGTCGGGTCGTCGAGGTAGGGCTGCAACGGACCGAATCCGGCGATGTCGGCGACGAGTTGGCCGATCAGCAGATCGGGCTCTTCGATGCTGTTGACGGCACCGGTCAGGCTGCGCGCCTCGTGATCGGCGACCACCTGCGTCGCGACACGGTGGACTGCCGCCGCGTCACCAGCTGGATCGATGCGCTGTTCGCGCACGACCGTACGCACACGCTCGGAGAGTATGTCCCCTGTTGCCGAAATCGCCACTGCGATAAACCCTTCCCCCGAAGAGACTGGGAAGGATGCTTCCGCACTCAGCGACAATTAGCCAGCGCGCGGACGGATTTGTGGATAACCAACGGCGGTGGCCGGAGGATTCTCAGCCGAAAATCGTCCCCGGATTGTTGAGCCCACGCTGCTCCAGGATGTCCAGCCAGTAGTCCGGTGTGAGCAGGGCGCCCAGAGTGCTGTCCTGGCTGAGGGCCTCGGATCCGTCCTCGGCGATCGTCCATCCCTTGAGGGTGATGACGTCCAGGTGGTAAGTCCTCCGGTTCGTGCTGATGCGAACCTGGATTTTCGCCGCCGGTCGCCGCGTGGTCGCCCAAACGCGGACCGATTGAGCGATATCGCCGCTAGGGTGCAGACAAATGTTTGTCTCCAGCACCCCGATGCAGCAAGATCGAAGCGTGAAGGCCAACCCGCACTCATTCTTTGTCCGCTCGCTTTCCACCACACTCCTCTCGTTGTTCCTGCTGTTCTTCGTCACAGCGTCGCCGGCGACGGCCGAAAAGCCGATCGACGTCCGTGGATCGATCACCGACAACGTCGACATCCTGGGCTCCGACAAGCCCCGGGTCGAGGACGCACTCAAGGAATTCTCCAGCAACACCGGCTTCCAGCTGTTCGTCGTCTACGTCGCAAGTTTTGAGGGTATGAGCGGCGCCGACTGGGCCGACGAGACCGCGCTCAAGTCCGGGCTCGGCACCACCGACATCCTCCTGGCCGTCGCAACCGACGAAGGCCGATACGGCATCGCTGTCCCCCAGGAGCACTCGATCTCCGACGAGGAATTCACCGACGTCGAGGTCAACGACATCCGGCCCGCCCTTGCACGTCAAGATTTCGCCGAAGCCGCGATCGCTGCCGCCGAGGGCTACACCGAGGCTTCCCAGAACTCGGGACTGCCGTGGGGTGCCATCGTCATCGGCGGCGTGGTCATCGCGGGTGCCGGCGCGTACGCGATCCACCGCACCCGCCGCAAATACGAAACCACCCACGTCGTCCTCGACGAGCACGGCAACCCGGTCGACCCGCTCTCACTGCTCTCGACCGAAGAACTGACCAAGAAGGCGAGCTCGTCGCTCGTCGCCCTCGACGACGCGCTCAAGACGTCCGAACAGGAACTCGGCTATGCCGAGGCACAGTTCGGCCGCGAGGCGACCCGCGAGTTCTCCGCTGTCCTCGACGCCGGCAAGGAAGCAGCGAAGAAGGCGTTTGGCATCCAGCAAAAGCTCGACGATGACGTGCCCGACACCGAAGAAGAGGTCCGCGCGATGGTCATCGAGATCATCCATTTGTGCCAAGGCGTCGACCACGATCTCGATGAGCAGGTCGAAGGTTTCGATGCCTTGCGCGACCTGCAGGCCTGCGCTCCCGAAGTCCTCGAGGAGACTGCGCAACGCGCCTCCGAAGTCGAGAACCGGTTGCCCTCGTCGAAGACCGTGCTCGAGCAGCTGGGCTCCAGGTATCCGACGACGGACCTCGCTTCGGTCGCGGGCAACGTCGACCAGGCCGCCTCACTGCTGACGGCCGCCAAGCAGCAGGTCGACAAGGGCAAGGCGGCCCTGACGACCAACGACCGGGCAACCGCGGTGGCCGCTGCGCGTGCCGCCGAGGACGGCGTTGCTCAGGCCGTCACACTCCTCGACGCAATCGACAATGCCGACAGCAACCTGCAATCGGCGTCGGCCAGGATCACCGCCGGACTGACTTCGCTCAATCTCGACATCGCCGACGCCGAGCGCCTCGCCCAGAACGATGCCGGCATAGCCGCGGCGGCCGCCAAGGCCCGCGACGCCATCACGTATGTGCAGGCCGGCGAGCACGACCCGCTTGCCGCCGTACGCCGGCTCGAGACCACCGAAGCAGCACTCGATGAGCTCCTCGCCCCGGTCCGGGCAGCCGCGGCCGAAGCAGAGAAGGCCAGCACGGCCCTGATGGAATCCCTGGGACGTGTGACCTCGGAGGTCAAGGCCGTGAGCGACTTCATCGAAACCCGTCGCGGGGCCGTGAGGGCCGAAGCCCGTACCCGGCTCTCTGAGGCCGCCCGTTTGCTCGATCAGGCGCAGGCGCAAATGCAGTCCTCGCCACAGAAGTCGCTCGCCGCCCTGCAGCGGGCCGACCTGATGGCGAAAGAAGCCGAACGACTCGCCCAGCATGATGTCGACGAGTGGGACCGTGGTCAGAAGCCCGACAGCCGCGGCGGGACCAACTCGATGATTCTCGGCGGAATCCTCATCGATTCGATCCTCCGTGGTGGTGGCGGCGGAGGCGGACTCGGGGGCATCCTGAACGGAGGCTCCGAGAACGTAGGTGGGAATCGCGGGCATTCCACACGTGGCCCGGGCAGTTTTGGTGGAAGCAGCACCCGATCGCGTCGCGGAGGCGGCGGACGTTTTTAACCCAACAGCAGGCCCATTCGAAAGAAGGAAAGAATCATGGCTCAGAAGCAATCCATTCTCGGTCGTATCGGTCAACTGACCCGCGCCAACATCAATTCGCTCCTCGACAAGGCCGAGGACCCCGAAAAGATGCTCGACCAGCTCGTCCGTGACTACACGAACTCGATCGCCGAGGCCGAGAACGCCGTTGCCCAGACGATCGGCAACCTTCGCCTCGCCGAGGCCGACCACACCGAGGACGTTGCCGCCGTGAAGGAATGGGGCAGCAAAGCTCTCGCTGCTTCGCAGAAGGCCGATTCGCTCCGCGCCTCCGGGCAGCCGGTCGAAGCAGACAAATTCGATCGACTCGCCAAGGTGGCGCTGTCCAAGCAGATCGGATTCGAGGCCGAGGCCAAGCAGTCGGCTCCCATGATCGCTTCGCAGACCGAGGTCGTCGAAAAGCTCAAGACCGGCCTCATCGGCATGAAGGGGAAGCTGTCCGAGCTTCATACCAAGCGCGATCAGCTCGTCGCCCGCGCCAAGACCGCCGAAGCCCAGGCGTCGGTGCAGGACGCGGTGAAGTCGATCGATGTCCTCGACCCGACGAGTGAGCTCGGGCGATTCGAGGACAAGGTTCGCCGCTCCGAGGCCCAGGTCGCCGGTCAGGCCGAGCTCGCCGCCTCGAGCCTTGACGCGCAGTTCGAGGAGCTCGAGGCGTCGACCACCGACGTCGAGGTCGAGGCCCGCCTGTCCGAGCTCAAGGGTCTTGGCGCCGGCGCCGCACCCGCCTCGCCCGCCCTCGACGAGGCGGCGAAGTCCGAAGCCCGGCCGGCCGAATAGCGCATCCGCAGCGGTGGCCCCGGGATTCGATTCCGGGGCCACTTTCCTGCCGACGGGCGCATCCGAACGCGCGACATCGGCGCATTCCGCTGGCATGATGGCGATATGAAACTCACTGAATCGTTTTCCTACCCAGGCACGACGGTGGAGAGCGTCTACGCGATCATCACCGACAAGGCCTTCCGCGACGATGCCGCTGACGCCGACGGTGCCATCGAGAAGGAAATCACCGTCGAGCCCAACTCCAGGGGCGGCGACACGGTCACGATCGTCCGCACGCAGCCTGCGGACATGCCTGACTTCATCAAGAAGCTGACCGGCGACACCGTCAAGGTCAAGCAGACCGAGGAGTGGTCCGGTCCCGACGCCAACGGCAACCGCACCGCCGACATCAAGGTCAACATCATCGGTCAGCCCGCGGAGATGAAGGGCACCGCCGAGCTCACCACCTCAGGCTCGAACGCGACGTTCAACGTCGACGGCGAAGTCAAGGTGTCGATCCCATTCATCGGCAAGAAGATCGAGCCCGAGATCCACAAGGCCATCACCGGTTCGCTTCGCGGTGAGGTTGCGCTAGGCGTCGAACGCCTC
>JALYQD010000099.1 GCA_030856025.1 Actinomycetota bacterium
GTCGAGGTGGAGGGCGATCTCGACTTTCGGGGGACGCTCGGCATGGACAAAGAAGTCGCCGTCGGCTTCCAGGCGATTCGTATGGCCTTCAACCTGCAGAGCGACGCGACCGGGGATCAGCTCGACACGTTGATCAGGCTCACCGAGAGGTATTGCGTCGTCTTCCAGACACTCGCGGGCGGTGTCAGCGTAGACGTGTCGCGCTCCGTCACCCGCTGACGGACCATCCCCCGTGCAACCTTGCCCCGGCTGTGCCGGGCGCGCTGTCCTACAGTGGTCCTGCCTCGAGGATTGGAGCAGGCCATCAAGAATCTGAGTGTTGGTGACGTGCCGGTGATCGTCGCGCCGATGGCCGGGGGGCCGACCACACCCGCCCTCGTCGCAGCCGCGGACGCAGCCGGAGCGCTCGGATTTCTGGCCGCCGGCTACAAGACTGTGGAGATTGTCGCTGCCGAGATGGCGGTCGTGCGTGACTACACCGAACACTTCGGGGTCAACGTCTTCGTCCCCGACGACACCCCGGTCGACAAGAGCGCCGTCGAGCGATACCGGGATCGCCTGCGACCCGAAGCCGAGCGCTACGGCGTCGAGCTCCCGGAGATCCGCTGGGATGACGACGACCACTGGTCCGACAAGATCTCGCTGCTCCTGGACGAGCCCGTGCCCTGGGTCAGCTTCGCCCTCGGCATCCCCGACCGCGAGACGATACGCAGTCTGCAGCGGGCCGGCAGTCACGTGCTCGTGACCGTCACCGAGCCCGACGAGGCCGAGCAGGCCCTCGATGCCGGTGCCGACGGGGTCATCGCCCAGAGCGGTTCGGCAGGTGGTCACAGCAGCACGACCAATCCAGTTCTCTATCGGGGCGACACGACGACCCTCGAACTCATACCGCGCATCCGCTCCCGCGTGCCCCTGCCTGTCGTGGCCGCGGGCGGCATCGCCAGCAAGGAGGACCTCGAGGCCGTGCTCGAGGCGCGGGCCTTCGCCGTGCAGATCGGCACCCATTTCCTCAAAGCGACCGAGGCCGGAACCCGGCCGACCCAGCGCGAGGCGATGGGCGATCCACGGTTCGCCGATACCGTCGTGACCCGCGCCTTCACGGGCCGTCCCGCTCGTGCCCTGCGCAACCGCTTCACCGACACGTATTCGGACTCCGCCCCCATCGGCTATCCCGCGATCCACCACCTCACCGCGCCGATCCGTGCGGCCGCGGCCGCCATGGGCGACCCACACGGGCTCAACCTCTGGGCCGGGGCCGGTTTTGGCTACGCCCGAGAGGGTACGACGGCCGAAATCATGGCCGGACTCATCGGGGCCTGACCACCCTATTGGCGTAGGTGGCCCGGTCCTTGGCTGATGTATTCGATGGCGGCCGGTCGCTTGGAGCGGTAGGTGTGCCCGGTTGGTGTGGTCCAGTCGATCTGTCCGTTGCTGGCGGTGACCCGCCAACCCGGTAGGTGTTTGAGCGTGTGCGATCTGCTGCAGAGTCCCTGGCCGTTGGCATTTGTGGTCGGCCCACCGTGGTGGAAGGCGAGTATGTGGTCGAATTCCCGGATGCGGCAATCGCAACCGGGCTGACGGCAGGTCCGGTCGCGGGCAGTGATCAGTCGGGCGATGTTGCCGCCGAAACGGCGTCGTCGCTGGTCGGTGTCGAAAAGAGTTCGGTCGATCGGGTCGCTGACGCTTCCTGGCCGGCAGCCACGATGTTGTGCGCGAGCTCTGACGGGATCGGGCCGAGGCCGACGAGCATGGCGGGCAGCTGGTCACGGCGCAACAGACTGCCCACGGTCATGACCAGACCGATTTCGACGCTGACGTCGGTTGCCTTCTTGAGGCCGGTGACGCGTTGGACGAACTCATCGCACATGACCTGACCGCGGGTGCGGTCGTCGCCGGCGGTCTTCGCGGACTTCGAAGCGTGATCGAGGGCGTTGAAGGCGGCCAGCATCTGCTCGGCAGGACCACGAACCTGGAGGATGGCGACGCCGTCGGTGTCGGAGAAGAGAGACACGAACCGGTCGGCCCGGTTGGCTGTGGCCCGTTGGTAGGCGGCGTCGGCGTCGATACCGATCGCGTAGTGGCGGGCCAGGTCGCCGGCCTTGCGCGCAATCAGCCCCGAGATCCGGCAGGCCGGCCTCTTGTCCAGGCGGGTCACTTGGTCCAGGTCCAGTCCAGTGGATTCGCGGACAACCAACCGGGCGGCCTGCTCGGAGACCTTGGCGGCCGCGAACACCGCCGCCACCTGGGGCATCCGGGCCAGGCCGACCGCGAACCCGTAGTGGCTGCCCGCTGCCGAGGGCGAAATGTTGCGGGCCATACCGATCTCACCGATCACCGACAACGAGTGGTCGCCACGGCCCAATGTCATCCGCGCGGCCCGCTCGGCATCCAGGGCCGCGATCTGCCTCGCCTGGGCCGCCTGCGCCGAACGAATCACCCGATCGAATGCCTTGATCGCATCAATACGGTCCGCGCCCATCGGATCGTCGTGTGGGTCGAAATCATGCTCGCGAACAGCCTTGAGCAGGCCCTCGGCGGTCACATTCTCGAACATACCCACACGCTAGGGCGAGGGTCTGACAGGCCGGTCAGATCGCGAAAAAGAGTGTGGAAAACCGCTCAGCTGTCGAGCGGACTCACTTCGATCAGGTTGTTCCACGGGTCACCGAAGCTGATCGCGGCGCCGTCGTCCTTGACGGCGATGTCGTGGTGGCGCAGCCGCACGAGCAATGAATCCACGTCGTCGCGCGAAGGCACGTTGATCGAGACCTGTCCGAGTCCGAGCGACGCGGCTCGCGGGCCCGCTCCCCTGCTGTTCCAGGTGTTCATCGCCATGTGGTGGTGATAGCCGCCCGCGGAGACGAAAAGGGCACCGGGCATTTCGGCCGTCGTCTCGAACCCCAGCGTGTCGACGTAGAAGTCGCGCGCGAGCCGGGTGTCGCCGACCTGCAGGTGTACGTGGCCGACGCCGGCCGAAGTGACGGTGGCCGAGGCGATCGCGTCGTCGCTGAGGTTTTCGTCGAGGAACCGGCCCGGGTCGAGCGGATCGACGGCCATACGGACATGCGCGCCGTCGTAGTTCCACAGCTCGCGCGGCCGATCCCAGTACAGTTCGATGCCGTTGCCCTCTGGATCGGTGAAGTAGAAGGCCTCGCTCACCAGGTGGTCGGCGCTACCGGTGAACCGCGAGTCCTTGTGCTGGGCTGCACTGAGCACGGTTGCGGCGAGAGCTGACTTGGTCGGGAACAATAGTGCCGTATGGAAGAGGCCGGCCTGATGGGGAGCCGAGGTCGGGAGGCTGGGCTCATGGCGCAGCACGATCAGCGGGATGTTGCGGCCGAGGACGGCCACATTGCCGGTGCGCTGGAGCTCGTTGAGCGACAACGCGTCGCGGTAGTAGCCGATCATCCGCTCGAAGTCGGCGACATAAAGCGTCACCGAATCCATCGAGACGTCGGCCGGGAGCAAGTCGCCCTGACCGGCGCGGCGCGCAGACCGACCCTTGTCCGCCTCGACAGCGTACGCCACAAAGTTATTATTGTCCGTCATGCTCTTCACCTCGTTGTCTGAGAAGCTCTTCGCCCCAAGTAGTTTATCATTCAACCAGAATCAACTCCAGTAGTTTTCCCGGCAGATTGTCCGATCGAACTAGGGTGTGGATCGGTACGCCGACTTTCAATGATGCTGGAGACGCCATGGCCCTCGAGGACTCAACCGACAAACCGGCCTCGGCATCTCCGCTCGGGTTCGGCCGACGGGTCGCGGCAACAGCACGCAACGTCACCGAAGTCGTCCGATTCGGCGGTCTCGAGACCGGCGAAGAGGCCTCCCCGTATGCGGTGGAGTCCGAGCAGCTCAATTTCCGGCTTCGCCACTACTTCGCCGATGACGTCCCGGCCGGGGGGCAGCCCATCGTCCTGGTCCCGCCGCTGATGCTGGCCGCCGAGATCTGGGACGTGTCGCCCGGATCCTCGGCCGTTCAGAGCCTTCATGCCGAAGGACTCGATGTCTGGGTCGTCGACTTCGGCGATCCCCGCTACGAGTTGCGCGGGCTGGAACGCACGCTGACCGACCACGTCCTCGCCGTGAGTACGGCCATCGATCAGATCTGCGAGTCAACCGGACAAGATGTCGTCCTCGCCGGATATTCGCAAGGCGGGATGTTCAGCTATCAAACTGCCGCCTATCGACGCGGCAAGGGCATCGACTCGTTGGTGACATTCGGCTCGCCGGTGGATGCCCGCGCTCCCCTGCCGTTCCCGATCTCGCCCGAAATTGCCGCCAGGGTCACCGAGGGCCTCCTGGAGAGCGGTCTGCTGAAATACGTCAACCTGCCCAGCTGGGCGTCGCGCACCGGCTTCAAGCTGTTGAGCCCCGCCAAGACCGTGCAGAGCCAGGTCAAGTTCCTGTTGGCGCTGCACGACCGCGAATCCCTGCTGCCCCGCGAGCGCCAGCGCCAGTTCCTCGAACGGGAAGGCTTCACAGCCTGGTCCGGGCCGGCCATCGCCGAACTGCTCGAGATGTTCATCGCACACAACCGGATGCTCCAGGGCGGATTCTCGATCGAGGACCAGATGGTGACACTGGCAGACATCGACGTACCGATCCTCACCGTGGTCGGCCTCACCGACACGATCGGCCATCCCGATTCGGTGCGCGCCATCGACCGCGCCGCTCCACGGGCAGATGTCTACGAGATGAGCCTGCGCGCCGGCCATTTCGGTCTGGTTGTCGGTTCGACGGCCAACTCACGTACCTGGCCTGGAGTCGCCGCATGGGTCAAATGGCGCAAGGACGGCACCCCGTTGCCCGAAGACATCGTCCCGGCCGACCAGGTCGAGCACAAGCCGATGCTGGGAGCAGGAGCCGGAGCGGCGGCAGTCGTACAAGCCGCCGAATTCGGTATAGGCGCCAGTCTCCTCGCCTTCGGCAGCGCCAAACGGACTATCGGACTGGCGCGGGGGCTCGTGTCCTCGGCTCCGACCCAGCTACCCCGCCTCGCCCGCATCGAGCTCCTCGATCAGGCGACGCCGATCTCCCTCGGGTTGCTCCTCGACGAGCACGCCCGCAAATCGCCGATGAACACCGCGTTCCTGTTCGAGGACCGCGCCCACCGCCAGGGCGACGTGAAGTCTCGCGTCGACAGCGTGGTGAAGGGCCTGATCAGCGTCGGCATCCGCCAGGGCGACCGCGTCGGGGTCCTGATGAAGACCCGGCCCAGCGCTTTCACCGTGGTCGCCGCGCTCAGCCGGCTGGGCGTCACGGCGGTCATGCTGCGACCCGACTCCGATATGGAGCGCGAAGCCGCTCTGGGGCAGATCACCTGGGTCGTGTCCGACCCCGAGCACGTTGGCGGCGTCGACGTCCTCGAGGGCGTCACCTGGTGTGTCCTCGGCGGCGGCGCGGACTCGCGCGAGATGCATCCCGATGTCGTGGACATGGAGCGGATCGATCCCGACGAGGTCGAGCTGCCCGCGTGGTACCGGCCCAATCCGCACCGCGCCGGCGACATCGCATTCATCCTGTTCACGGGCCGCGGCGCCAACATCAAGGCCTCGCAGATCACCAACCGCCGTTGGGCCATGTCGGCGCTGGGCACGGCATCGGCTGCCGCCCTCAAGCCCGGCGACACCGTCTACTGCACCACCCCGATCCACCATTCCTCCGCAATGCTCATGAGCATCGGCGGCGCGATCGCCGGCAACGCCCGCTTCGCGATGGCGACGGCAGACGACCCGGACACGTTCTGGGAAGAGGTACGCCGCTACGGCACGACCCACGTCGCCTACACCTGGACTTCGCTGCGCGCCGTCACGCTCGCGCCGCCCAACCCGGCCGAACAGCACCACCCGATCCGCTTGTTCATGGGCTCGGGTATGCCGCGCAACCTCTGGCGCCGTGTGGCCGAACGCTTCCCGACCTCACGCATCCTGGAGTTCTACGCCTCGGCCGAGGGTGACGCGATCCTCGCCAACGTCAAGAGCCAGCCGATCGGGTCCATGGGCCGGCCCCTGCCGGGGACGCCCGAGGTCCGCGTTGCGGCATTCGACCTGGAGACGCGCTCCCTCGAGCTGGATCCCGACGGTCTCGGCCGCGACGCAGCCACCGACGAGATCGGTCTGCTGCTCTCCCGGGTCAACACCGTCGATGCGATGACCGGCATACCGATGCGCAGCGTCTTCGAGGCCGGCGATTCGTGGCGCTCCACCGGCGACCTGTTCCGGCGCGACGAACATCAAGATCTGTGGCACATCGAGCCGGTGACCGGCCTCATCACGACGGCGCTCGGGGTCGTCGCGCCCTCGGAGATCAGCCGGGAGCTCTCCAACCTTCCCGCCGTCGACCTCTGCGTCACGTTCGGCGTGGCCGACAAGGGCGGGACGGTCCTGGTCAGCGCGTTGACGCTGCGCAAGGGTGCCAAGATCACCGCCGACTCCCTGGGCCTCGCACTCAAACGGCTCCCGGCCTCACACCACCCGGGCCATGTCCAGGTCGTCGCGTCGATCCCGGTCACGACATGGCATCGGCCGGTGTCGACCGAGCTGCAGAAGGCCGGCATCCCCAAACCGACGACGAAGCGCCGCGTATGGCGTCTCGACGCTGACGGCAACTCCTACGAACAGTTGTGATCAGCCGAGGATCGGTTTGCCGAGCGACCGGCTGCGGCCCTCCATCTCGGCAACGACCTCTCGTGTGCCCTTGACGTCCCGGCTGACGGTGACGTCATACAGGCCATTGCGTCCCTCGCGGAATCGCTCGACCGCAGTGGCGATCAGCTCATCGCCGGCCCTGGCAGGCAGCTTGAAGCTGATGTCGAAGCCTGAAGCCACCGTCACCACGTCGTGGGTGTTGCAGGCAAAAGCGAAGGCGCTGTCGGCGAGCGTCGAGATGTAGCCGCCGTGGCACATGCCCCAACCGTTGACCATGGCGTCCTGGACGACCATCGACATCACGGCACGGCCGCTGGCGACTTCGCGGAGCTCCATCTTCAGGTGCTGGCTCGCGTTGTCCCCCGCCCACATGACGTCGGCGCAACGCCGCGCCAGCTCGTCACCGGTGAGCTCGGCCGTCACCGGATGCCCCGTTTGTCGACGATGCGCTTCATCTTGCCGACGGATCGTTCGACCGAGTCGAGCTCGACGACGTCCACGGCGACGGTCACTCCGATCGAGTTCTTGATCAACTTTCGGAGCTCCCGGCCGGCCTCCTGCGCCCGCTCCATCGGGGCTTCTTCACGGCGCTCGACGAGCACGGTCAGGTCGTCCATACGGCTCTCGCGGGTCAACACACACTGGAAATGCGGGGACAGTTCCGGCGTGCGGAGGATGAGCTCCTCGATCTGCGTCGGGAACAGGTTGACTCCACGCAGGATGATCATGTCGTCGCTGCGGCCGGTGATCTTCTCCATCCGGCGCATGGTCCGCGCCGTGCCCGGCAACAGCTTGGTGAGGTCGCGGGTCCGATAGCGGATGACCGGCATCGCCTGCTTGGTGAGCGAGGTGAACACGAGCTCGCCCTCTTCGCCGTCGGGCAGCACGTCGCCGGTGATCGGGTCGATGATCTCAGGATAGAAGTGGTCTTCCCAGATGTGGAGCCCGTCCTTGGTCTCCACGCATTCATTGGCCACGCCGGGACCCATCACCTCGGACAACCCATAGATGTCGACGGCATGCATGTCGAGGCGCTTCTCCATCTCGAGCCGCATGTCATTGGTCCACGGCTCCGCGCCGAAGATGCCCACCTTGAGCGAAGTGCTCCGCGGGTCGATGCCCTGGCGCTCCATCTCATCGATGATGTTCAGCATGTATGACGGCGTCACCATGATGATGTCGGGCTCGAAGTCGGTGATCAGCTGGACCTGGCGCTCGGTCATACCTCCGGACACCGGGATGACGGTGCAACCCAGGGCCTCGGCGCCGTAGTGGGCACCCAACCCACCGGTGAACAATCCATAGCCATAGGCGATGTGGACCTTGTGGCCGGCACGTCCGCCGGCGGCGCGGATGCTGCGGGCCATGACCGTCGACCAGGTCTTGATGTCCTCGGCCGTGTAGCCCACAACCGTCGGTTTGCCGGTGGTGCCCGATGAGGCGTGGATGCGCGAGACCTGGTCCTGCGGGACGGCGAACATCCCGAACGGGTAGTTGTCGCGCAAATCGGCCTTGACCGTGAACGGGAACCTCGAGAGGTCGGAGAGTTCTTTGCAATCGTCGGGATGCACGTCGGCGGCATCGAAGGCCTGCCGGTAGTGGTCGACGTTGTCATAAGCATGGCGAAGCGACCACCGAAGACGCTCGATCTGCACACTGCGCAGCTCGTCGATCGACGCCGTCTCGATCGGCTCGAGGTCGCCGGGGCCGGGTGTCAGGTCTTCCATCGCTGCTCCATCTTGAGTAACTGAACGATCGGTCAGTATTCTACTCATCGGGCCGGATCGTTGTCCATGGTCCAGCGTGTCTCGGCAAGCAGCGACGCGCATGAGTATGGGATTGTGGGGACATGTCAACCGATGCCACCGAGAAGTCGACGCCGCGACGCGGCAGGCCTGGTCACGATCAGGAAACTGTCATGCGCCGCGCCATCGATGTGTTCAACCGGCGCGGTTATGACGGCACGAGCATGGAGGACCTGGCCAAGGAGCTCGGATTCACCAAGTCGGCGATCTATCACCACGTCCCGAGCAAGAGCCATCTGCTGGAAGCGGCCCTCAATGAGGGACTGGGCGCCCTGAGCCTCGCTCTTGACGAGGCGCGCGCTTCCGACGTCGGGCAAAGCGCGTATGAACGACTCCGGTCCGCCGTGACCGAGAGCGTCGTGGTGCTCGTCAACCACCTGCCCGCGGTGACGCTTCTGCTCCGGGTGCGCGGCAACAGCCCGATCGAGCTCGATGCCCTGAAGCGGCGGCGCAAGATCGACGCCGACCTCGCTGCCCTCGTGAGAGACGCCGTCGACGAAGGCGCCTTGCGCGCCGACATCGATCCCGACCTGATCTCCCGGCTGTTGTTCGGCATGGTCAACTCGCTGATCGAGTGGTACAAACCCGAAGGACCTCAGGACGCGCATACCGTCGCGCGCGCCCTCACCACGCTGGCTTTCGACGGCCTCACCGCCGATCGGGCCTGACGTCTTCCCGGCAGGAGATCACCGTGCTCAACGACTCGTCGCTCAGATCGACCTGGTCGCACGCCCGCCGAGATCCCTTATGGCTCGACACGCCCATACGACCACCGGCCCGGCCGGCCCTCGACACAGACATCGAGACCGACCTGGTGGTGGTCGGGGGGGGATTCACCGGTCTCTGGACAGCGCTGATGGCCAAGGAGCGTCAACCCGACCGCACGGTCGTTCTCCTCGAAGGCGACCGGATCGGCGGCGCGGCCACGGGGCGCAACGGCGGATTCTGCTCGGCAAGCCTCAGCCACGGCGAGGACAACGGACGCCAACGCTTCCCCGACGAGTACGACGAGCTTCAGCGACTCGGCATGGAGAACCTCCGCGAGATCGGGGAGACGGTCTCGCGCTACGGGATCGACTGCGACTACACCCGGTCCGGCGAACTGCATGTCGCGACCAGACCGCACGAGCTTGCCGCCCTCGACACCACGTCCAGGGATTTCCTCGACGCCGACGCGTTGCGCGAGCAGGTGAACTCCCCCACCTACCTGGGCGGAACGTGGGAGCGGGACGAGACGGCGATGGTCGACCCCGCCCGACTCGCCTGGGGGCTGGCGTTGGCGGCGGAGAAGGCCGGCGTCCGCATCATCGAGATGACGGTCGCCACGCGCATGCGGCGGCGCGGGGAACATATCGAATTGACCACGACCGGCGGAGCGGTGCGCGCCTCCCACGTGGCCCTGGCCACCAACGCCTTTCCCTCTCTCCTGCGCCGGATCCGCCTGCATACCGTGCCGGTCTACGACTACGTACTCGCGACCGAACCCCTGTCAGAGGAGCAGCTCGATTCGATCGGCTGGAAGAACCGCCAAGGCATCGGCGACTCAGGCAACCTGTTCCACTACTACCGACTGACGGCCGACAACCGGATCCTCTGGGGCGGCTACGACGCGATCTACCATTTCGGCCGACGTATGCGCCCCGAATACGAGCAACGTGACGAGACCCATCACGTTTTGGCGCGCCATTTCTTCGAGACGTTCCCCCAGCTCGAAGGGCTTGCATTCAGCCACCGCTGGGGCGGCGTCATCGACACCTGCACGCGCTTCTTCGCCTTTTTCGGCACCGCGAAGCGAGGTCGCGTTGCCTACGCGACCGGCTACACCGGGCTCGGTGTCGGCGCGGCCCGGTTCGGCGCCAACGTGATGCTCGACCTCTTGTCGGGCGAACAAACCGAGCGCACCCGCCTCCGTATGGTCAAGACCCGTCCGCTGCCGTTCCCGCCCGAGCCGCTCGCGTTCATCGGCATCCAGCTCACGCGGTGGTCCCTGGTCCGAGCCGATCGTTCGGGTCGGCGCAATCTGTGGCTGAGGACGCTGGACCGGCTGGGACTGGGTTTCGACTCCTGAGTCGGCGTGGCCATCACCAGTCGTAAAAACCCTTGCCAGACTTCTTGCCGAGCTCGCCGGCGGCAACCTTGTCGCGCAGGACCTGGGGCGGAGCAAATCTGGGGCCGAGCTCACGCTCGAGGTGTTCGGCGATCGCGAGCCGTACGTCCAGCCCGACGAGGTCTGTGGTCTTGAGTGGACCGACCGGGTGCCGGTAGCCCAGGGTCATGGCCGCATCGATGTCCTCGACAGAGGCGACTCCTTCATCGACCATCCGCATCGCCTCAAGAGCGATGGCAACGCCAAGGCGGCTGCTGGCGAAGCCCGGCGCGTCGCGCACCGTGACGGCCGTCTTGGCGAGCTCGGTCACCCAGTCTTGTGCCCTCTCGACGATCTCGGCGTCGGTCTTGGCGCCCACCACGATCTCCACGAGCCTGCTCGCGGGCACCGGGTTGAAGAAGTGCAGGCCGAGGAACCTGGCGGGGTCCCGCAGTCCGGCCGCGATTCCGTCGATCGACAGCGAGCTGGTGTTGCTGGCCAGCACCGCATCAGCGCCGACGACGGACTCGATCGACGAGAAGACCGCGGCCTTGATCGCGGGGTCCTCTGGCACCGCTTCGACGACGAGGCCCGCGTCGGCCAAGGCCTGGTGGTCGTCCGTTGCATTCAGTCGCCGAAGGTATGAGTCGACGCCATCGGCCAGGAGTCCACGGTCACTGCTCGCCGCGAGACTCGATGCGACGCGACCCAGAGCCGCATCGACTGCTGCGGCGTTCGCCTCGATGAGGACGACTTCGGATCCGGCTGTCAGGAAGGCGTGGGCGATCCCGGCGCCCATACGTCCGCCGCCGAACACGCCGACCTTTGCGGGAACCGGGCTCATGACTTCTTGTCCTTGCGGCTGAGGAAGGCGTCCATACGGGCGAACTTCTCGTCGGTCTCGAACAACACCGCTTGGGCGATGTCGTCGATGAGGGGATGGGCCGATCTCGGCGCGTGGATCGCCCGTTTGGTCAGCCGCAGAGCGAGCGGCGCGTTGGTCGCGATACGGTCCGCCCAGGCATTGCCGGCGTCGTCGAGCTCATCAACCGGGACCACCTGGTTGAGGAGCCGAACGGCGAGGGCTTCGTCGGCATTGAGGACCCGGCTCGCGAGCAAGATCTCCTTGGCGAGCGGCTCCCCCACGAGCTCGACGAGTCGCCAGCTGGCTCCTGCGGCGGCGAGGATGCCGAGCTTGGCTTCGGGATTGCCGATCCGGGCGCGATCCGAACCGATGCGGAAGTCACAGGCGTAGGCGAGCTCGGCTCCGCCGCCCAGCGCATGCCCGTCGATGAGGGCGATGGTCGGCATCGGTAGGCGCTGAATCCGGTCGAACAAGCCGGAGTTGATGCCGGCCAGGGCGTCGTCGCGCCGACGCTCCCGAAGTTGGCCGATGTCGGCGCCCGCGGCGAAGATCCCGTCACCGCCGGCGATGATCGCGATCCGCGGATCCGCCTCCAACAGTGAACACGCGGCGTGGAGCTCATCGACCATCTGCCGATCGATCGCGTTGCGGGCCTCAGGTCGGTTGAGTCGCACAACGACCCGGTCCTCGCGCTCCTCGATCAGCAATGAGGCGCTCATGGGCGTTCCAGGAGAAGCGCCGAACCCTGGCCGACTCCGACGCACATCGTGGCCAGGCCGCGGTTGGTCTCGCCGCGTTCCAGCCGTCCCAGCAGGGTGAGCGCGATGCGCGTCCCCGAGGCCCCCAGCGGGTGGCCGAGCGCGATGGCGCCGCCGTCGGCGTTGACGAGTGCCGGATCGAGGTCGAGCTCGCGTATACAGGCCAGGGACTGCGAAGCGAAGGCTTCGTTGAGCTCGATCGCGTCGAGATCGGTCGTGGTCCAACCGGCACGCTTGAGCACCGTCTCCGTGGCCGGCACCGGACCGATGCCCATGATGGCCGGCTCGACGCCGACATTCGCGCTCGCCACGACGCGGGCGCGCGGCTCGAGTCCGTGCTCCTTCATGAAGCGTTCGCTGACGATGACCGTCGCCGCGGCTCCGTCGTTGAGCGAGCTCGCGTTGCCCGCCGTGACGACACCGTCGGGGCCGAAGAGCGGGCGGAGCGAGGCGAGCCTTTCGAGCGTGCTGTCGGCCCGTGGCCCCTCGTCCTGGGTAACTTCGCCGCCCTTGACCGGCACGGCGACGATCTCTTCGTCGAAACGCCCGTTCTTGATCGCGTCCAGGGCTCGCTCGTGCGATTGGAGTGCGAAGGCGTCGCATTCTGTGCGAGTGAGCTTCCAGCGACGTGCGACCTCCTCGGCGGTCTCGGGCATCGAGAGCGTCGTCGCCGCATCGAAGCGCGGATTGGTGAATCGCCATCCGATCGAGGTGTCGAAGGCGGCACCGGGTTTGGCGAATGGTCGGGACGGTTTCTCCTGCACCCACGGTGCACGTGTCATCGACTCGACTCCGCCGGCGACAACGACGTCGGCGTCGCCGGCCGCGATCATCTGTCGGGCGGTCGCGATGGCCGTCATACCCGAAGCGCAGAGGCGGTTGACGGTGAACCCGGGGATGGTCTGGGGCAATCCCGCAAGCAACACGGCCATACGCGCGACGTTGCGGTTGTCCTCACCGGCCTGGTTGGCACCGCCGAGAATGACTTCGTCGATCAGTTGGGGATCGATGCCGGATCGGGCGACCGCTTCCCCGACGACGAGGGCAGCCAGGTCATCGGGCCGTATGTGCGCAAGCGCGCCGCCGTAACGGCCGATCGGGGTTCGTGCCCCGCTGACAATGAATGCTTCCTGCATGGTGGTCCTTAAGGAGTGTGAAGGATGCTCAGCGGTCGAAGTCGACAGTGACCTTGTCGCTGCAGGGGAAGCTCTGACAGGTCAGGACGAATCCCTCGGCGACCTCCGACTTTTCCAGAGCGTAGTTGCGGCGCATGTCGACGTCACCTTCGACGAGGAGAGCGCGGCACGTGCCGCACACGCCGCCCTTGCACGCGAACGGCAGATCCGTGCGACCGTTCTGGGCTGCATCGAGGATCGAAGCTCCCCTCGAGAAGGCAGCTGTCGAGCTCTTGCCGTCGAGGACGATCGTGACGTCACTCGTCTTGCCGCTCGCGGCGGCCTCGACGTGATGCAGCTCGGGCGGCGGTTCATCGACGAAGAACAATTCACGGTGGACGCGATCTTCGGGCACGCCGAGCTCGGCCAGCACCTGTTGGGCCTCCGTGGTCATCGCGAACGGCCCGCAAAGCCAGAAGTGATCGACATCGGCCACCGGCACGAGCATCGTCAGCAGCGTCCGCAGGCGATCCGCGTCAAGGCGACCTGAGAACAGCTCTACGTCGCGAGGCTCGCGGGACAAGACGTGGAACAGGTCGAAGCGGGGGCCGTATGAGTCCTTGAGATCGGACAGGTTCTCGGCGAACATCACCGAGTTCGACTTGCGGTTGCCGTAGAAGAGCGTGGCCTGCACACCCTCGTTGGCGAGCACGGATGAGGCGATCGACAGCATCGGCGTGATGCCGGAGCCCGCGGCGATCATGACGTGGCGGGCGACCTGATCGGGATCGGCGGCGAACGCGCCGGTGGGCGTCTGCACCTCGATCTCGTCACCGACGGCGAGGTCATGGACCAGCCAGCTGGAGAACATCCCGTCGGGAACTTCCCGGACGCCGATGCGGGGGCGCTGGCCGGCCGGCGCGCAGATCGAGTAAGTGCGGCGATGGTCGTGGCCGTCGATGATGCGGCGCAACGCCAGCGATTGACCCGGCTTGAAGTCGTAGGCCGCGCGAAGGTCGCCGGGCACGTCGAAGGTCACCGCGACCGAATCATCGGTCAACGACTCGATGTCGGCGACGGTCAATGTATGGAATGTCGGAGTCGTCCTGGTCGGGGCCAACGTGGCGGAAGCAGTCATGTCAGATTTCCTTCACGTGGTCGAACGGTTCACGGCAGTCGAGGCAGCGATAGAGCGCCTTGCAGGCCGTTGCACCGAATTCTGAGGTCAGCTCGGTGTTGCCCGAGCCGCACTGCGGGCATTTCAACGCGCGGCGGGGCATGACGAGGGTCAGGGGCACAGGGCCTTCACGGTGCATCGCCGGTCCCGGGGGCGACATGCCGTGTTCGGCGAGCTTGCGCTTGCCGGCATCGGTGATCCAGTCGGTCGACCAGGCCGGATCCAGCACAGTGCGCACGGTGATGTCGGTGAAACCGGCAGCCTGCAGCCGGTAGGTCAGGTCGTCACGCATCGTCGCCATCGCCGGGCATCCCGAATAGGTCGGCGTGATCGTCACGACCAGTTGGTCGCCGTCGATCGACACGTCGCGAAGCACACCCAGGTCGCGCAGCGTCAGCATCGGCATCTCCGGATCCGTGACCGTCTCCGCGGCGCGCGTCGCACGCTCGAGCTCTGTCGACCGATCGAGAAGAGTCGTCATGCTCACCACGCACCCATCGGATGGGCTCGCGCGACCTCTTGCATCTCGGCGAGCAGCGGCGGCATCGATTCGGTATGGACTCCCGAGCGCCCGCCCTGACCGGTCACGGCCGGCGATTCAGGTCGTGCCAGCTGCGAAGCGGCGAGGACCGCGTCGAGGACGCCGTCGGCCTCGGCCCGGAGACTGGCCGGATCGACCCCGACGCCGGCATCCGTCATCGCCTTTTCGACCGGATGAGTCTCGAAGAGCTCCTGAAGATACGGCCACCAGGCGGCGAGGGCATCCACGGTGCGGCGGTGCGACTCGTCGGTCCCCTGGGCGAGCGTGACGACCCATCGGGCGGCGTAGTCGCGGTGGTAGGTCATTTCCTTGACGCCCTTGACGGCCACGGCGGCCAAGACACGGTCCTGCGAATCGGCAAGGCGTTGGAAGGCCGCGAGTCGCCATACGGTGAAGACGAGAAGGCGGACGATGGTCGAGGCGAAGTCACCGTTGTCGGGCTCCACCAGACGCACATTTCGGAAACCGGCCGTGTCGCGGAAGAACGCCAGTGCGTCCTCGTCCGGGACCGGCGATCCTTCGGGCATCACGGGTGCGAGGGACGGATCGGCCGCCGCTGCCCTGGCGAGTAGAAGGCGGGCCTGGCCGAGGAGGTCGAGCGCGGTGTTGGACAGCGCGACGTCTTCCTCGAGGTCGGGCGCGTTGGCGCACCATTTCGCGAGTTGCTGGGACATGATCAACGCGTCGTCGCCGAGCATCAGGCAATAGACCGCAAGGGCTTCGTGGTCGACGCCGTCGGCGACAGTTGTGTCAACCCCGGCCAATGGATCGTCGAAGGCGGTGCCGAAGGCCCAATGGGCTTCGCTCTCACCAAGCAGCCCGTCATAGACCGAGGCATCCGGATCCGTGGTCGCCGGGTTGTCATCAATAGTCATCTGGGTACTCACATGTGGGGAACGTTGTCGGGGATCTTGTAAAAGGTCGGATGGCGGTAGACCTTGTCGCCGCTCGGCGCGAAGTTCGGATCTTTCTCCTCAGGGCTCGACGCGGTGATGTCGTTGGATCGGACGACCCAGATGCTGACTCCTTCATTGCGACGGGTGTAGACATCACGCGCATGGCGGACGGCCATCTCATCGTCGGCGGCGTGGAGCGAGCCCACATGCACGTGGTTGAGGCCGCGCTTGCCGCGGATGAACACTTCATAGAGCGGCCAACCGGCCTGGATCTTGGACGGCTCAGTGACGCTCATACTGCTTCCTCCTGCTTGCGTGCGGCTTGTTCCTTGTAAGCGAAGGCGGTGGCCGCTTCACGGACCCAGGCTCCGTCTTCGTGGGCCCTGCGGCGATTGGCGATGCGTTCGGCGTTGCACGGACCGTTGCCCTTGATGACATTCATGAGCTCGGACCAGTCGGGCCGGCCGAAGTCGTGGGATTCGCGTTCGGCATTCCACTTGAGCTCGGGATCGGGGAACGTGACCCCAAGTGCCTCGGCCTGCGGCACCGACATGTCTACGAAGCGCTGGCGGAGCTCGTCGTTGGTGTGCCGCTTGATCCCCCATGCCATCGACTGCGCCGTGTTGGGCGAGTCGTCGTCAGGCGGCCCGAACATCATCAGTGCCGGCCACCACCACCGGTTGATCGACTCCTGCACCATCGCGCGCTGCTCATCGGTCCCCCGCATCATCGTCATGAGGAGCTCAAAACCCTGGCGCTGGTGGAAGGATTCTTCCTTGCAGACGCGGATCATGGCGCGGCCATACGGTCCGTATGAACTCCGGCAGAGCGGCACCTGGTTGCAGATCGCGGCACCGTCGACCAGCCAGCCGATCGTGCCGACGTCGGCATAGGTGAGCGTCGGGTAGTTGAAGATCGAGGAGTACTTCTGCGCGCCGCTAATGAGCTTGTCCGTCAGCTCGCTGCGGTCGACGCCAAGTGTTTCGGCAGCTGAATAGAGATACATCCCGTGGCCGGCTTCGTCCTGCACCTTGGCGAGCAGGATCGCCTTGCGGCGCAAAGACGGCGCGCTGGCGATCCATTTGCCTTCGGGCTGCATACCGATGATCTCCGAATGCGCGTGCTGGGCTATCTGGCGGATCAGTGTCTTGCGATAGCCCTCGGGCATCCAGTCGCGCGGTTCGATGCGCTGATTGTGGGCGATTGTCGTGTTGAAGCCGTCGAGCAGTTCCTCCTCGTTGGCCGAAGCCTGCGCCACAGTCACAATTCCTCCAAAAAACTTCGCCCAAGCGATTTACTGAACGATCGGTCTGTAATAGTGTGCACCATAGAAGTACGAGTTCGCAACGACCAGGAGTAAACAAGTGAGCACAGTTCTCGAGAGCTATGTCCAAGGAGCCTGGTACGCGGCTCCCGATGAGGGAACTCCTCTCGCCGACGCCGTGACGGGCGAGACCGTCGCCCGGATCTCGAGCACCGGGCTGGACGTCGAGGGCATGCTCAGCTACGCCCGCAGCACCGGCGGACCCGCCCTGCGCGAGCTCACGTTCCACGAGCGTGCGGCCATCCTGAAAAACCTCGGCAAACACCTGATGGGCCTCAAGGAAGAGTTCTACGCGCTTTCGACCCGCACCGGCGCGACGCTGCGTGACTCAGCCGTCGACATCGACGGCGGATTCGGAACGATGCTGAGCTATGCCAGCAAGGGCACGCGCGAATTGCCCAACGACACGATCGTCCACGACGGCGGCACCGAAGGGCTCAGCCGCGGCGGCACTTTCGTCGGCCAGCACTTGTACTCCTCCAAACCCGGCGTCGCGGTCCAGATCAACGCCTTCAACTTCCCCGTCTGGGGCATGCTCGAAAAGCTCGCCCCGGCCTTCCTCGCCGGCATGCCCTCGGTCGTCAAGCCGGCCAGCCAGACCGCCTATCTCACCGAGCTCGTCGTCCGCCGCATCATCGAGTCAGGCATCCTCCCCGAGGGTTCGTTGCAGCTGTTGTCAGGAAGCGCCTCCGGAGTGCTCGACCACCTCGGCGCACAGGACATGGTCGGATTCACCGGCTCGGCCGACACCGCCGCAATCCTCCGCGCGCACCCTTCGGTCCTCCACAGGAGCGTGCAGCTCGGCGTCGAGGCCGACTCCCTCAACTGCTCGATCCTCGGCCCCGACGTCACGCAGGACGACCCCGAGTTCGACCTGTTCGTCAAGCAGCTCGTCACCGAGATGACCGTCAAGGCGGGACAGAAGTGCACCGCCATCCGACGCTCGATCGTTCCCACTGCCCTCGCCGATGCCGTCATCGAGGCCACCAGGGCACGCCTCGACACGATCACCGTCGGCAACCCGGCCGATGAATCGGTGCGTATGGGTGCCCTCGCGAGCATCGGTCAGCGCGATGACGTCCGCAAGGCGGTCAACACCCTGTTGGGCTTCGCGACGATCGTCTACGGCGATCCCGATCGCGTTGAGGTCGTTGGCGCCGATGCCGACAAGGGCGCCTTTATGTCGCCGATCCTTCTGCGCGCCGACAACGGTGCCGCCGAGCCCCATGACATCGAGGCCTTCGGCCCGGTGAGCACGGTGATGACCTACGACAGCATCGACGAGGCCATCGCACTCGCCGCCCGGGGCAAGGGCAGCCTCGTCGGTTCGCTCGTCACCCACGACCGGGATGTCGCCCGCAAGGTCGTCCTCGGCCTGGCACCGTGGCACGGTCGCATCCTCGTCCTCGACCGCGACGACGCCAAGGAGTCGACTGGTCACGGTTCACCGCTCCCTGTCCTCGTTCATGGTGGTCCCGGACGCGCCGGCGGCGGCGAGGAGCTCGGCGGCATCCGCGGCGTCCTGCACCACATGCAGCGCACGGCGATCCAGGCATCCCCCGACATGATGACCGCCATCACCGGCCGTTGGATCGTCGGCGCCGAGCAGAAGGTCGAAGAGGTTCACCCCTTCCGCAAGAGTCTCGTCGAGCTCCGGATCGGCGACACGATCAAGTCGGAGTCACGCACTGTGACCCTCGAGGACATCGAGCACTTTGCCGAGTTCACCGGCGACACGTTCTACGCCCACACCGATGTCGAGGCCGCCACAGCCAACCCGCTGTTCGGCGGTATCGTCGCCCACGGCTACCTCATCGTGTCGCTGGCGGCCGGTTTGTTCGTCGAACCCAACCCAGGACCGGTCCTCGCCAACTTCGGCGTCGACAATCTGCGATTCCTCACCCCGGTCAAGGCAGGCGACACCATCCGCGTCACGCTGACGGCAAAGCAGATCACTCCGCGCACAAACGCCGACTACGGCGAAGTGCGCTGGGACGCCGTCGTCACCAACGCCGACGACAAGCCCGTTGCCACCTACGATGTGCTCACCCTCGTCGCCAAGAGCTGACCTTCCGCGGACCGGAACCCATGAGGCGAGGACGCACCGAAGCGTATGGTTGCTGAAGGCGGTGCACGGGCTGGATCGAGCCCAGCGCGACACCTGATATTGCCGGGTGCCCGCTCAGAGAATGGGACCAGATGTCGGTGGTGGACTACGAGAAGTTGCTCGCGCAACTGACCTCGGCTCTGGTGACACTCGGCGATGCTTCACCGTTGACCTGGCGTTCGGGTGAAGCTGCCCGGCGCATCCTCGGCGCCGACGGTGCAGCCATCACCTTCGACTACGCAACGAAGCGACGGGTCACCGTATGTGCGACCGACGACGTCTCGGAACGACTCGAAAGCCTTCAGGACGTCCTCGGCGAAGGCCCTGGCTGGACGGCGAGCGACAGTCAGATC
This sequence comes from Actinomycetota bacterium, assembly GCA_030856025.1. Classification (GTDB taxonomy): domain Bacteria; phylum Actinomycetota; class Actinomycetes; order Propionibacteriales; family Nocardioidaceae; genus JACMOZ01. Next base: position 19,678 of record JALYQD010000099.1, read on the forward strand.
GAAGTGGTGACTTCCCTGGACGCAGCCGACCGCTGGCCAGTTTTTGCGGCGGCCGCACGCGACATGGGTCCTCGTGATCTGCACGCGATCCCGATGCAGCCCAGCAACCGCCTGTTTGGGTGTGCTGACCATTCATACCGCCGCCGGCAAGTCACCGAACGAGGGCCCGCAGGGCAGACAATTCATTGCCAACGCCGTGGGCGCTGCGCTGTTGCTCGATCCGGAGACCGAAGCGCGTGAGGAGCCGGCCGGACTCAGTGCCTGGGCGTCGCGGGGGCCCGTCAACCAGGCGGTCGGAATGGTGGTCGCGCAACTGGGCGTACCTCCGGACGACGCACTCGCCCTGCTGAGGGCGCACGCCTTCGCTCGCGACGCCGACCTCGCGACGGTCGCCGGCGAGACGATTGAGCGCCGAGTAGATCTTTCCAACTTCCAGGTGAGCGGAGATTGATCCCATGACACGCATCACGATCGCCGAAGCGTTTTCAGAATTTGCCACAGCCATGGTCGGCGAGCACGACGTTGCCGGCACCCTGTCCGACATCCTGACCAACTGCGCGCAGGTCCTCGAATTCGACGCGTGCGATCTGCTCGTCAACGACGGTGACAACGGCATGCAACTGCTGGGCGCGACCAGTCACAGTGCCGAAGAGCTCGAGCTTCACCAGGCGCAGATCTATGAAGGTCCATGCGTGGAGTCCGGGCTCAGCGGAGCCACCGTCGTGGCGGTCGGTGAGGACGCCGTATGCGCGCGGTGGCCGTACTTCGGCCCGCGGATGATCGAGGCGGGTTTCCATTCGGTCCTTTCCGTGCCGATGGCCTGGCACGACCGGCCTTTTGTAGCGCTGAACCTCTTCAGCAGCTCCGACACCGAGCCGACGGAAGAGAGCGTCAGGCTGGCCCAGACCTTCGCCGATCTCGCCACCATCCTCGCCCCCCACATCGACGAGCTGACCCTGAACGAGGCGCGTGACCGGATCCGGGCGGCCCTCGAGAGTCGTACGGTGGTCGAGCAGGCCAAGGGCGTGATCAGTCAGCGGCACGGACTCGATATGGCGACCGCCTACGACCGTCTCCTGGCGAGTGCGGCGGAGCGCGGCCTCACCCTCAGTGCCCTTGCGGTCGAGGTCATCGAGGACGCGCAACGGAGGTAGAACCGCTCGCCCCGAACGTCAGAACGGGTTGACGTCGACGCCGGAGAACAGTGCGATGACGCCGATGATCGCCAGCGCGAACAAGACAAGTGCGCCGAGCAGGATCAACCAGTCGCCGGCCGTGAACGGAGCATCCGGCATGGCCTGAGGAATCGGTTTGGTCAGCCAGTGCGCGGCATGATCCTGCCGGCAGAAGACGGCCTCAAGTTCATCATGCGTCACCGAATTGATATTCAGCGCGAAGACGTCGGTCGGGTTGATCTGTGCGCCGCACTCGGCACACGGTCTCGGGTCAATGGCCACTGCGTGATTCTGCCACGGGTCCCGGACCCGGTGTTGTTGTTTGCCGGCGATGTGACCAGCGCATCAGGGAAGCAATTTGTGGGCGAAGAGGGACTCGAACCCCCGACCGTCCGGGTGTAAACCGGAAGCTCTAACCAACTGAGCTATTCGCCCCAAGGGGATTTCAATCAGCGGCAAACAATACCGCACCCGGACGGCTCGAGTTTTGGATGCCTTGCCGGCGTCCAGGCATACCCAAACCATCAAAGAGACGTCAAGAATATGAAAAGACAGACTGCGGCCGCCGTGGTCTCGGGTCCTCGGCGGCCGCAGCAATTCCATCAAACCGCATGGAAGATTTCCATGCATCAATATTCGTGAAAACTATGCGAGTGATGCCAATGCTTTTTGATATTCGGTCAGATCCCGGGCGTCCGGAATACCGTTTTCGACCTTCCAGCGGACGACGCCGCCGGTGTCGATGATGTAGGTACCACGGTTGGGCGCGCCGGCCTGTTCGTTGAACGTGCCGTAGGCGTTGGTCACCTCGCCGTGGGGCCAGAAGTCGCTCAGGATCGAGAACTTGTAGCCGTCGCGGTCGGCAAAAGCGCGGTTGGAGAAGAAGTGATCGCAAGACACTGCAATCACTTCCACACCGTCAGCCGTGAGGTCGGGGAGGTTGTCGCGGATCTCGCACAACTCCCCCGAGCAGATGCCGCTGAACGCGAACGGGAAGAACATCAGGATGACGGCCTTCTCGCCGCGGAACGACGACAACTGAACGTCTTCGCCGTGCTGGTTCTTGAGGGTGAAGTCAGGGGCTTCCTGACCAATCTCGATGGTCATATAGTCCTTTTGGGCGGAGCCCTAGCGTTTGGGGGTGGACAGCCTCGTGGCCGCCCAGTCGTTCGAGGCCGACGACGTAGTCGTCGTCGCAAGGCCCGCGATGGGTGCGGCTTCGGAGATGTCGGCGTTCTCGACATAGCCCTCGCGACCGACCTTGGGGGTCAGGAGCCAGATGCCGCCGCCTTCGACGATGTCCTGGAGGCAGTCGACGAGGCCATCGACGAGATCGCCGTCGCCGTCACGCCACCACAGCAACACGCCGTCGACCACGTCCCCGTAGTCCCCGTCGACGAGTCCATTGCCCGTATGTTTTTCGATGTCGGAACGGAGTTCCTCATCAACGTCTTCGTCCCAGCCAAGTTCCTGGATAACGGTGTCGGGCATAAATCCCAACTTCGCCGCGGTCAACGATGCCTCCTTGGGGCGTCAGCAGTCATGCAAAGAACCTACCCATTGTGAGGCAGATCCGTGCGGAAAAACCTACTCATTGGTAGATCTCTCCGCTTGTTACCGGTATCACAGTAGCGAATCAGTCGTGGGAGTATTGAGAGGTGTCCACGAGACTTTCAGGAGATCCCATGCCGCAACCCGGCCCCGAGCGCCCCCCGGTCATTCACGAGGGTCTTCCGACCCAGTTGCCGGACATCGATCCCGACGAGACAAACGAATGGATTGCCTCGCTCGATGAGATGATCGACAACGGCGGACGCGGTCGCGCCCGCTACGTCATGCTCAAGCTTTTGGAACGCGCGCGCGAACAAAACGTCGGCGTTCCGGCTCTTCGCAGCACTGACTACATCAACACGATTCCACCCGAACGCGAGCCGTGGTTCCCCGGCAACGAAGCGATCGAGCGCCGCATCCGTTCCTACATCCGCTGGAACGCAGCGGTCATGGTGTCGCGCGCCAACCGCCCCGGCCTCGGCGTCGGCGGCCACATCGCGTCCTACCAATCTGCCGCCAGCCTCTATGAAGTCGGCTTCAACCACTTCTTCCGCGGCAAGGACCACCCCGGCGGCGGCGACCACATCTACATCCAGGGCCACGCCTCCCCCGGCATCTATGCGCGTTCCTTCCTCGAGGGCCGATTCACCGAGGAGCAGCTCGACCGATTCCGTCAGGAGTTCTCCCACGGAGCAGGCAAGGGATTGTCGTCATACCCGCACCCCCGGCTCATGCCCGACTACTGGGAATTCCCGACCGTCTCGATGGGCCTCGGCGCCCTCGCTGCGATCTACCAAGCCAGGTTCAACCGCTACCTGCACCACCGCGGCATCACCGACACGAGCGACCAGCACGTATGGGCCTTCCTCGGCGACGGCGAGATGGGCGAACCCGAATCCCTCGGCGCCATCGGCCTGGCCGCACGTGAAGAGCTCGACAACCTGACCTTCGTCGTCAACTGCAACCTGCAGCAGCTCGACGGGCCGGTGCGCGGCAACGGCAAGATCATCCAGGAGCTCGAAGCGACGTTCCGCGGCGCGGGCTGGAATGTCATCAAGGTCGTCTGGGGCCGCCAGTGGGACGACCTGCTCGCCCGCGACACCGATGGCGTGCTCGTCAACCAGATGAACCGCACCCCCGACGGTGAGTTCCAGACCCTCTCGGTCGAGTCCGGCTCCTACAACCGCGAGCACTTCTTCGGTCCAGACTCGCGCCTCAGGGCGATGGTCGAGCACCTGAGCGATGAGGACATCGAGCGCCTCCCCCGCGGCGGCCACGACTACCGCAAGGTCTATGCCGCGTTCGACGCCGCGACCAAGCACACGGGACAGCCGACCGTCATCCTCGCCCATACGATCAAGGGCTGGATGATCGAATCATTCCAGGGCCGCAACGCGACCCACCAGATGAAGAAGCTCACGAAGGACGACCTCAAGCTCTTCCGCGACCGGCTCAACATCCCGGTCACCGACGCCGACATCGAGAACAGCGACATCGCGCCGTTCTACCACCCGGGTCCGGACAGCGAAGAGATCAAGTACATGATGTCGCGGCGCGAACAGCTGGGCGGGTCCTTGCCCAAGCGCGTCGTCAACCCGGTTCCGGTCAAGCTGCCCGAGGACACGATGTTCGACGAGCTCAAACAGGGCTCGGGCAAACAGGCGATCGCGACAACCATGGCGTTCGTGCGCCTGCTGCGCGACCTGATGCGCGATCCCGAAATCGGCAAACGCATCGTCCCGATCGCGCCCGACGAATACCGCACCTTCGGTATGGACTCGATGTTCCCGACCGCCAAGATCTACAGCCCGCAGGGCCAGACGTATGAATCCGTCGACCGCAAGCAGTTGCTCGCCTACAAGGAGTCGGTGCAAGGCCAGCTGCTCCACGAAGGCATCAGCGAAGCTGGCGCCATGGCGTCGACCATCGCCGCCGGAAGCGCCTACTCGACGCACGGCGAGCCGATGATCCCGGTCTACATGTTCTATTCGATGTTCGGGTTCCAGCGCACCGCCGACTCGATCTGGGCGATGGCCGATCAGTTGTGCCGTGGATTCCTCATCGGCGCGACGGCCGGCCGCACCACGCTGACGGGCGAAGGCCTGCAGCATGCCGACGGCCATTCGCCGCTCATCGCGCAGACCAACCCCGCCATCGTCCATTACGACCCGGCGTGGGGCTTCGAGGTCAGCCACATCGTCCAGTCGGGCCTCCAGCGGATGTATGGCAGCAGCGACGACCATCCGCAGGGCGAAGACGTCATCTTCTACATGACGGTCTACAACGAGCCGGTCGTCCAGCCGAAGCAGCCGGAAAACCTCGACACCGAGGGACTGCTCAAAGGCGCCTACCTCTACCAGGCGGCCGCCGAGGGCGAAGGACCGAAGGCACGCATCATGGCTTCGGGTATCTCAGTCCCCTGGGCACTCAAGGCGCAGGGAATCCTCGAGACCGAATTCGGCGTGTACGCCGATGTGTGGTCGGTGACGTCGTGGAACGAGCTCGCCCGTGACGCCGTCGAGGCCGAACAGTGGAACCTCAACCATCCCGGCCAGTACAGCCGTATGCCCTACATCACCCGCAAGCTGATGGAGTCCGAGTCCGTGACCGTCGCGGTCAGCGACTACATGCGTGCCGTGCCCGATCAGATCGCGCGCTGGGTCCCCGGACCGTGGCAGTCACTGGGCACCGACGGCTTCGGTTTCGCCGACACCCGCGCGGCCGCCCGGCGCAAGTTCCAGGTCGATGCCGAGTCGATCACGGTTGCGGTCCTGCAGAGCCTCGCACTGAAGTCGCAGGTCAACCCCGAAGTCGTCCGCGAAGCGTTCACCCGTTTCCGGATCGACGACCCGACGGCTGTCAGCGACGTCAAGCAAATCGGCGGCGACGCGTAGGACTTTCGTTTGATTGAGGGGCACCGGGTGGTGCTCCTCAATCGACGTCTGAGCCGTTTAACGAACTCTCAGGCCGACCCAATACGATAGGGCCCATGCGACGATGGCCCTACACCTTTGCGGTCCTGCTCTCAGTCGCAATTGGTGCCGCAGCCGTTTTCGCCTCCAATCAGTTGGACGTACCCCTTCGCGACCCTGACGGTTTCCTCGGGCCCGCGTACGTACGACTTCCCGCGATCGGCTTGCTGTTCTTCGCGGCCGGCATCATTCCGACCGCGCTCAAGCGTTATGGAATGCGTGGATTCGCTCGCGGCGTGAGGACGATCGTCGACGAGGAATGGACCTGGAAGCGGCTCTCGTACATCGCGGCCGGGCTGATCTCGTTCTACATCTGCTACGTCAGCTACCGAAACCTCAAGAGCTATCTGCCCCTGGTCCGCGAGAACGTCCTGTTCGACAACGACATGCTCCAGCTCGACCATTTCCTGATGTTCGGACAAAACCCGGCCGAAGTGCTCCACAACATCCTGGGCACTGGATTCGCCGCCCAGGTGCTGGCGACTGCCTACGTGAGTTATCTGCCACTCATTCCGCTCACACTCGGCGCCTTCCTGGTCTGGGGCAGAGACCTTTCGCTTGGGGCCTGGTATGCCACCGCGCTCGGCCTCAACTGGGTTCTCGGGACGGTCAGCTACTACATCATCCCGACACTTGGACCGGCGTTCGCCCAGTCGCAGATGTTCCAGGACCTTCCCGACACGGGCGTGACCGCCCTGCAGCGTTCGCTGTTCCGTGCCGGTGTCGGCTTCAAGGAAGACCCGACCGGCGGCAACATCTTCGGTATTGCCGGATTCGCCTCACTGCACGTGTCCGTGGTGGTGACCGCCTGCATCTTCTTCGAGCGCACCGGTCAAAAAGCCGTCATCCGAATCGCTGGCTGGGCGTTCCTCGTGCTCACCGTCACCGCGACGATCTACTTCGGCTGGCACTACATCGCCGACGACATCGCCGGCGCGGCGATCGGTTGGGCCGCCGTCTCCATCGGTGCCTGGGCGTCAGGCAACCGTGGCCGTCGACGACGTCACTACAAGGGCAACATCCCAGCGGAAGTAGTCGAGGCGCGTGCCGACGACGTTCAGCCGGCGACAGCAGGCGAGTCGGAGACCGCGTCGAGCACGGCCTGATCGCCGCTTCTCATCAGCGCGCGCCACCGGCCGCGATGGTAGTTGGCCGGCTTGTTGGACTCGATGAAGTCCACCACCAGCCGGCAGAATTCTTCCGGGTGGTCCTTGTGCGGAAAATGACCGGACTTGTCGAGGACATGCACTTCGGCATTGGTCGCATACGAGCTCGCGGTGCCCGCGTGTGACACCGGAATCACTGTGTCCTGCTTGCCCCAGACCACCAGCATCGGCATGAGCCGCGCAAGATAGGCACGATCCGTCATCGTGACGTATTGGCCGCGCCAGTCCAGCACATGGCTGGTCACACGCTGGACCGCGCGGCGCATGTCGGGGTCGGCCAGGTTCTGATAGATCTCGGACACTTCGCCGAGGTCGCGGGTGACCGGCAGGCCGATCTTCGACAACGCGCGGAGACTGCCCGACACGATCGGCCGAAGCGGTTTGATGGTGGCGGCACCGAGGACGGTGCCACTGCCCGGGACGGTGAGGAACCGGATCAGCGGAGTGACTTCGGAACCGAGACCACCGGTCGAGACCAGACATACACGTTCGGTGCGCTCGGGGTACTGGTAGGCGAACTGCATCGCGATGCCGCCGCCGAGACTGTGGCCGACGACGGTGACCTTGTCGATGCCGAGAATCGTCAACAGGTCGCGCATGCCGTTGGCGTAGCCGCCGAGCGAATAGTCCGCATTGGGCTTGTCCGAGCCGCCATGACCCAGCAGGTCAGGGGCGATGACCGTGTAGTGCCTGGCGAGGGTCGGCATGACCGAGGTCCAGGTGGATGAGTCGCAACCCAGTCCGTGGAGCAACAGCAGCGCAGGACCGCTGCCCATCATCCGGTATGCCCGGCGGTAGCCGTGCACAACGACGTAATGGAGCTCGTCTGGACTGATCATCGACATATCGTACGGTCTGGCCCACTCGGCCGCTCACCCAACCGCCGATATGGTTTACGCGGTTTGACCTGTGCCTATTAGGCTCTACCTGTGCCGTCCTCCGCCGCTGTCCACGAACAGCTCACCCGCATCATCGTTCAGGTGGTCGGTTGTGAGCCCGATACGGTCGTCCCAGCGGCCAGGCTCGGCAAGGATCTCGGGGTCGACTCGTTGTCGATCGTCGAGATCGTCGAGGCCTTGGGCCTGGGCTACGACATCTACATTCCCGATGCGACGGTCGACAACCTGGTGACAGTCCAGGACGCCGTCAACGCCGTCGTGCACCACGACCCCGGCGCCAAGGCTCCCGTGACACGGTCCACGACTGCCGTGGCCGCGAAGGCGGCCGCTCGCCGGGAGGTCCGCCCCATTCCCGCCGACGAGATCGAACGCCGCAAACAGGTCGCCTGGAAGTTCGCCGGCTGGTTCGTCATCGTCGGGCTCGCGATCGGCGGTGTGCTGGGGCTCGGCGGCGCAGCTCTCATCAACGCAACGGGCCTCGGGGACGTGACGCTGCCGGCGACACCGACTCCCACGACCGCCGAGACGACCAAGGCCACGCCGACCCCCACGGCGACGACAGCCCCCACCGCCGAGGAAAAACCCAAACCATCATTGAAAGCCGCCAGCAGCGAGATCTCACCGGGCGAAAAACTCCGGCTCAGCGGCGCGTTTCCCGAGCTCGAGAAGGGCGCCCTCGTTCAGGTCCAGGTGAAGGACAAGGGCGAGCCCTGGGACGATTTCCCCGTGACAACCCGGACCGGGGACGGCGGCGAGTTCACCACAGTCATCTACACGACGCGCACGGGCGAACGGCAGATCCGCATGCTGCACAAGGAGTCCAACACGACGACACCGGCAGTGACCATAACGATCGGGTGACGTATTCCGCCGTTCCGTTGCATGACGGGCGCGGCCCGAATCATAGTGAGTCATGGCTGATCACGATTTTTCGCAATTGCGCGCACTGTTCTTCAACTGCACGCTGACCCGCTCCCCCGGGGTCAGCAACACTCAGGGACTCATCGACGTGAGCGTCAACATCATGAAGAAGCACAACGTCGAGGTGGAGGTCATCCGGGCCATCGACCATGACATCGCGACCGGTATCTATCCCGACATGACCGAACACGGCTGGGAATCCGATGAGTGGCCGGCGATCTACGAAAAGGTCAAGGCCGCCGACATCCTCGTCGTCGCCGGACCGATCTGGCTCGGAGACAACTCCAGCATCACCAAGCTCATCATCGAGCGCCTGTATGCGTGTTCGGCCGAGCTCAACGACGCCGGCCAATATGCCTACTACGGCAAGGTCGGCGGCGCGTTGATCACCGGCAACGAGGACGGCCTGAAGCACTGCACGATGAACATCCTCTACAGCCTTCAACACCTCGGCTGCGTCATACCGCCGCAGGCCGATGCCGGCTGGATCGGCGAGGTCGGTCCCGGGCCGTCATACCTCGATCCGGGATCGGGTGGTCCCGAAAACGACTTCACCAACCGGAACACGACGTTCATGACCTGGAACCTCATGCACCTCGCCGCCATGATCGATGCCGCCGGTGGCATCCCGGCATACGGCAACCAGCGCCCCGCGTGGGACAAGGGCGAGCGGTTCGACTTCGCGAACCCCGAGTACCGCTGACCGGGTGCCCTAAATGCTCTGCTGCCTAGATACTCTGCCGTCTAGATAACTTGGTGGAGCCAACGCACGGGCGCGCCGTCACCTGCGTGACGGAACGGTTCGAGCTCAGCATCCCATTTGGCGCCGAGGAGTCCTTCGAGGGCGAGCTCCATCGTGATCTCCCCACGCGAGGCCTTGACCATGAACGCCTTGATCCGGTCTTCGGGGATCAGGATGTCGCCATGCAGCCCGGTCAGCGCATGGAAGATGCCCAGCGCGGGTGTGTAGGAGAAGCGCGCACCCTCGGTCGAGGCGGTCGGCTCTTCGGAGACTTCGAAGCGGAGCTGCTCCCAGCCGCGCATCGCCGAGGCGATCTTGGCGGCCGAACCCGAAGGCGCGAGCCAGGAGATCTCACAACGGTAGGTGCCCTGCTGGGCAGGTTGTGCGACCCATGCGGCATCGACGGGCGCACCGAGAACTCCGCTTGCGGCCCACTCGACATGCGGGAGCAGTGCAGAGGGTGCGGAATGCACAAAAAGAACGCCCCGTGTGGGAACGCCCTGAAAGGCTGTAGTCATGGTGCCTCCCTAGTTTCGCCTTCCCCAGCGTTCTCGGGAGAAGCACCAAAACTCATTGTGCACCATGCTTCCCATCAGCCACAAGGGCATCTACCACTGAAGTGGTAGTAATGACGCATGCCGACTGCCGATGTTCGTGACAATCCTGCCCGAAAACGCTTCGAGACCTTCCTCGACGGCACACTGGCCGGTTTCGTCACCTATGACCTCGAGGGCGAGACCTATGCGCTGAACCACACCGAGGTCTTCCCGCAATACGAGGGTCACGGGGTCGGCACCGCGCTCGTCGTCGAGACGCTCACCCAGATCCGCCAAAGGGGCGGCGAGGCACTGCCGTATTGCTCGTTCATCCCCAAGGTGATCCGCGACCACCCCGAACTAATCGACGTCGTCCCGGCGGAGGCGCAGCCCCAGTTCGGGCTGGCATGACGCTCCCGAACTGACTGGTGCCGCACACGACGGTGTAGTCGGTGATGACGCACGTTTTCGCGCCGAATTCGCTACTTCTTGGCGGCGGCTTTCGCCTGTTTCTTGAAGTCGCGGACCTCCGCGAGCGACCGGTCATCGGTCACATCGGCGATCGACCGACGTGAGCCTTCCTCGCCGTACGCCCCTGCCGCCTCGCGCCATCCATCCGGTTGAATGCCCCGCTGTTTGCCGAGCAGCGCGAGGAAGATCCGGGCCTTCTGATCACCGAAGCCGGGCAGCGCTTTGAGCCGTTGCAATAACGCCGGGCCCGTCGGTTCGCCGACCGTCCACAGGCCGGCGGCGTCCCCGTCATACTCGGCGACGATGTGGGCACACACGGCCTGGATCCGCTTGGCCATCGAGCCGGGATAACGGTGCACGGCAGGAGTGACCGTGCAGAGTTCGGCGAACTCTTCGGGGTCACACGCAGCAATGGTCGCGGCGTCGAATGACTCGATTCGGCCTGCGAGTTTCCGCGGTCCGGCGAATGCGGCTTCCATTGGATACTGCTGATCCAGAAGCATCCCGATCAGCAAGGCGAGTGGATTGCTGTCGAGGAGTTGGTCGGCTTCGGGTTCCCCAACAAGGCGCAAAGTCATAGGCCGATCATCTCAGGCACGGCAGGGGTGTCGCCAGCCCTTCTTGCCTCTCGAACTCGATCGCCTACCGGCGTACCGTGATGGCTGGGGTACAAACAGAGGAAGAATCATGTTGAGCGAACTGGAAATCTATGCCGTCCTCCCGGCCAAGGATCTGCAGAGGGCGCGAGGATTCTACAAAGAAAAGCTGGGGCTTGAGCCGACCGACGAGCGCGAAGACGGGCTTGTCTTCCAAACATCGGCGGGCTCCAAGCTCTTCATGTACCAAACCGACAATGCCGGGACTGCGAAGAACACCGCGCTGAGCTGGTCGACAAGTGATCTCGACGCCGAGATGGCTGACCTGCGCAGTCGCGGCGTCGTTTTCGAAGAATACGACTTCCCCGGACTCAAGACCGAGAACGGCGTCGCAACGTACGAGGGCGGTCGGGGTGCGTGGTTCATCGACAGCGAGGGCAACATCCTGGCCGTGAGTGAGGGCATGTAGTCACCCAAACGGTCGCCAGGCCCGAAGGCATCGGGCCTGGTGCGCGATTCCGCACGTAGTAGGGAGGGCGGGGCTCGAACCCGCGACCGAAGGATTATGAGTCCCGTGCTCTAACCAGCTGAGCTACCTCCCCGAGGTAAATCGGGTCTAGCCTAGTCGTATGGCCGACCCGCAGCCCCTCTCCCCCGTCGACGAAAGCTGGGACACCGCACTTGCCGTCGTCGCGCATCCCGACGACCTCGAGTTCGGCGCCTCCGCGGCCATTGCGCGGTGGACCGGTCAAGGCAAGACGGTCGTCTATTGCATGGTGACGAGTGGGGAAGCGGGCATCGACGGCATGGAGCCCGACGAGTGCCGTGGAGCCCGCATCGCCGAGCAGATCGAATCGGCCCGCATTGTGGGCGTAGACAAGGTCGAGTTCCTCGGATTGCCTGACGGCGTCCTCGAGTATGGGGTGACTCTCCGCCGGGCCATCGCCGGAATCGTGCGCAGGCATCGGCCGCAGGTCGTCATCACCAACAACTTCCGCGACACCTGGGGCGGCCGCAACCTCAACCAGGCCGACCACATCGCGGTCGGCAAGGCGACACTTGACGCTGTACGCGATGCCGGCAACCGCTGGGTCTTCAACGAGCAGCTCCTCGACGGCCTCGAGCCCTGGGGCGGAGTCACCGCCGTATGGGCATCCGGATCGCCCGACGGAATGCACGCCGTGGACACGACCGAGACATTCCACAAAGGCGTCGAGTCGCTCAAGGCGCATGACGCGTACATCAAGGGACTGGGCTGGGACCATTTCGATCCCGAGGAGTTCCTCGAAGGTATGGCGCGTCCTACCGGGGCGAGGCTCGGCGTGAAGTTCGCAACGTCCTTCGAGGTGTTCTCGATGGGCTGGGGCGACTAGAACACGTCCACGGACGGATTCAGCACCGCTTAAGTTCCGCAGGCGTAGCGTGCCGACTACCTCGCCCGAACGGAGGATCGTCATGAACTGTCGAAGATTGCTGTGCTCCCCCGGCTATTTCGTCTCGGCGCAATTGCGATGACGACCTACGCGATCGAGGCAGTAGGGCTGCAAAAGTCGTATGGGGATGTCCGCGCCGTCGAGTCCTTTGACCTTGCCGTGCCTGTTGGGTCCGTGCTGGGCTTCCTGGGCCCGAATGGGGCTGGCAAGACGACCGTGATCAGGATGTTGTCGACCATCTTGCGGCCCGATGCCGGGTCGTTCACGGTTGCGGGAGTCCCGTCCACGCACCCAGAAGAGATCCGGCGCAGGATCGGGGTGCTCCCCGAGAGTGCGGGCTACCCGCGGACACAGACTGGTGCCGAGTGGTTGACGTTCCACGCCCGCCTCTTCGGCCAGCCGCGGGCACAGGCGCGGGCCACCGCTCGTCGGCTGCTCGGCGAGGTGGGTCTCACCGAACGGGCCGACACCCTGGTCTCGTCATACAGCCGGGGAATGCGGCAACGCCTCGGCGTCGCGCGCGCTCTGGTCAACGACCCGGACGTCGTGATCCTCGACGAGCCGACCCTTGGTCTGGACCCCAACGGACAGCGACAGGTGCTGGATCTCGTGTCGCGAATCGCGCGCCAGCGAGGCGCCACGGTGGTTCTGAGTACCCACCAGCTGGATGAGGTCGAGCAGACATGTGACCTGGTCCTGATCATGCATCGCGGACACGTCGTCGCGGAAGGCAGTATGGCCGATGTCGTGCGACGGGCCGCTGCTCCACGACAGGCCTGGCTTCAGGTGCTGCCCGGCGAGCGCGGGCGCGCTGCCGCGGTCCTCGGCAGTGCGGACGTTCAGGCGGTGGCCTTCGACCATGAGGGCGCGGGCGAACTCCAGTTGACCTTCTCGAACCAGGTGACTGCCCAAGCTGCCGCCGCCGGTGCCCTGCGGCTCCTTCTCGATGCGGGCGTGCCGGTGCTTGGATTCACGCTCGAGGGCGGCCGGCTCAGCGACGCCTTCCTTTCCGTGACCGAGGCCCGATGATGAGCGCGTGGACCGTCGTCCTGGACCGGGAGCTGCGCGACCTCTGGCTGGCCGGCAGAGGATTGTTGCTCATGCTCGCCATCTCAGTGCTGCTGGGTGTGACCAGCTACCTGGTGGCCAGCAATCAGGCGCTGAACTTCCTCGAGCAGCGGGAGGCGGTGAGCCTCACCTTGCAGGTCGCCGTTGCCCTCGGGGGTCTCCTGGTGCTGCTCGGATCTGCCGACTCGATCAGTGGGGAGCGGGAGCGCGGCACACTCGAGAGCCTCTTGGTCACCCCGGTGTCACGCCGAAGCATCGTGGTGGCCAAGGCCGCCGCGGCGCTCTCGATGTGGGTCGCTTCCTTCACGCTGACGGTCGGGTACGTGTGGTACTTCGGCCGCGGCGTCGGAGTGGTGCTGTCCGCACTCAGCGCCGGGCTCCTGGTCGGAACACTGCTTGCGCTCTTCCTCGCCGGGCTCGGCGTTCTGGTCAGCAGCCTGGTCGAATCCAACAGACTCAGCCTCTCGATCACGCTGTTCGCGCTTCTGGCGCTCTACACGCCGACGCAGATGCCGATGTCAGCCCAGCAAGGCTGGTTCGGCGATCTCCTGCTTCACGTCGACCCGTTCACTGCCGGGGTGCAGGCTCTTGGCAATGTGGTCGTGAACGGGCAAAGCCTCGGCCAGCAAGCGGGGTGGCTCGTCGGCCCCGTGGTCGCGGCCGCATTCATCTGCTCCGCCGCAGTGGGCGTTGCCGATCGGCTCACCCTCGGAACGGGAGACCACCCATGAGGCTCGCTGTCCGGATGCTGCTCCTCGCCGTGCTTGCCAGTGTTGGTGTCGCACCCGGGGCGGCCGCAACCCCATCCCCCACCCGCGATCACGTCACGGTACGCATCGATCAGCCGGCGCTGCGTACCACGATCGGCGAGCGGTTCCGGCTGACCTCCACGGTCCGCAACGATGGCGACCGGCCACTGACGGGACTGGCGGCTCATCTCGATGTCCTGAGTGTCGACCCCGACGTGTATGTCGATCCGGAAGACTGGTCCGCGCAGAGAACCGTCTACCTCGATCCGCTTCCCGCGCATGGCTCGGTGCCGGTCCCGTGGAAGGTGCAGGTCGTCAACGATGGTCGGTTCGTCGTCTTCGTCACCGTCACCCGCCAGAATGGTCCGGCACTGGTCGACGCCAGCGACGGGCTGCGGTTGTCGGCCACCGCGCAGCACACCATCAACGCCGGGGGCGTCCTGCCACTCGTCCTCGGGATCCCGGCCGCTCTCCTGGCACTGTTGCTACTTCTCACGGCCAGACGGCGACGGCAGCTGGCGTGACGCGGGCGCTGTCCGGTCTGGAAACAAAGAAACCCCCGCAAAACGGAGGTCTCAAGCTCCCCCGCCTGGACTCGAACCAGGAACCCTCCGATTAACAGTCGAATGCTCTGCCAATTGAGCTACAGGGGACCGGCTCCACCGTGTTGATGTGGAGCACGGTGACCAACCTTAGCAAGTCTGTGACGCACATGCGAAAGGGCCTTCGCCTCCTTCGTACGAACCTGACTCACGGTCAGTCCCAGTCGGCGGGCCACCTCGGTTCGGGGTGTCGGGAGACGCGCTTCGGCACCGATACCGAATCGCTCGACCAGCACCGCGGCCAGCTCCTCGTCGAGTCCGTCGAGCAGGTCTTCTTCGTCATACAGCGACGGCCGGGAGTCGGAGAACGCGTCCGTTTTTTCGGCGAATTCCGGCAGCGGGAGCGACTGCTTCATGGCCCGACCGATCCACCACCAGGCGTATGTCGAGAGCCGGCAACCCCGGTAGGGATCGAAGCGGTCGACCGCTTCGATGAGCCCGACGGTGCCGGCCTGCACCGCATCCAGCAGGCGGGATCCGTGCAACCCGAGCAGCCGCGCTCGCATGACGACAAGTCGCAGGCTCGCGGTGATCAACTCTTCTCTCGCACCCGCGTCCCCGCGCCAGGACCGCACGGCCAGGTCGTGCTCAGACTCCGCTTGCAGTGGGGGTATGGCGGCGAGACGACGCAAATACGGGTCCATGGGTCCAGCGTGCAGTCAACGACCGCCGATAACCGTTGCGGATCGGTCGCATGTGGACATACTTCCGGGGACAGTCAGGCTGGGGACTGTTGCGAATGGGCGCTGCCGCGCCGAATCACCAGATGGCGCGTTCGCGCAGGGCGCGGCGCTGTTGCTCCAGCGCGACGAGCTCGCCGAACATGCGGTTGTAGTCCTCGGTCTGCTCGATCGGGTTGGTGCGCTGCAGCTTGGACTTGACCTCGACGATGCGGCGGGCCGTCGTGAGCTCCTGCAGCCGTGCGATCAACGACACCACGACGGCCTGCGTCGCCTCGTTGGTCGAGCGCAGCGGCTCCACGGCCGACTGGTTGAGCACACGCTTCAACTGGTCGTTGGGCAGCGAATCGGCGAGCTTGGACAACCAGCCCTGATCGGGGGCGGTCGGGAGTGGCTCGGCACTGATGTGCCGCCACAACTCTTGCGACACCGGGTGGGTGAAGTCGTTGTCGTGCAGGTCGCCGGCGACAGACTGGGCGTAATGCGGGAACTGCACGATTGCCTTGAGCGCCTCGCGTTCGTCGGTGAACTGCGGCGCCCCCAGGCTGATGACTTGTTGCGCGGGCACGGGGTCCGCTTCGGCCACGACCGGTCGGGACGAGGTCTTCGCGGACTGGCCCTGGCTCCGCTTGAGCTCGGACCGCACCTGGTCGACATCGGCGCCGACGCGATTGGCGATCTCGCGGATGAACTCCTCGACCTTCGACTTGTCCCGGATCGATGTGGCGAGGGCGACGGATTCGCGGATCGCGTCGATGCGCTGATCGCCCCGGTCGAGGTCGAACTTCTGCAGCGTGTTGTCCAGCACGAAACGATAGAGCGGTATGCGGGTCGCGACGAGCTCGCGGACGGCGGCGTCACCATCGGCGAGACGGAGGTCGCACGGATCCATACCGCGGGGCTCGACCGCCACATAGGTCTGGGCGACGAACTGCTGATCCCCCGAAAACGCTTTCATGGCCGCGCGCTGGCCGGCTTCGTCTCCGTCGAAGGTGAAGATGACTTCGCCGTGGAACGCGTCATGGTCCAGGAGTATGCGGCGCAGGATACGGGCGTGGTCTTCGCCGAACGCAGTGCCGCAGGTCGCAACAGCCGTCTTGACGCCGGACTCGTGGCACGCCATGACGTCGGTGTAGCCCTCGACGACGACCGCCTGGCTCGATGAGGAGATGTCGCGGCGGGCGAGGTCGATGCCGTAGAGCACTTGGCTCTTTTTGTAGATCGGGGTCTCGGAGGTGTTGAGGTATTTGGCCTCGATCCGGTCGTCGTCGAACATCCGGCGGGCACCGAAACCGATCACATCACCGGTCATTTCGCGGATCGGCCACATGAGCCGGCCGCGGAAGCGGTCATAGAGTCCGCGCGAGCCGCGTGAGGCGAGTCCCCCGACGGTGAGCTCTTCCTCGGTGAACCCCTTCCCCCGCAGTTGGGCGACGAGCGCCTCTCCCCCGCGCGGCGCGAAGCCCATACCGAATGTCTCGGCGGCGGCCTGGGTGAAACCCCGGTCTGCGACGAATTGCCGGCCGGCCTTGCCGTCGGCGGAGTTGGAGAGGGCATCGGCATAGAACTCGGCGGCAAACTTGTGGGCCTCGATCAGGCGGCCGCGCTGACGGGGATCACGCCTCGGACCGCGGTCGTTGCCCTCTTCGTAGCGCAGCTGGATGCCGTACTTGTTGGCGAGGCGTTCGACTGCCTCCACGAACCCGAGGCCTTCGATCTCCTGAAGGAACTTGAAGACGTCGCCGCCGGCGCCGCAGCCGAAGCAGTAGTAGGAGCCCTGTGAGGGCCGGACGTTGAACGACGGCGACTTCTCGTCGTGGAACGGGCACAGGCCCTTGCGGGCGCCGGCTCCGGCGTTGCGGAGCGTGACATATTGCTCGATGACCTCGTCGATGCGGGCGCGTTCGCGGACGATCTGGATGTCCTCGTCCTTGATCAGCCCGGCCATAGGACGAAGTCTAAGCGAGCAGACGGACAGCCCACGCGTGGGCAGAGACGTCGGTGAGACTGGCGACCTGGTCGATGACGACTCGCCGCCGCGCGCTGTCGTCGGTGGCCGCGGCGAAGTCGGACACGAACTCGGCTTCGAGGTGCTCGTCGCCGGTGTTGACCAAGGTGGTGACCAGCGCCGTCAGGATTTCCTGTTGCAACCTCAAGTGGGCGGCCCGGTCGTCTGAGCGCATGACATAGTGCGCCGCAATCGACTTGAGGACGGTGATCTCGTCGCGGGTTTCGGCCGGAACCTCGAGATCGGCCTCGAACCGCACCAGCGGCCCCGAGCCCCATTGCGTGACGGTTGCCTCTTGCGCGGCGAAGGCGAATCGGCCGATCAGGGCGCTCGTCAGGCTCTTGAGGGCGCCGCGCGCATGTCGGCCTCCGTCAAAGGCTGCCTTCGGCCATTCGGCCAGGGCCTGCAACCTGTCCAGCGCCGCATCGAGACGGTCGTCGTCGGCATCGGCGTTGTACCAGTCGCGGGCCACGTGCCATACGGCCTTGGCGTCGAACTCGTCCGGATCGAGGGCGAACCAGCCGCCAAAGACACCGTCCTCGACGTCGTGCACCGAGTAGGCGATGTCGTCAGCCAGATCCATGACCTGGGCCTCGATCGGGCGGCGGCGGCCCGGGGCATCGGCCCGAAGCCAGCCGAATATCGGCAGGTCATCGGTGTAGGCGCCGAACTTGGGCGCATCGTCGCCGGCTTCGTCGAGCGTCCACGGGTACTTCACACACGCCGCCAGCGTCGCGCGGGTGAGGTTGAGCCCGACCGTCATACCGGCGGCGTCGAAGGCCTTGGACTCGAGTCGGGTGAGGATGCGGAGCGTCTGGGCGTTGCCTTCGAAGCCGCCGCAGGACTCGGCCGCCGCAGCCAGGGCGACTTCGCCGTTGTGGCCGAACGGCGGATGGCCGAGGTCATGGGCGAGTGCCGCCGAATCGACGATGTCGGGGTCGCAACCGAGTGCCTTGCCGAGCTCGCGGGCGACCTGGGCCACCTCGAGCGAGTGGGTCAGCCGGTTTCGCACGAAGTCGTCGGTGCCGGCGCCCATCACCTGGGTCTTGGCCGAGAGCCTCCGCAAGGCGGCCGAATGCACGACCCGGGCGCGGTCACGCTCGAACGCCGTGCGGCCGGCGCGCTTGTTGGGCTCGTCGACGAAGCGGGCACGCGCCTCGTCACCGTACGGACTTTCCATCGCGAGCAGGCTATCGCAGACACCTACCACCCGAGCGTCGGTGAGTTAGCGTCCACGCCAGCAAAGTCGCGGTGAGTATGCGTCCACCCAAGCAAGGTTGCGGTGAGTAAGCGTCCACGAATGCGCCTCGGGTGGACGCCAAGTCACCGCTCCGCGAACGGTATGGACGCTAACTCACCGCCCGACCGGGCCGGGAGGATCTACCAGCGGCCGTTGCGGGGTCTGGGCTGGCACGTCGGGCACCAGTAGGAGGACCGATTCATAAACGCGTCGCGCCGGATCGGTGTGCCGCAGCGATCGCAGGGCATTCCTTCCTGGCCGTACGCGTTGAGGGAGCGGTCGAAATAGCCGCTGTCGCCGTTGACATTGACGTAGAGGGCGTCAAAGGAAGTGCCACCTTGTTCGAGCGCCTCGTTCATCACTTGTATGACGTTGGCGAGCAACAGCGTCACCTCGGGGGCACGAAGGTTGCGGGTGTCGCGCGCGTAGTGGAGCCTGGAGCGCCACAGCGCCTCGTCGGCGTAGATGTTGCCAACGCCGGAGATCAGACCCTGGTCGAGAATCGCGCGCTTGACCCCGGTCTGGCGCTTTCTGAGCCTCGACCGGAACTCTTCGGCATCAAACGAGGGATCGAGAGGGTCGCGGGCGATATGGGCGATCTCGGCCGGTAGCACCGCTCCCCCGTGGCTGACGAGCAGGCCTCCGAAGATGCGCTGGTCGATGAAGCGCAACTGCATGCCGTCATCGAGGTCGAGGGTGACCTTGAGGTGTTTTTCGGCCGGCGCATCGGGCTTGCTGATCAACATCTGGCCACTCATGCCCAGGTGGCAGAGCACCGCGTCGTCAACGAGCTGCATCCAGAGGTACTTGCCGCGGCGGGCCGCCCCGGTTACCGCGCGATCGGTCAGGCTGTCGGTGAAATCGGCCGGACCGGCGAGATGTCGACGCAAAGAGCGCACATCGTGCACCGTGGCGTGCGTGATGCGACGGCCGACCACATGGCCGTCGAGGCCACGCCGGACGACTTCGACTTCGGGCAGTTCAGGCATTGATGGGGTCAGGCACCTTCGACGTCAGCCTTGATGGCGCGCCACGCGATCTCGGCCACTTGTTGCTCTGCGTCCTTCTTGGACCGGCCGGTGCCACCGTTGTATGTCGTGTCGCCGACGACGACCGAAGCCGTGAACGTCTTGTCGTGATCGGGCCCGGTGCCATCGAGGACATACGTCGGTACGCCGAGCTCGTTGTTGGCGGTGATCTCCTGCAGGGAGGTCTTCCAGTCGAGGCCGGCGCCAAGCTGGGCGGCCGCGACGATCACCGGGTCGAAGACACGGTGGATGACGTCGGCGGCACGTTCGATGCCGAACTGGACATAGACGGCACCGATCACGGCTTCTACCGTGTCGGAAAGTATGGAGGCCTTCTCGCGTCCGCCGGTGGTTTCCTCACCGCGACCGAGAAGGAGGTGTTGGCCGAGGCCGAGAGTGCGGGCCACAACGGCCAGCGCCTTGGCACTCACGACGGCAGCGCGCATCTTGGCGAGCTGGCCCTCGGCGAGGTCGGGGTGGTTGGTGAAAAGCGTGTCAGTGACAACAAGCCCCAATACCGAGTCGCCCAGGAATTCCAGACGCTCGTTATTGGGGACCTGGCCGTTTTCGTATGCGTATGACCGATGGGTCAGCGCATGCTGAAGCAATTCGGCATCGAGGTCCGGGACCCCGAGAACCTGCCGAAGCGAATCCACGGTTCTAAATCTGCACTGGGCTTAGGTGCACTGGGCTTAAGCGACCTGGGCTCAGGTGACCTGGCGGCGTTCGCCGCGCGCTCCATACTGACCGCATTCGGGGCATGCACGGTGCGAGACGTTTTTGGAATCGCAAGCCGGGTTGGCGCAGTCGACAAGCACGTGAGCAGTGGCCTTCCACTGCGAACGGCGGTGACGAGTGTTGCTGCGCGACATCTTCCGCTTCGGGACTGCCACGGTTACTCCTTGCTTGTGCCGGACGCGGGGTCCGACTCTGGTAGGTCTGTCAGTTGGTTCAGTGCGGCCCACCGGGGGTCGGTCACTTCGCCATGTGTGTGATCGGGATCGTCCGCGAGGCGTACTCCGCATTCGGAGCACAATCCCGGACATTCCGGACCACACAACGGGTTGAGCGGCAGCGCAAGCACTACTGCGTCCCGCAGGACTGGTTCGAGGTCGAGCAGGTCGTCCTCGAGTTGGTATTCCTCTTCGGTGGCGTCTTCGTAGAGGTACAACTCCTGGAGATCGATGACATCTTGCTCGTCAATCGCCACCAGGCATCGCACGCACTCACCCGACAAGTGGACCGAAGCGGTGCCTGTTGCCAGCACACCTTCCATGACTGCCTCGAGCCGGAGCTCGATGTCCATGTCACTTCCTTCGGGCACTCCGAAGATGTCAATGCCCAAATCTGCCGGCGCCTCGACCGTACGGGTTACCGTGCGTTCGATGCCCGGACGACGGCCCAATTCATGGGTGTCGAAGACGAGTGGTCCCGAAAGCACGATTTCCTCATCCAACGAAGTGCACAACAGATTACTGACCTGCAAGCAGGCCAAAGGAAATCTTACCGTGTGTATGCCGCCCGGAGCCAATCGACCGTCCCCCGGCGAGACCGATCGAATGTTCCCGCCAATTTGTGACTGCATCAATTGTCACTGCGTCAAATGTCACTGCTCGGTGAAAGGATGCCCCCATGGCTGGGCACGTGGACGAGGGCACGGTGCTGCACGCAGACCTCGACGCATTCTTCGCCTCCGTCGAACAGCGTGACGACCCGTCTCTGCGCGGTCGGCCGGTCATCGTCGGCGGCGGCGTCGTCATGGCGGCGAGCTATGAGGCCAAGGCCTGCGGTGTGCGCTCCGCGATGGGCGGACGCCAGGCCATGCGCCTGTGTCCCGACGCCGTCGTGGTGCCCCCGCGTATGCATGCCTACACGCAGGCGAGCCGTGATGTGTTCGAGGTGTTCCACGACACCACTCCAGTCGTCGAAGGGCTGTCGATCGATGAGGCCTTCCTCGAGGTCGGCGGTCTGTTCCGCATCCGCGGGGCTCCCTCGACGATCGCCGCCCAGTTGCGGCTCGATGTGCGCCAGCGCGTGGGGCTGCCGATCTCGGTCGGTGTCGCCCGCACCAAGTACCTCGCCAAGGTCGCCAGCGCCGTGTCCAAACCCGATGGGCTGCTCGTCGTCCCCATCGACCAGGAGCTCGTGTTCCTGCACGCGCTTCCGGTCGAGCGGCTGTGGGGCGTCGGCAAGGTCACCGCACAAAAGCTGCACGAAGCGCGGCTGCACACAGTCGGCTCGGTCGCCGCACTCGGCGAACGCGAGCTCCAGTCGCTCATCGGGCCGGGCGCGGGCCGCCACCTGCATGCGCTTGCCCAAAATCAGGATCCTCGCCGTGTCGAGGTGGGTCGACGACGTCATTCGATGGGCGCGCAGCACGCCCTCGGTCGCGGCCCTCACTCCCCCGCCGACCTGGACATCGTGCTCCTGACCCTCGTCGACCGGGTCACGCGGCGAATGCGCGGCGCCGACCGCACCGGCAGCACCGTCACCATCCGGCTCCGCTTCGACGACTTCACCCGGTCCACGAGCTCGCATACGCTGCCGCAACCGACGGCGCACACATTGACGGTGCTCAGGGTCGCGCGTGCGTTGTTGCTTTCGCGCAGTGTGGAGATCGCCGAGCGCGGCATCACGCTGCTGGGCGTGGCGGTCAACGGCCTCGACGACAACCCAGCGCAACTCGCCCTGCCGCTGGATGTCGAGAGCGGTGTCGAGCTCGACGACGCCATCGATGCCGTGCGCGAGAAGTTCGGATCTTCGTCGCTTCGGCGCGCGGTCCAGGTCGGCCGTGACGAACGCCCGGAGATGCCCATTCTCCCCGACTGACAGAGGCTGACGGCCTGACGCAGTGCCGGCCCGACACAGAGCCTGCCGGCCTGACACGGTGCCGGCCCGATGACTCGGTTGCCGAGAGTCAGTTGTTGAAGCGATCCTTCAACCGCTGCAGGACCGCCGGCGGGACGAGCCTGGAGACGTCTCCCCCGTGTTTGGCCACTTCCTTGACCAGGCTGGAAGCCAGGAAACAGTACTCGGGGCTCGTCGGGATGAACAGCGTGTCGACCGGCCCTCCGGAAACGCCGGCGGTCAGGCTGCCGTTCATCTGGGCCATCTGGAGCTCGTAGTCGAAGTCCGAGACGGCGCGAAGGCCCTTGACGATGGCCGCGATGCCGCGCTCGGTGCAGAAGTCGACGAGAAGTCCCTGGAAGGTGTCGACCGTGACGTTGTCGAACCGCGCGGTTTCTTCGCCAAGCATCTCCAGGCGTTCTTCCATCGAGAAGAGTCCGCGTTTGGTCTCGTTGACAAGCACGGCGACGGTGACTTCTTCGAAGAGGTGCGACGCTCGTTCGATGATGTCGAGGTGGCCATTGGTCACGGGGTCGAAGGATCCCGGGCAGACGACTTTGGTCATGTCAGTGACCGTACCAAAGGACTGTCTCCCCATATTTCTTGTCCCTCAGGGCATCGAGCGGCTCCGGCCAGGCGAAGGCATCGCGTCGGGATCGCTCCACCACTACGACGCCGCCGTCGGCGAGCCAGGTCGGTGAGCTGATCTCGCGGAGGAGCTGCTCGAGGGCCGCATGGTCGAAGGCGTAGGGCGGGTCCAGGAAGATCAGGTCGTATGGGGCTGCCGGCGTCCCCTGGATGAAGCGTTCGACCGGCTGCGACCTGACCTGCGCCACCCGGCATTTGAGCTCGGTGATGTTGGCCGTGATGACCTGGGCGGCCCGTCGGTCGTTTTCGACCAGGTCGACGTGTGCCGCGCCCCGGGAAGCGGCCTCGAGCCCGATCGCGCCTGAGCCGGCGAACAGGTCGAGGAACCGGAGTCCGTCGAGACTGCCGAACTCCGATTGGAGGGAGGAGAACAGTGCTTCGCGGACGCGATCAGTCGTCGGCCTGGTGCCATCGCCAGGCGGCGCCTGCAACCGGCGGCCTCCATACGTGCCGGCGATGATCCGCGTCATGTGCGCTCCAGGTATTCGGCCTGATCGGTCGATTCGAGGATGCGGACCGCCTCGGCGAGGACCGGGTGACCGGCGAGCTGCGGATCGGCCGCGACGATCGCGTCGGCGTCTTCGCGCGCCTCCAGGATGACATTTTCGTGCTTGACGACCGAGAGGAGTCGCAGGCTGCTGCGGACGCCGGACTGCCTGGCGCCCAGGACATCGCCTTCACGGCGGAACTCGACGTCGAGCCTGGACAACTCGAAACCGTCCGTCGTCGATGCGACGGCATCGAGGCGTTCGCGGGTAGGGGTGCCGTCCTCGCTGGTGGTGACCAGGAGACAAAGGCCGGGTTCGTTTCCTCGGCCGACCCGTCCACGGAGTTGGTGCAGCTGGGACATGCCGAAGCGGTCGGCGTCCATGACGACCATCACGGACGCATTGGGAACGTCGACGCCGACCTCGACCACGGTCGTGGCCACGAGGACGTCGAGCTCGTGGTTGCCGAAGGCCGTCATGGCGGCGTCCTTGTCATCGCTGCTCATACGGCCGTGCAGCATGCCGACGCGCAGATCACTGAGCGGTCCGTTGACGAGCTCGCCGTAGACGTCAAGAAGGGATCGGGTCTCTTTCTCCTCGGCCTCGGCCTCGACGGCGTCACCGATGCGCGAGACCACGACATAGGCCTGGCGGCCCTTGCCGACCTCTTCGTGCACGCGCTGCCAGGCCCGCTCGAGCCAGGCGGGTCTTTCCGCGACGGGCACGACAGTCGTCTGGATGGGCTGCCGGCCGGCGGGCAGCTCGCGCAGGGTCGACGTCTCGAGGTCGCCGAAGACGGTCATGGCAACGGTTCGCGGTATGGGTGTCGCGGTCATCACCAGCACGTGGGGCTTGGTCGCGGACTTATCGGCGAGGGCCGCACGTTGCTCGACGCCGAATCGGTGTTGTTCGTCGACGACCACGAGGCCGAGATCGGCGAACTGCACCTGCGCCTGGATCAGCGCGTGGGTGCCGACAACGATGCCGGCTTCGCCCGAGGCCGCATCCAGAAGGGACTCGTTGCGAGCCCTGGCGCCGAGCGAGCCGGTGAGCAGCCGCACCCGGGTCGCGCCGTCGGCGCCACCCAGCATGCCGCCCTTGGCGAGGTCGCCGAGCATCGTGGAGATCGCGCGGTAGTGCTGGGCTGCCAGCACCTCGGTGGGTGCGAGCATCGCGGCCTGGCCGCCCGCGTCGACGGTCTGCAGCATGGCAAGGAGCGCGACGATCGTCTTGCCCGAACCGACCTCGCCCTGAAGCAGTCGGTGCATCGGATGGGGCGCGGACAGGTCGCGGGTGAGCTCGGCGACGACCTCGTTCTGACCGGCGGTCAGCTCGAACGGCAGCCGCTTCTCGAACCTCTCGCGCAGGCCGCCGGGCTTTTCCGGCCGCGAGATCGCCGTCTCGGACTCGAATTGGTTGCGGCGCATCGCGAAGACGGTCTGGATCACAAACGCCTCCTCGAACCGGAACCTGGCGCGTGCGCGTTCGTAGTCCTTGCGGTTGCGCGGGCGGTGAATCGCCTCGAGACTCCCCCGCATGTCGAAGTAGCCATGCTTCTTGCGGACGTCATCGGGCAGCGGATCGGCGAGGTCGGTCAACGCGTCGAGACATAGGCCCACACAGTCCTCGATGCGCCACGACGGCAGCGCCGAGGTCGACCGGTAGAGCGGTATGACGCCCCGGCCGAGCCGGGTGTTCTCGGTCGGATCCTCCGACTCGTTGATCGGTTCGAAGTCCGGGTGGGTCAGCTGGAACTCATTGCGGAAGACGGTCACCTGGCCGGCGAAGAGGCCCAAGGTGCCCGGCTCCATCGTCTTGAGCCGCCAGGCCTGCTGGAAGAAGGTGAGCTTGAGCTCGCCGGTGCCGTCGGTGACGACGACCTCGGTCCGGGTGCGGCGGCCGCCGGGCCCGAAGCTGTAGTTCTTGGCGCCCTTGACCCGGGCCATGATCGTGACGTGCTGGCCCGGCTCGAGCTTTGACAGATCGGTCAGGGCGCCGAGCTCGGCATAGCGGCGGGGATAGTGCCGCATCAGGTCTTCGACGGTGACCACGTCGAAAGCCTTGGCGAGACCCTTGGCGGTCTTGTCGCCGAGGACATTGACGAGCTTGGTCGCGAACGTGACGGTCATCGGTCTACTCGACGGCGATGAACAGCGGATAGTTTTCCTGACCGCCGTCGTAGACAACCGTGTCGATGTCGGGCCGCACCTGCTGCAGATGCGCGATGAGCAGATCGGTCAGCCCTTCCTCCGCGCCGTCACCGACGACGAATGTCACCATCTCGGCGCCGGGCGACACGATGCTGTCGAGGACTTCGATCGCGACCTCGGACGCGGACCTCCCGACATGGGCGAAGTCGCCCGTCACGACACCCAGGAAGTCGCCGGGCTGACAAGGGCCGACCATCGTCATACCGGGCTCCGTCGCGACCGTGATCGCGCCGTGCTGGGTATGGGCTGCGGCGCTCGACATGGCGACGACGTCTTCGTCAAAGGACCGGCCCGCGTCATGAACAGCCAGGGCGGCAAGCCCCTGGACCTGCGCGTTGCTCGGAATCACCGCGATGCGAATGCCGTGTTCGCGCGCCTCCTTGGCGGCGGCTTCGAACAGGCCGACATAGCGAGGGTTGTTGGGCAGCACGATGATCTCGGCGGCATTGGCCTCGAGGAGCTCGGCACGCATACGGGCCACGTTGATCTGCCGAGACCGCTCGAACATAAGCGCCCGGGCACCGGCTTCGATGCACAGTGAGGTGAGCCCCGCGCCGGTGGTCGCCGCGATGACGGCCCGGCCGGTCCGTTGACCGTTGAGGGACGCCGATCTGGATGCCCCGACCTGGACGCCCCGGTATTGATCGGCGAAATGCGTGACCGCGATGCGGTAGGGACGGCCGGCACTGATGCCGGCTTCGACGGCCGCACCCACGTCGTCGACGTGCACATGGACATTCCAGAGTCCTTCGCCGCCGACGACGACCAGGGAGTCGCCCAACGGGGCAAGGGCTGTGCGCAGCGGGCCGATGGCGACGTCCTCGGCGTCGAGGAGATACATGACTTCGTAGGAGGGACCGCCGGGCACCAGGTCGTCGTTGGCAATCGGCACCGGCAACGGCTGCGGGGCGCTGAAATAGTCGCCCGGGAACCGTCCGGTCAGGGCGTGCTCGGTCGTGTTGAGCACGACCACGAGGGCGCGGCCACCGGCGTCGACGACTCCGGCGCGGGCGAGCATTTCCATCTGTTCGGGCGTGTGAGCCAACGCCACTCGCGCCGAAGCGGCGGCGGCGGCGAACGTCTCACGGGCACCCTTGCCGTCCTTGGCGGCTTGGGTGGCGCCTTCGGCGGCGGCCTTGGCCACCGAGAGGATCGTGCCCTCCACCGGTTGGCCGACCGCGGCATAGGCGGCTTCGGTCGCCAGGTCGAAGGACCGTGCCACGTCAGCGGACTCGACCACGGCTTTGTTGGAGAGTTCGCGGAACGATGCCCTGACGAGCTGCGACAGGATCACCCCGGAGTTGCCTTTGGCGCCCATCAGCAGGCTGTCGACATACGTCTTGATCATCTCGGCGAATCCCGCATCGTCACCGAGCTCGGTGAGCGCGTCGGCGCCGGCGACGAAAGTGAGGTAGACGTTGGTGCCAGTGTCGCTGTCGGGGACAGGGAAGACGTTGAGGGCGTCGATCTCGGCCCGCGCGAGGCCCAGAGCCTGGACGCACAGACGCGACCACTGGACAAATGCCTCCGGGGTCATGGTCACACTCATGGGGTGAGGGTATCTGCTGAGTACGACCGTCGTTCGACGATGCCTATCCGATTCGCGTCAGTGTCTCTTCATCGGATACTCTTGGACGGTTGCCCATTTGGGCGATGACCTGTCCTTCATGGACATTTTTACTTGAACTTCAACTTTCCGGGAGTGATCGCTGTGGCAGCGGTATGCGATGTTTGCGGCAAGGGACCGGGCTTCGGCCATAACGTGTCCCACTCGCACCGACGCACGAAGCGTCGTTTTGATCCCAACATCCAGCGTGTACGCGCTGTCATCAAGGGAACCCCTCAGCGCGTGAACGTTTGCACGTCTTGCCTCAAGGCAGGCAAGGTCAGCCGCTGAGCGGACACACAGTCCACGCGTTCGACCCAGGTGACTCGCTGGGCGAGCTGGACGCTGTTGGCGTCGCCGAACTGATCCAGTCCGGCGACGTCAGCCCACGGGACGTGACCGAGGCCGCCATTGCGCGTGCCGAGAAGGTCAACCCGCAGCTCAACGGCATTCAGATTGCCACCTTCGAGCAAGCCCTCATAGACGCCGGTCGCCCTCGCGGCGAGGGCGTCTTTTTTGGCGTTCCGACGTTCATCAAGGACAACACCGACCTCGCCGGTCATCCGACCAACCAGGGTTCGCTAGCCGTCAACGGCAGGCCCGCCAAGGAACACGCGGGCTTCACCAAGCAGTTCCTGGCGCAGGGATTCACCGTCCTCGGCAAGTCGACGATGCCCGAATTCGGTTTCAATGCCACAACCGAATACAAGGACCTGCCACCGACACGCAATCCCTGGAACACCGACTACTCCTCGGGTGCCTCTTCAGGCGGTTCGGCGGCCCTGGTTGCGGCCGGCGTCGTCCCGGTCGCCCACGCCAATGACGGCGGCGGCTCGATCCGCATACCCGCCGCCGCGTGCGGACTCGTCGGGCTCAAAGTCACCCGCGGCCGTGTCGTCGACGCCGCCGACGCCAGCACCATGCCGGTCAACATCGTTTCCAACGGCATCGTGTCGCGCTCGGTCCGCGACACCGCCCATTTCGTCGCGGCGGCCGAGGACTACTTCCACAATCCGCTGTTCGACGAGGTCGGCCTGGTCGAAGGGCCGTCCGACAAACGGTTGCGCATCGGCCTGATCCTCGACTCGGTCACCGGCCATCCCACCGACGACGACACACGCGCCGCCGTACAGGACACCGCGACACTGCTCGAAAAGCTCGGTCACACCGTCGTTGAGGCCCCGTTGCCGGTCAACGAGAAGTTCATGACCGACTTCATCCACTATTGGGGCATGCTCGCCTTCGCCACCCGCAATTTCGGCAAGCGCGTCATGGGCCCCGACTTCGACAAGACGATGACCGACGACTTCACCAACGGCCTCGCCAAGCAGTTCGTGCGCCAAATGCATCGCACCCCGTTCTCCATACGCAATCTCAAGCGCAGCGAACAGGTCTACCGAGAAGCGTTCAAGGGCTACGACCTCGTGTTGTCGCCGACGCTCGGCTACACGACGCCGAAGCTCGGCTACCTCTCCCCCGATGTCCCGTTCGACGTCTTGTTCGAGCGACTCGTCAACTACGCCGCCTTCACGCCGCTCAACAACGCCTCGGGCGGACCGGCGATCTCCCTGCCGCTGGGCACCTCGAGTGCGGGTATGCCGATCGGCGTGCACCTGTCGGCCGATCACGGCGCCGAACGCGCACTGCTTGAGGTGGCCTTCGAACTCGAAGCCGCGAAGCCGTTCGCCCGGATCCAGGACTGACTCCTGCATGACCCCAGACTTCGAACGCCTTCGACTTCGTCCCCTGCGCACCAGCGACGAGCACGTCTTCGAGTCCGCCCACCGCGAGCTCGCCGCCGAGGGATCCGGCATGGGGAGCACTTATCAAGCTGGTATGCAGTGGGACGACTTCCTCAAGGCCACGTCTGACAACGCGATCGGCGTCAACCTGGCGCCCGGCTGGGTGCCCAACACCTTCCTCGTCGCCGACGTCGACGGCACGCTCGTCGGCAGCGCGTGCGTGCGGCATTCGCTCAATGACGCGCTTCGCCAGTACGGCGGCCACATCGGCTACGCAGTTTTGCCCGACAAGAGACGGCGCGGCTACGCCACCGCGATCCTGCGCCAGAGCCTCAGGATCGCTCACACGATCGGCATCGACCCGGTGCTTGTGACCTGCGACGACACCAACATCGGCTCGATCAAGGTCATCGAGGCAGTCGGCGGTCAGCTGGGCGATCGCGTCCAGCTACCCTCGCGAACCGTGCCCACTCGCCACTACTGGATCGACTGACGCCTTGCCCCCGGACGCCTCCTGCCTCCGACTCCGCCCCTTCCGCACGAGCGACGAAGGCATGTTCGCGGAGGCCCACCGGCAACTCCTCGACGAGGATTTCGAGTTCGGCATCCACTACGAGCCCGGTATGCCGTGGGGCGACTATCTCCAGGCCGTCTCCGACCAGTCGCTCGGCCTCAACCTGCCCGAAAGCTGGGTCCGCAACACCCGCCTCGTCGCCGACGTCGACGGAGTCCTCGTCGGCCGCACCTCGGTTCGGCACGAGCTCAACGACTTCCTCCTCCAGTACGGCGGCCACATCGGCTATGCCGTGGTCCCCGATCAGCGACGCCGCGGCTACGCCACCGAGATCCTGCGCCAGAGCATCGCGGTCGCCCATACAATCGGCGTCGAACGGGTGCTGGTGACCTGCGACGAGGCCAACATCGGTTCGGTCAAGGCCATCGAGGCTTGCGGCGGACGGCTCGAAAACGTCGTACCCCTGCCGCCGCACAACGTGCCCCGGCGCCGCTATTGGATCACCTGAGGGTTCCGGCACAAAATTTCCAATGCCTGCGCCTTATCGGGTCAGCGGTTCCCAACCGCGCCGGTCATGCAGTCCTCGTGTCCGCGGGCTGCGGTCGGTGGCCTCGGCACCGGGCTGCTGAAGCCGTTCGGTCGATGATGATTTGTGGCTGCCCAGTCGTTTCGAGCCCTCATCGTTCGGCGGGCGCCCATGAAAGGTGAGGGATTCGGCCGCAATGGCGACCCAAATCCCTCAGTATGCGTCCCGCTCCCGGCCGGTGCGCCCTACCTGAAGTGCTCATGCCCCTGGGCGCCTTCGTACGGGGCTCCGTCGACCGTGACGCCGGTGCCGTCTCTGACGACACCGATGCGGGTCCATTCCTTGGGCAGCACCGTCTGGGCGCTGAAGGTCGCGACGAGCGCATAGTCGTCGCCGCCGGTGAGGACGAACGTGAGCGGGTCGACGCCGAGCGCCTCGCCGACAGTGGCGATGGGTTCGGCCACGGCGAAGCAGGTCGAGTCGAAGTCGATGGCCACATTGCTGGACAAGGCAATGTGGGCCGCGTCTGCCAGCAGACCGTCGCTGACATCGGTCATCGACGTGGCACCGATCCCGGCGGCTTGGGGGCCGGCGGCGTATGGCGGCTGTGGGATGCGGTGGGCGTCGACGGCGAGCTTGGGCGACCGGAACCCGCGGCTCAACGCGGCGAATCCGGCTCCGGCCCAGCCAAGTCGACCGGCGAAGGCGACGACGTCACCTGGGGCCGCGCCGGAACGACATACAGGCCGGTGGGGCGCTTCGCCCAAAGCTGTGACGGCGATGACGATCTTGTCCGACGCCGTGACGTCTCCGCCGACGAGCTTCGCGCCGACGAGGTTGCATTCGGCCACGAATCCCTTGGTCATCTCGATGACCCACTCGGCAGGCAGGTCGCCGGGTGCGGCGAAACCGACGGTCAGTGCATTGGCGACGCCGCCCATCGCGGAGATGTCGGAGAGGTTGCAGGCTGCGGCCTTGTGGCCGATCTCGTTGGCACTGGACCAGTCGCGGCGGAAGTGCCGGCCCTCGATCAGCAAGTCGGTCGATACGAGATACGACCCGCCTTTTGTGGACACCTGGGCCGCGTCGTCGCCGGGACCGATAAGGACATGGCTCCCATCGCCGACCTGCTTGACCACCTCGTCGATCAGTGCGAATTCGCCAAGTTCTGCCACGGTGCGATGCGGATCCATAACGGCATTCTTGCGTAGTCGGGTCCAGCTCCCTCCGAATGGGCACAGGGACTGCCTGATCATGTAGCGTTACGTAGTCCGATAGGCCCAAGAACGGGGAGACGTCACATGGTTGTGCAGGCATACATCCTGATTCAGACTGAAGTCGGCAAGGCTGCCGACGTTGCCAAGGCAATTGCTGAAATCAAGGGCGTGACCCTCGCCGAAGACGTCACTGGACCCTACGACGTCATCGTGCGCGCCGAAGGTTCCAATGTCGATGACCTCGGCCAGCTGGTCGTGTCCAAGGTGCAGGCCGTTCCCGGCATCACGCGCACCCTGACCTGCCCCGTCGTACGCTTCTAGGTCAGGCGCGGCCCAGGATGCGCAGGCGGCTCGCGCTGCTGATCACCGTTTTGGCGGCACCCTCGTTGTTCCTCAGCGGGTGCTCCTATGGCATTTCTGTCGACGCATATCCGACGACACCCAACACGTCGAAGGACTGCGATGCCCTGTATGCGGACCTGCCCAACGCCGTCGCCGGCGAAAAGCGTCGCGACGTCAAGGACACGATTGCCGCCGCCTGGGGTGATCCCGAAATCATCCTGCGCTGCGGAGTCGAAAAGCCCGCTGCGCTGACCCGTTCGGCGCGCTGCGACACCGTTGATGACGTCGGCTGGTTCAGCGAAGACACCGCCGACGGTTTTCTATTCACCACCATCGGCCGCAAGTACTTCATCAGCGTCGAAGTGCCGGGGGCCTACGAGCCGCCCGCCGACGCCCTCGTCGACCTGGCGAAGTCGGTCAAGAAGCACGACCCCGACGTCCAGCCCTGCGTCTGACCGCCGGCCGGCCCCTGACATGGAGTACGTGGAGAGACGAGTGCCCGGACCGGCGGCTCGTGCGATCAACAAGCTCTGGTACCTCCGCGCCCCTTCGCCGGACGAGTTCGAAAAGATCGTCCCACTCCCCTTCGTCCATCTCATCGTCAATCTCTCCGATCCGTATGTGGTCGTCGGCCGCGGCCCGGCAACCGTGCACGAGACGAGCCCCGACTCGTTCGTGTCCGGCTTGCAGTCCACCTTCCTGGTCAACCGCAATCCCGCAGAGCTGCACCACGTCGGCGTCGAGTTCACCCCGTTCGGTGTGAGCCGCTACTCCACCTATGCCGCTGCCGACTTGAGCGACCGCCTCGTTGACGCCTAGACGGTGTTGCCGGGCATCGCCGGTGTCAGGAAGCAGATCCTCGTCGCCGTCGACTCCGCTGAGGCCCTCGATTTGCTCGAGTCGTTCATGGAGTCCCACGCCCGCGCCGACTGGTCCATACCGTCGTCCCTCGAGCGTGCGGTCGACCTCATCGCGGCCGATCCCCAGCAACGGATCGGCGCCGTCGCGGCGGCTCTCGGGATCACCCACAAGACGCTCATCGGCCAGTTCCATCGCTATTGCGGTTGCACTCCCAAGGTGTTCGCCGACGTCTACCGGCACCTGGCCTTCCTCGAGCGGATGCGGACCGCCCCGAAGGACCTGACCTGGGTCGAGCTGGTCTCCGAGACCAACTACTACGACCAGGCACATTTCATCCGCGTGTTCACGCGATTCACCGGCATGACACCCAGTGACTACCTCCGCTATCGCGCCGAGACCGGGGACGACGACCCGTCCTTCATCGCACTCGGCAACCACGGTTAATCTTGTCCAAGATCAGCACGGCTCCCTGACGCTACGCTCCCCTCGTCGACCTGCACGAACAAGGGAGAGACCCGTGATCAGCATCTGGGCGGTCCTCGCCGCCGCAACATCGACATTTCTCCTCGGCGGCGCGTGGTACGGGCTGCTCAACGGCGTGTGGCTACGGCATTCGGGCGTCACCGACGATCAGCTCAAACGCGGCAACGTCCAGGTGTTCGTGGGAGCATTCCTGCTGGCTCTCGTCATGGCCGCGAGCCTGGCGGCCTTCATCGGCGAGGAGAGCACGGTGTCCGGGCTCTCGGCCGGCCTGGCCGCCGGTGTCACGTGGGTGGCCGCGGCCTTTGGCGTCAACTACCTCTACGAGCGGCGCAGCGTGGTGTTGTTCGCGCTCAACGCCGGCTACAACGTCATCGCGTTCACGATCATGGGCACCATCATCGGCGCCATCCAGTAGCCAAGAGTCAGCGGAGGCCGGTTTCGCGGTTGAGGGCCAGCTGGATGAGCTGCTCGACAAGGTCGGCATACGGGACTCCCGAGGCTTCCCACAGCAGCGGGAACATCGAGAACGGCGTGAAGCCGGGCATCGTGTTGATCTCGTTGATGACGAGGCCGTCGTCGGTGTCGAAGAAGTCCACGCGGGCGAGCCCCTCGCAGCCGATCGCGTCGAAGGCCTGCACTGCATAGGCCCGTATGCGGTCGCTGAGCGTTTGGGAGATCTCGGCCGGCACGATGTTGAGGCCCGAACCGTCGAGGTACTTGGACTCGAAGTCGTAGAACTCGTGCTCAGAGGTCGGCGCGACCTGGATCTCGCCGACGACACTGGCGATCGGGGTGCCGTCGGGTTGCTGCATGACACCGCACTCGAGCTCGCGCTTGCCGTGGGCGGCGGCCTCGATGATGACCTTGGGGTCGAATTTGGTCGCCGCGCGGATGGCCATGTCGAGGTCCTCGACGTGCTCGACCATCGTGACGCCCGAGCTCGACCCGGCGCGGGCCGGCTTGACGAAGACCGGCAGTCGGAGCGCCTGGATGCGCGCCTCGGTGCGGTCGCGATCGCGGTCCCACTGGCCCGGCAGGACAGTCACATACGGGACCTGCGGGAGGCCGGCCGCCGAGAACACGGTCTTGGTGAACGGCTTGTCCATACCGACCGAGCTGGCGAGCACGCCGGCGCCGACGTAACGCACATCGGCCATCTCGAACAGGCCCTGGATCGTCCCGTCCTCGCCCCACGGGCCGTGGATCAGCGGGAACACGACGTCGAACTCGCGCAGCGACTCCCACTCGACAGCGGGGAAATGGTCCCGCACGCTCGGCAGCGTGCCGGCGACGAGATCGGGCCATTCGGCCGTCTCGGCGACCCACTCGCCGGTCAGCGTGATGCCGATCGGCTGGACGTCGTAGCGGCTCTTGTCGATGACGGCGAGCACTTCTCGGGCGGTAAGGCAAGAAACCCCGTGCTCACTGGAGCGGCCGCCGAAAACCACGGCGATTTTGGGGAGAACGGGATTGGAGTCTGTTGGGTGGCTCATCGCAGACCACGATAACGGTCAGGGCACAATGGGGTCATGCACAGACACGATCTTTCGGCGTCGACCGTTGCCGTGAGCGCAGGGCGACCCCCGCGCGTTCCGGGTGGGCCACTAAATGCGCCCATTACCCTCGCCAGCACGCTCATACCTGGCGGCGAGTCCGAGTATGGTCGTCACGGCAATCCCGCCTGGGACGCATTCGAAACCGTTCTGGGCGAACTCGAAGGCGGCCGTGCGCTGGCCTTTTCCTCAGGCACTGCGGCAACTGCCGCGTTGTTCGAGCTGGTCCCGACCGGTGCGGCCGTGGTCGCGCCCAACCACTGCTACAACGGCACGCTGACCCAATTGCACGAACGAGCACGGAAGAAACAGATCGAGCTCCGCCTGGTCGACATCTCCAACGCGACCGAAGTCATCAACGCCGCCGAAGACGCGGCGTTGGTGTGGATAGAGACGCCGACAAATCCGTCGCTCGAGATCGCCGACATCGAGAAGATCGCGGCCTCGGCAAGCCGGTCGGGCACCGCCGTGGCCGTCGACAACACGTTCGCGACCCCGCTGCGCCAGAAGCCCCTCGAGGAAGGCGCCGACTTCGTCGTGCATTCGGCGTCCAAGCTCCTCTCCGGCCACAGCGACGTCATCCTCGGCGCCATCGTGACCAACAGCGGCCGCGCTTGGCGCGCCCTCGAGTCCCGCCGCCGCACACTCGGTTCCATCCCCGGCGCCATGGAGTGCTGGCTGGCAACGCGCGGCATCCGCACCCTGCACGTGCGCCTCGACCGGGCTGAGGCCAACGCCCGCGAGCTCCACAAGCGCCTCCGCACTTCGCACCTCATCGCCGGCTCCCGCTATCCCGGATTCGGCACGATCATCGCGTTCGAGATCAAGGCAGGCCCCGAAGCGGCCCAGAAGATGACCGAACAGAGCTCACTCATCACATATGCGACCAGCCTCGGCGGCGTCGACTCGACGTGGGAACGCCGTCGCCGGTGGAGTGGCGAACCGACGACGATCCCCGAAGGCCTTGTGCGGCTTTCGGTTGGCATCGAGGACGTCGACGACCTGTGGGCCGACATCCGTCAGTCGATGGAATCCGTCAGCTAAGAGTCCCTATCGGACTTCGGGCTTCGCCTCGCGCGAGATCAGGGCCGAGACCAGCTCGATCGGCGTCATCTCGCCCGCGATGAGCGCCGCCACATGTTCGACGATCGGCATCTCCACGCCGTGTTGCTTGGCGAGCTCGGACACCGAGATGCACGACTTGACGCCCTCGGCGACCTGGCGGGTCTGGGCGGTGACTTCGTCGACGGTGAGGCCCTGGCCGAGTTTTTCGCCGAACGTGCGGTTGCGCGACAGCGGCGAGGAACAGGTGGCGACCAGGTCGCCCATACCGGCGAGACCGGAGAACGTCTGCGGATCGGCGCCGATCGCGGTGCCGAGACGAGCGGTCTCGGCGAGTCCGCGGGTGATGACCGAGGCCTTCGTGTTGTCGCCGAAACCCAGGCCGACGCAGACGCCGACGGCGAGGCCGATGATGTTCTTGGTGGTGCCGCCCAGCTCGCAGCCGATGACGTCGGTGTTGGTGTAGGGGCGGAATGCCGGGCTGTGCATCAGCTTTTGGAGGCGTTCGGCCACTGCCTGGTCCTCACAGGCCACCACACTCGCCGCGGGCTCCCTGTTGGCGATTTCGCGGGCCAGATTCGGGCCGCTGACGACCGCGATCCGATCGGGTCCGGCGCCGGTGAGCTCGGCGATGACTTCGCTCATACGTTTGTGGGTGCCGAGCTCTACACCCTTCATCAGGCTCACCAGGATGGCGTCGTCCGGGATCAGATGGGCCCAGGACTCGAGGTTGGCGCGCAGCTGCTGGGACGGCACGGCCAGCACGATGACTTCGCGGTCGGCGAGCGCTTCACCGGCGTCGGTCGTCGCCGAGATCGCCTCGGGCATGACGATGCCGGGGAGGTATTCGGTGTTTTCGCGATCGTTGTTGATGGTGTCGCACACTTCGGCGCGGCGGCCCCAGATGCTGACCTCGTTGCCTGCGTCGGCGAGCACGAGCGCGAACGCCGTGCCCCACGAGCCCGCGCCCATTACGGCGGTCTTCGCCATCAGTTGTCCAATCGCTTGTAGTTGGTTTTCGATTTCTTCAAAGTATGGACGTCGATGCGCTCAGTCGTCGGTAGCTCCCCGCGCAGCTCGGCCATGAGCCGCGTCAGCTCGTCCATGAGCCGATCGGTGGCTTCGCGCAGAAGCTCCTCGGTCAAGGGCTTGCCCTCGAAGTCGGAGAGGTCGATCGGCTTGCCTACCCGCACATGCATCGTCTTGCGCGGGAAGAGCCTCAGCTGCTTCTTGTAGGGCCACATGATCTCCTGCGGTCCCCACTGCATGACCGGGACGAGCGGCTTGCCGGTGGCCAGCGCCACGCGGACGGCGCCCGTACGGCCGCTCATCGGCCAGCCGCCCGGGTCGCGGGTGATGGTGCCCTCGGGGTAGATGCTGACGACGCTCCCGGCCTCGACTGCGGCGACGGCGGCGCGCAGCGAATCGGCCGCGCCCTCGGTGCCCCGGTAGACCGGGATCTGCTCGGCTGCGCGCAGGATGCTGCCGACGACCTTGATGTCCATGATCGTGTCCTTGGCGAGGAAGCGCGGCGGGATGTTGTTGTCGACCATGAAGTGCCCGATGGCGAACGGGTCGACGTGCGACACGTGGTTGGGCGCCAGGACGAAGCCACCCTCGGGCAGATTTTCCATGCCGGCCCAGTCGCGTTTCATGACGAGCATGAAGATCGGACGGAGGAAGAAAACGATGATCCTCAGGGCGCGGGACCTCGGGCGCTTCTCCATAGATGCGAGCCTAATCCTCCGCGCCACTCAGATGCGAGCAGCCCGGGCTAGTGTTGGCCGTATGCAGGCCACCGTCGAAACCTATGACCCGTCCACGGCATCGGGTTCGGCCCTGACCGACGAAGGCAATCGACTCGAATTCGACCATGCCGCCGTCGAAGGCGGTCACCTTCGCCACCTTCGACCTGGCCAGCGCGTCCACGTCGACCTCGACGCCGACGGCACCGTTACGGGCCTGCGCATCTTCTAATCACTGAGATTTGCCCAGCCCCGAGATTTGGCCGATCCTGCACCTGGAATCGGCCAAATCCAGCGATTCAGAGTGCATTGGCGGCCAAATCTTGGGGCCGTGGCGCCTAGAGCGTGGCGGGTTTGAAGCTCGGGCGGGTCTTCTCATACGCCGTGATGTCGTCGGCATGGCTCAGCGTGATGGCGATGTCGTCGAGACCCTCGAGCAGGCGACCGCGGGTGTGGTCGTCGATGTCGAACGAATCCTCTATGCGGTTGGGGCCCTCACCGGCCGAGACCGTGCGGTTGACGAGGTCCACCGTGATCTGGGTGCCGGGTTCGGCATCGAGCAGGTCCCACAGCGCCTGGACGACCTTGTCGTCGACCTGTGCTGCCAGCAGTCCCGATTTGGCCGAGTTGCTGCGGAAGATGTCACCGAAACGGGGTGAGATGACGGCCTTGAATCCGTAGTTCTGCAACGCCCATACGGCGTGCTCGCGCGAGGAGCCCGTACCGAAGTCCGGACCGGCGACGAGCACGGTCGCGTTTTTGTAGGCGTCCTGGTTGAGGACGAACGACGGGTCATTGCGCCAAGCCGAGAACAGCCCGTCCTCGAAACCCGAACGCGTCACCCGCTTGAGGTAGACGGCCGGGATGATCTGGTCGGTGTCGACGTTGCTGCGGCGCAGAGGCGCGCCGAGGCCGGTGTGCGCGGTGAACTTGTCCATGTCAGGCTCCGATCAGGTCTGCGGGGCTCGCGAGGTGGCCGAGGATCCCGGTCGCGACGGCGACGTCGGGCGACACGAGGTGGGTACGACCGCCCTTGCCCTGGCGTCCCTCGAAGTTGCGGTTGGACGTCGAGGCGCTGCGTTCGCCGGGCACCAACTGGTCGGGGTTCATCCCCAGACACATCGAGCAACCCGCGCCACGCCATTCGGCGCCGGCTTCCTTGAAGATGACGTCGAGGCCTTCGTGCTCGGCCTGCAGGCGTACGCGCACCGAACCCGGCACGACGAGCATGCGGGTGTCATCGGCGACCTTTTGACCCTCGATGAGCTTGGCGGCGACGCGCAGGTCCTCGATCCGGCCGTTGGTGCAGGAACCGATGAAGACGGTGTCGACCTTGATGTCCTTCATCGGCGTGCCGGCTTCGAGGCCCATGTAGACGAGGGCCTTCTCGGCGGCAACGCGTTCGTTGTCATTCTCGATCTCGGCCGGGTCGGGCACATTGCCCGAGAGCGCGACGCCCTGGCCGGGGTTGGTTCCCCAGGTGACGAACGGTGCGATCGTCGAGGCGTCGATCGTGATTTCCTTGTCGAACACGGCGTCGTCGTCGGTGAGCAGACTGTTCCAGTGCTCGACCGCGGCATCCCAGTCTTCGCCGGTCGGCGCGTTGGGACGGCCCTTGAGGTATTCATAGGTCACCTCGTCCGGCGCGATGAGCCCGGCCTTGGCGCCCCATTCGATCGACATGTTGCAGATCGTCATACGGGCTTCCATCGACAGCTTGCGGATGGCGTCGCCGCGGTACTCGACGATGTAGCCCTGGCCGCCGCCGGTGGTTTCCTGCGTGATGAGCGAGAGGATCAGGTCCTTGGCGGTGCTGCCCTCGGGCAGGTCGCCGACGACTGTCACGGCCATCATCCTGGGCTTGGCCTGTGCCAGCGACTGGGTGGCGAGGACGTGTTCGACCTCGCTGGTGCCGATGCCGAACGCGATCGAGCCGAAGGCGCCGTGGGTCGAGGTATGCGAGTCGCCGCACACGATCGTCATACCGGGCTGCGTCAGGCCGAGCTGCGGGCCGATGACGTGCACGATGCCCTGGTCGATGTCGCCCATGGGGTGCTGGCGGACGCCGAACTCTTCGCAGTTGCGGCGCAGCGTCTCAACCTGGGTGCGCGACACGAGGTCGGCGATCGGCTTGTCGAGGTCGGTCGTCGGAATGTTGTGGTCTTCGGTTGCGAGCGTGAGGTCCGGGCGGCGCACGGAGCGGCCGGCGAGGCGGAGTCCGTCGAATGCCTGCGGGCTGGTGACCTCGTGAATCAGGTGGAGGTCAATGAAGAGCAGATCCGGCTCTCCGTCGGCACGTCGAACGACGTGTTCTTCCCATACCTTCTCTGCAAGGGTCTTGCCCATTGCGCTCTCCTCATTCTTCGCTGCGGTGTGTCCTGGCCGGCTAGGGCTTGCGTCTCACAATGCGATACGGCAGTATCAAGACATGGACAACTCTAGCGGAGTCGGCGTTCTTGACAAAGCCGCACTCGTCTTGGCCGCTCTCGAACCCGGACCGGCAACTCTTGCGGGTCTCGTGGCGAGTACTGGATTGGCACGACCCACCGCTCATCGCCTGGCGGTCGCTCTTGAACATCATCGGCTCGTCGCCCGCGATATGCAAGGGCGGTTCATCCTCGGCCCGCGACTCGGCGAGCTCGCCGCCGCGGCCGGCGAAGACCGGCTCCTCGCAGCCGCCGGACCGGTCCTTGCGCGCCTGCGCGACATCACCGGCGAATCGGCTCAGCTGTATCGACGCCAAGGCGATTTCCGCGTATGCGTGGCCGCCGCGGACCGTCCCACCGGCCTCCGCGACTCGATCCCGGTCGGCAGCCAGCTCACGATGAACGCCGGATCGGCAGCCCAGATCCTTCTCGCCTGGGAAGACCCCGACCGCATGAACAAGGGCCTACTCAAGTCCGCATTTTCGGCCGCGGAACTGTCGGCCGTGCGCCGTCGCGGCTGGGCCCAGAGCATCGGCGAACGCGAAATGGGCGTCGGCTCGGTCTCCGCGCCGGTCCGTTCCCCCTCCGGCAAGGTCGTCGCGGCGGTATCGGTCTCCGGCCCGCTCGAACGCCTCACCCGTCAGCCCGGCCGTATGCACGCCCCGGCCGTCGCAGCGGCTGCCGACCGTCTGTCCCAGTCCTTGCGCCGTTCCGGCGACTAACGCCCGGACGTCATCCCGAGCGGGGCCTATGGCGCACGCGGGGGATGACCTTAGGCAGCTTTTGAACGCTTCCAACCGCCCTTTCGGAGAGCGGTCTCGATCTGATCGAAAAAGGCATCCTCGGCAACACGCAGCCCCAGCAATGGCAGTCGTAAAACCGTGTCGCCTTCTATGCTCACGTGGTTTTGCCTGAGCGCGTCCTGGACGACGTTCGTCGCGTGAAGATGGTGAATGCCGTCCACCTCGAGTACGACTCCGTAGGCATGCCAATAGACGTCGAGGAAGTATGCGCCGCTACGACCCTTGCGAACCGATTGCCGATCCGGCTCGGGAAGGCCGCGACGACGGCATCGTCTGGCAAAATCGATTTCGCCCAGGGATTCCGCACCGCCGATCAGGTCCAGCAGCACCGATTCGACATACCTGCGTCGTTTGTCCCTGCGAACATTCAGCAAGGCACGCGCAAGATCCGTGGCAGGAACGAGTCGCTGCTGAACCGTCATTGTCAGGAGCAACGCCGCTTGCCTGTTGGTCCGAGCCCACAATGCTGCTCGGATCGCGGCGATTTCGGTGCGGACGCGCGGAATTCCCTCACTGACGACATCCTCTTTGTGGAACCGACGAGTCTGGCGGACATCCACGCCGGGCGAGCGCAGCACCCTCGCTCCCCGAGGTACCGAAACCCTGATCAGGTCCGTGTCGAAACCCTTGAGGCCGGCAACGATCAGTGAACTCACCCCGTCAAGGGCGCTTCGCGACCCGGCTTCGAACACGGCCGACCAGTGATTCGCAAGTTCGGGCAACAGTCCGGTATGAACGGCGATTGTCTGTTTGTGATGAAGCTTCCAGCGCCTCGCCCGCAACTGTGCCTTCGTCTGCCACCGCTGAACACCCAAGGCGTAGAGCTGTTGCCGGGAAACGACCCCGCCCTGTGTCACCGCGAGCCTTTCGACCTCCGCATAGCGGACGTCATCCCCAGCGTGGCCGAGAGCGCCCGTACGGGATGACGCCCCAACAGTCTTAGGCGGCGAGCTCATCGGGAGCGAAAACGCGAAGGTCATAGTCGTTGGCCAAATGGACCGGCCACATCTGGACCTTGGCCCTTCTCGCCTCAATGATCAACGCCGCGGCCCAGGCGATGTCGGTTTTCCTGGTCTCGGCCGTTCCCGGCCGGGACCAGAGGAAGGCGAGCGAACCAGCGGTGCAATCTTGTTTCATCACCGTTCGCAAAGACCTCAAGAGGGTTCGGATCATCGCCCGATCCGGGGCCACGGGGCATTGCTCGATTTGGACAACGCCCGGCAGCAGGTAGCCGTCTTCGTCCAGCATCAATGCCCAGAGATAGCGCTGGCCGAATCCCAGTTTGCCCATCATCGAGCGCCACTGCGTGCAGAGGTCTTCCTGGGTACGGATCGGCGGAGTGTCTTGTGGTTGCCGCAACGGCGGGATGTCGTAGGTCATACGCAACCTTCGACCGCATCGCCTCGATCCGTACACCGCTGTGTCCACAGCCCCGTAACGTCATCCCGAGCGCGCGCTGGGACACACGCTCGGGATGACGTCGCGACCGAACTCAGAACAGCCCGGGAGTCTCCAGGTTGAGCAGCTCGACTTTGCGGTCGAGTCCGCCGGCATAGCCGGTCAGCGAACCGTCGGCACCGATGATGCGGTGACAGGGAACGACGATCGGGATCGGGTTGCGGCCGTTGGCGGTCCCGACGGCTCGCGGTCCCCGACGGTCGAGTCCCAGGCGATGCGAGATCTCCCCATAGCTGGCCGTTTCGCCGAACGGCACCTTGACCAGCTCGTCCCATACGCGGTGCTGGAACTCGGTGCCCTGTGCGGCAAGCGGCAGATCGAACTCGGTCCGCTCCCCCGCGAAATACTCCGACAGCTGCTGCTCGGCCGTGTCGAGGAAGTCACTCTCGACGCGCTCGCCGTCAACCACGGCGTCGAAGTCGATCGCGACGAGCTTGTCTCCGTCGGCGTGCAGTCGAAGTCCGCCGATCGGCGAGTCCATCCATCGTGTGGTCATGTTTGCTCCTTCGTAGGTCTTCACAGGTCGGCACTCGCTCGCCACAAGTGCATGGCCGCGTAGGAACGCCAGGGACGCCACCGTTCGGTGTCGCCCGGGGCCAGGCCGTATGCGTCGAGCACACGGCGGATGATGAGGTCGGTTTCGAGCATCACGTCGGGGTTGGAAAGCGCACGCATACCGATGTAGTCGGCCGTCCACGGGCCGATGCCCGGGAGCGCGATCAGGTCGGCACGCAGTTGTTCGCGGTCGGCGCCTGGGTCGAGGTCGATCTTGCCGTCGGCGACATTCTGGGCCAATCCGATGAGTGCCCTTGCCCGTGCCGTCGGCATGCTCAAAGTCGTGGGTTCGGCTTCGGCCATCGCTTCGGGAGTCGCGAACGCGTGGGTGAGTCCATGCGCGGCGGCGAGCTCGAGCGGGACCGGAGTG
The DNA here is from genome assembly GCA_030856025.1 of Actinomycetota bacterium. Classification (GTDB taxonomy): domain Bacteria; phylum Actinomycetota; class Actinomycetes; order Propionibacteriales; family Nocardioidaceae; genus JACMOZ01. The sequence continues at coordinate 62,971 of JALYQD010000099.1, forward strand.
CCGTAGGCGACCGCGAACCTGCCGAGGATCGTCCGGGCGCCGGCGACCGAGACCTGCTGGCCCACGATTGCCCGTACGGCGACTTCGAACCCGTCGACCTGACCGGGCAACCGGAGTCCCGGAGCCGCCTCGATGAGCGGCGCGAGTATGGGGTCGGCCGTCAGGATGTCCTCGATGGCGACCGGATCGGCATCGAGATCGAGCAGTCGCCGGCAACGGGCGACTGCGACAGCCGTGTCGCGGAGGTCTTCGAGCTCGAGCTCGCAGTCGACGTGGTCGGCGCAGAGGGTCAGCGCGGCAACCCCCACCCCATGCGGAAGGTTCATGACCCGCGCATACGTGTCGCCGTCGATGTGCTCGACGCCGGTGATCGCACGCGGACCGAGAAATCCGAGGAGCCCCTGGCGGTGGAACGGTTGGCGAACCGCCAGCCTGAGCTTGACCCGCCCGGTCGGCGTGGTCCCGCGCTTGCCGCGCATCTGCGACGGCGTGCGGTCGTAGACCTGGCGGATCGAGTCGTTGAACTGGCGGATGGACGAAAAACCCGCCGCGAAGGCAATGTCGGCCATGGCCATGGTGGTCGTCTCGATGAGGACCCGGGCGGTTTGTGCGCGGCCGCTTCGGGCGAGTGCGAGGGGGCCGGCGCCGAGCTCTTCGGTCAGCATCCGGTTGACGTGGCGCTGGCTGTAGCCGAGGCGGTTGGCCAGGCCGTCGACGCCCTCGCGCTCGACGACGCCGTCGCGGATCATCCGCATCGCGCGACCCACGGCATCGGCTCGTACGTCCCATTCGGGCGAACCCGGCGTGGTGTCGGGGCGGCATCGGCGGCAGGCGCGGAAGCCGGCCTCGTGAGCCGCGGCGGCGGTCGCGTAGAAGACGACATTCTGCGCCTTGGGGGTCGTGGCAGGGCATGAGGGTCGGCAGTAGATGCCGGTGGTCTTGACGGCGGTGAAGAACACGCCGTCGAACCGGGCATCACGCGACTGCACCGCGCGATAACACTGCTCGTGGTCTTGGATCATGTCTCCATCATGACCGACTCCGCGGACAGTTTCTAGCGGAAATCAGACACCCACGTTTCAGCCCTGGATCACGCCGATGATCGTGCCCATGATGCCGAGACCGACAACGACGTACGCGGCGTTGATGGCGAAGAACCGTGGGGTCTTGCTCTCGTAGACGTAGTTCTGGGCAAGGATGGCCGCGCCGATGCCGGCACCGGTGCCGGCCCCGACCTTGATGCCGTACTCGGTTCCGGCTTCGCCGATGAGATTGACGACGCCCTCATGCTGGCCAGGCACGCAGAGGACTACCGGATCGAATACAACCAGACCCGCCCGCACGAGGCCATCGCCTGGAACCGGCCCGACGCCGGTGGCGGTGTCTGGACCTGGACACGATCCAGGTCGTGTTGGGGGCCGACGCGCCCCGGGTGAGCTGCGGCGAACACGGCGTGACGGTGGCGGCGGTCCCGTGGGCGAGGAACGGCGCCGGTCACACCACGGTGTTCGACGAGCAGGTCGCGTGGCTAGCCACACAATGCTCGAAGAGAGCGTGACCGAGTTGATACGGATCGCGTGGCGCACCGTGGGCGCGATCATCACTCCTGTGGGCCAGCCTGGAGGGCACCGACCTGCAGAGTCGCGTCTCGGGCTACGGAAGGCTCTTCGCGACGGGTGAATCTAAGAGCCCCACATGATAAGGTTATCTGCATGTACATAGAAGTATCCGACCCGGAGGGGGCGACCGTCCGTAACCTCAGTGCGGCATGGTCCCAGGTGGCGGCAGTGGCAACCGCAGTGGACGCTACCCTCGGTAAGTGGCTGATGGACACCCACAGCATCGGCCTCACTGAGTACCGTGCGGTGCTCCACCTCAGCAGGGCTTCAGACCGCGAGCTGCGGATCAACGACCTTGCGCAGAAGGTCGGCCTGAACCAAAGCTCGGTGACCCGGCTGGTAGGACGCCTGGAGAGCAAGGAACTTGCCTACCGGGACACCTGCCCGGACGACGGCCGGGGCGTCTATGCGGTCATCACCGAACGCGGGGTGGATGCCGTCAAAGAGATCCGCGAACCCTATGAGGCCAAGATCTGCGAGTTGCTGCAGAACGCGGCCAAGCAGTACCCCCAGCTCGAACTCGCCGGCCTGGACCGCGCGTTCGCCACCATCGGCAAGCTCATCTCTTGAGTCGAGAACCGAGCGAAGGCCTTTAGCGCTACATATCTGCATGTACAGGCAGATATATGAGTATTTGTAAGGCAACGAAAGGACAGATAATGACAACCAAAGTCGAATTGTTCGTTGACTACGTGTGCCCGTTCTGCTTCCTCGGGGAAGGAACGGTCGAAGAGCTCCAGCGGCAGCGCGACGTTGAGATCGAGATACGGCCCTTCGAGCTCAGGCCCGAACCTGTTCCCACGCTTAAGCCCGAGGACGATTACCTGCCCCGGATATGGAACGCATCCGTCTATCCGATGGCCAGGCGACTGGGCGTGGAGATCTCCCTGCCGACGATCTCTCCGCAGCCGCGCAGCGACAAGGCGTTCATGGTGCTGCAACTGGCGAAGGAGCACGGGGTCGCCGACGCGTACTCCGCCGCGATGTTCCGCGCCTTCTTCCAGCAGGACCGGAACATCGGCGAGGACGAGGTCATCATCGGTGTCGCCGAATCAGTGGGACTGGATCGTGCCGATGTCATCGGTGCCCTCACAAGCGAGGACCGGCGTCGGCAGCAGCGTGAGCATCAGGACTTCGCCGTCAACGCGGTCGGAGTCTCCGCGGTTCCCAGCTTCAGGGTCAATGGGCGGCTCGCCTCTGGTGTGCTGGACGCTGACCGGCTCACTCAACTGATCGACGAGGCCGAAGCTCAGGAGCCACGGCCATGAGCTCGACCGTATCCGAATTGCGGGCGGTCATGGAGGAAGCCGTCGAGGAGTGCATCACGCATGTCAACGGCGGCGGTCTTCCCTTCGTCGGAGTCGTCATCGACCGCACCGGGGTGATCTCCGCGTACGGCGTCAACCGGGTGCGAGAGACCGGAGATCCCAGCGCTCACGCCGAGATCGTAGCGATGAGAGACGCGATGGACTCCCACGGACGGGAAAACCTGGCCGGCACCTCGCTGCTGGCCACGGGTGAGCCCTGTGGCCTGTGTTATCGCTTCGCCATCGACCACCAGGTCGATGCCATCTACGTCGCCGCCGATCGCGATGCGGTCGCGGACTGGGGATTCGACTACCGCACCAGCTACCCGGCCTTGGGAATCTCCGACGAGCATCGCACCGGCCTCTTACATCACCTCCCCGTGGAACGCGGCATGGAGCCGTTCTCACGGCACCTGAGGATCAACACACACGACGGGCGCAACTCACACGCGCTCGCACAACGAATCGAAAGGAACACCATGAGCTGGCTCTACCTAGGAATCGCCGTCATCTTCGAAGTCGCCGTCGGCATCCTCGCAAGCAAAGCACAAGGCTTCACCAAGCTGTGGTGGACGGTCGCCACCCTCGTAAGCGGCGCGATCGCCACCCTCTTCCTCAGCTTCGCACTGCTGACCTTCGACGTCGGCGCCGGCTACGCGATCTGGACCAGCGTCGCCGGTGTCGGGATCGTCATCATCGGCGCACTGTTCCTCGGCCAGCGTCTGACCTGGAAGAAGGGCCTCGGCATCGCGATCGTCATCATCGGGGTCGTCGGACTCCAGCTCAGCGGAACCGCGTAAGCCACCCGACCACTATGAAAGGACACACCTCATGACCACCACGACAACCACCACTGTGAACACCGAGAAGAATGCGGGTCCCTGGCTGGTCCTGCTGCTGGCCGGAGTATTCGAGATCGGCTACGCGATCAGCGTCGGCGGCAGCGAAGGATTCACCATCCTGGGATGGTCCATCTCCGCCTTTGTCTTCTTCCTGCTGACTCTCTTCTGCCTCAGCGGGGCACTCAAGGCCATTGATGTCGGGATCGGCTACGCCGTCTGGGCTGGTATCGGCGCCGTCGGCGCCGCGCTGCTCGGACCGGTCTTCTTCGATGAGGTCCTGACCCCGGTGCGTGCCTTCTGGCTGGCCGTCATCATCGGCGGGGTCGTCTGGCTCAAACTCGCCGACAGCCCCAAGCTGCAGAGCTGCCCCGCGGAGGCAACGGCCACCGAGTCGTCGTAATGATCACTCGGAATACATTTCCTGCCCGCGGCGTGCTCGGCACCGCACTCGCCGCGGGTGGGGCCTTCGCGGCGCTCTACTGCTTCTACACTGCGGCTCCGGTGGTCTTCGGCCATGCGAGCCCAGCGGGCGGGGTCCGCGTGGCGATAGTGATGATCATCGTCGTCGCTATACAGCCGATCATCGCGCTCACAGGCAAATGGACGCGAAAAATGGGACTCCTCGGCTTTCTGTGGGTCCCAGGGGCCATCTCCGCCGACAGCAGCGAGTGTGCGAGAGGCCGGGCGAGGCACGTGCGCGGGCAAGCACGCCCTTCTGCGCGAACAGCTCGCGCCTCTGGGGGTCGTGGCCAGCCGGCTTATGGTCGTCGGACCGCTCGTGCCCGACCTGTGGCCGGAGCTACGAGTGGCAAGTGGCGATCTGCTCGAGGTACATGAGTGCCTGACGGTCGAGACAAGCTGGGCTGGGCCTCTCCTTGTCGATGTGACGTGGCATCCAGCCGCAATTCACGCAGGGTTGGCCGGAACGCTCGACTGGGACGGCCTGAGCGACATGCGGTGTGCCGTGGCAGATGGAGCCTTTCGTAGAAAGAACTCCTGCGAGCCTCGCAGCCCTTATGGCGGTGTTTGTCGTGTACACGATCTACTCGTACTGATGCTCGACAGGGTGAAGGCGATGACGAGGCTGACGAGAATCGACCAGACGAACTGCATCACCATCGGGCTCGCCCCCTCCATCTGCTCACGGTGATGCCCATTTTCGTCGCGCCACATCTTCCCGAACAGCACCGTGTATCAAAGTCCGCCCAGGGCGAAGAAAGACAACGCAGCAAGGACGACGGCGATGATCCAGTTGTTACTCATGTTTCAGACGGCACTCGCGAAATCGGCGAGCGAACCGGATTCGGAGAAGGTCGCACAGGCCGTGTCGGGACAGAAGAATATCCGGACCGCAGTCCGGATATTCGCTTGGTCGCTCACACGAGATTCGAACCCGCGCTACCGCCTTGAGAGTCGAAATACTGCCCGATGGGTCAGTAATGGTAATAGAACTGTTTTTCGTTGATATTCCGGGGTTTTTTGAGGGCGAATCATGCGCAGCCCCTCGCTCACCTTCGCCGATCTCTCCTCACCACAGCTTTCGGTGGTGACGTCATCGTTGCACCGGCGGCGGCCCGTTGCCCTGGCTACCCGCCATCCCCTCGACGATCGCCGCCAATCCGAACTGGGCACCTATCTCGCCGAACGTTCCCAACGCGTCGACGACCTCACCACGGTGATGCGGGCATCGGCGGATCACGCTGCACCCTGGCTCCCCACCGATGTGGACCTCCCACCGGAACTCAGGAACGACGTGGCCGTATGGCGCGCCGCCCACGGCATACCCAACACCGACCGACGGCCGACCGGCCCACAGCAGACCGACCTCGCAACCCGCGAACACCAGACATTGCTCGACCAACGCGTCAACGAGCACCTCGACCGGCACGGGGCGACATGGCTCGGGCCGATAGCGGAGATCGTCGGGCGGCGAGACGGCCACACGCCAGTCCTGGCCGAACGCCTCGCCGGCCTCGCCCAGCAGGGCCACGATGTCGGTCGGCTCCTCGAGACTGCCGGACGCCAAGGACCCCTGCCCGACGACCTCGCCACCGCCGCACTTGACTCCCGCATCACCCGACTCGTTGCCGAAGAGAGGCGCGCAGCCGACGCCAGCCGCCAACGCAAGATCGAGTCCCAACAACCGCGCACCGGCCCCTCCCAACGCGGGCCAGGCATCGGCTTCTGACATGCGCCCGCATCAAGGGCCGGCGGCGTTGGGCGCGATGCAGTCGAGACCCTGACGACGACCCGATCGAGGAACGTTCCCCCGTCCCCAGGTAGGGGGAATGTTGTGGGTAACGTCCGTCCGCTACGAACTGCGCACAAGGATTACCTTCGCGAATCCGCGAGTCAAGTGACATCAATTGGGGCCCTGAAATGCCACGCGCAGTTCAGGCTTGGTCGTAGAAGATGAAGTCGTTGAGGATCTCCCGGCCCCACAGCTGCGAGGCCTCCGCGGTGGTGAGCAGTGCCTGGTCACGCACGTCGTCCCAACTGGCCCGGATGGTGTCCACGACGCCGGCGATGATCTCGTCGGCCTCGGAGTTGGTCAGGTGGAACGCTCCGGCCGCCTTGCGAACAACCCGCAATTGGCTGTAACGCTCATCTGCGGTGATGCCGATGGCCTGGGCCGAGACTGATGTTGCCCGTGGCTGCGGGCACAGGTCGTATGCGGGCGTCAGTTCCAGCTGCTTGCCATCCCAGAACGCAGCGTGGTTGCGCAAGTGGTCGTCGTTGTTGCCGATGCAGACGTTGAAGACCAGCCGGGTGAACATCTCCCTCAGCGTGGCACTCACGCTCCCCCAACCGTCCGTACGGATGGAGTGAGCGATGTCGGTGTAGCTCGCGTACCGGGCACTGTTCTCGTGCAGGCCGAGGATCGTCAGGGCCGACAGCATTATGCGTCGTGTCCCGTCCGCGGGACGGTCGAACCGTTCCACCAGAAGCACGTCCTTGCCGACCGCACGAACGACCTCGACGTCGGCAACGGCGATGCCGACCTTCGCAGCCAGCAGCATCCCGACCGCCTCAGCCTTCACCACCGGACGCGTGTCACTCGAGGACGAAAACTTGGCGATGAGGTGCCGGCCTGCGTCCTCGAGGATAGCTTTGGGGCGAGCGCCACCGATGGAGGTGCCGTGGCCGGCCGCGGCGGCCAGGTCAGCGGGAATGGGCCGGCCTTGCTCGATGAGGTCGGCGGCCTGCATAAGTTGCGTCAAAGTTGCCGCCTCACCGCGGGGAACGTAATCGACCGGTGAGGACTGGAAGTCCAGCGCACCAATGCGGTTGCTGCCCGAATGGAGCAGGTAGGTGAGTTCGTCCAGGTCGGTGTCCGGGTTGCGGGCCAGCTCCATGTTGAGTACGCGGCGCCCCCACGCATCAGGTGCGGCGTCGCGCAGGCAGCCGGCCAACGGCAGCGGGAACCGTGAGCCCGCCGGTGCGGTCGGGTCAATGACGCCGCCGCGCAGCTCGAGCTCGGGGGCGAACAGGCTGACTGCGTCGGGCCTATCCCGAAAGCTGCGAGCGTAGGTGAATGCCAGCACCGGGTCCCCACTGAAAGTGCCACCGGTGTTGGTCAACACGCCGGCAACGACAGGCTCAGTGCTGCCGGGAAGCCACACCCACACGTAGGCCTGAGTTTCAGAAGTCATCATCGACCTCGACCGTCTTCCTGCGGATGCGGCTCGGCAAGATAGCCAGCTGCGCTCGCTGCGCTGACGCCACCTGGGCCAGACCGGCCGGGTTGGTGTCGAACAATGGCACGCCGGTCACTATGGCGGCCTCAAGGACAGTTCCGATGGCAGTGCCGGGGGCACCGTTCTCGAGGCGAGAGACTGCGGCCGCGCCGACGCCGAGACGGTCGGCAAGCTCTGCGGCCGTCCAACCGAGCTCACGGCGCGCTATCGCGATCTGCGCACCGAGGGCGGACACGGCCGCCAGTGTTGCCGGGAGATAGGTCTGGGACTTTTTCACGACCTGAGCCTATCATAAATAGTGAATTAGAGGCTTTACTCTCGCTTTATCGTATATCTGTCCGGGGCCGAGCCGCCTGGGCCACCTTGGTTGTGATCCTCATTGCCGACGAGCCCGGGTCTTGCTCCAACGCTCCGCTATGCCGTGATGATTTCTAAGCCCTCGTACTCCGCGAAATCATCGAAGTCTTTGACGTTGAGCGTCGCGAGAGGCACTTCATAGGTCAGGCATACCGCAGCGATCCAGCTGTCGTTTTGGGGTTTGGGTCGGCCACGCAACTGCGCGAATGCCGTGATCTCGCCCCATTTGCGTGCCACCTCGGGGCCGCCACCAAGCACCTGTTGGGCATCGATCCACGAATTGATGACGGATCGGCGACGATCGCCCAGATCACGGACGTTGATCCACTTTGTAAGTTCGCCAATCGTCACGAAGGAAACGATGCCTTGCCGACCGGCCAGCGCAGATGCCAACGTCGACGGCACGGGGCGCTTGACTATTCGCGAAGCGACATCGGTGTCGAGGACGATCAGTGACATCGATAGTCAGGCGAGATTGGCTTGGCGGTCTGCCCTGACGAACTCCAAGAACTCTTCGAGCTCAGCGTCATCCTCAAAGAAGCCGGGGACAGCAAGGGCGTCGATGTCTGTCATGACAGGGACGTCGCGCAGGAGCGCTTCGATGTCGGCACGGGCCGACGGGTCGCGCGTAGGCGTTGCGTTTGGATCAGCTGTCATGGTCGCCTCCTTCAAGTTACTTCGACTTCCAGTGTGCCACTTCGATGACAAACACTCGGCATTTACACAGGCCGACGCCACTCTGAATCGACTTCGGGTCGGCGTGTCCCCTCACGAGTCGTCGTCGACCTTGAGTGGGTAGCCAATCAATCCACCGAGGAGCACACCATGACCGACAACACCAACGACGTCGTCGCGCTCGACGACGTTCTGCTCACCATCGACGAGGCCGCCGGCCTCGTACGAGCTCCCGTGGCGACCCTGCGCTATTGGCGCCACCTGGGCACCGGGCCGCGCAGCTTCCGGGTCGGACGTGCCGTCCGCTACTGGCGGGGCGACGTAACGGCTTGGCTGCAGGATCAAACAATCCACAGCGGGTCGCACTCGGCTTGATGCCACACGCCGACGCACCGAGAATGAGTTCAGGAGACACCCATGGCCAGCATCGAGAAGCGCACGAGGGAAGGGC
>JALYQD010000138.1 GCA_030856025.1 Actinomycetota bacterium
GAACACGCTCTGTCCCTCGGAGCGCAGGTGCTCGACCGTGTCGCGGACCATCGCGAGGTTTTCCTCGAGCGTGGTGCGCAGGGCCAGCTCGACGTGGCGGTCGTGGCTCTTGGCGACGAGGGTCACGACCGAGGCGCCGGAGTCACGAAGCGCGGCGACCTGCGGGTCGTCGGCGGCCTTCAGATCCGCTCGCCGGGTGGCGCCGAAGGCAGCCAGGGTCGCGTGCCTGAGCTGCAGCTCCTTGGCCGCCAGGGCGAAGAACTCTGTGTCCTTGGGGTTCGATCCGGGCCAGCCGCCCTCGATGAATCCCACGCCGAGATCGTCCAGATGACGCGAAATGTGCATCTTGTCCTGCACGGAGAGGTTGAGGCCCTCTTGCTGGGCTCCATCGCGCAACGTCGTGTCGTAGACGTGGAAATCGCTGGTCGTCACGGTTCGGTCCTTTGCTCCGGGTGATCATTGACAACAAAAAAGCCCCCCGGGGAACGGGAGGCTGCGCGTCTGGCGGAAAACTACCGCCTGACGCGCCTGTCAATAATGATCACGAAGTTCTTCATGCACGCCAGTCTAGACTGGGCGATCTATGAACGCTACCCCCGTCTCAAACACGCGCATCCTTCTCGCTTCTCGTCCTTCGGGCGAACCAACCCACGAAAATTTCAGGCTCGAAACGGCCCCCGTGCCCACACCGGGCGACGGCGAAGTCCTGCTGCGCACCATCTATCTGTCGCTCGACCCCTACATGCGCGGCCGTATGAATGACGCCAAGTCCTATGCCGCACCGGTTGAGATCGGCGCCGTCATGGAGGGCGGCACAGTCTCCGAAGTCGTCGAGTCCAACGACCCGGGCTTCTCCCCCGGCGACTTCGTCCTGTCACACCTGGGCTGGCAGGCCTATGGCGTCCAACCGGGCAAGTTCCTGCGCAAGCTCGATCCGGCACGGGCACCCATCTCCACCGCGGTCGGCGTGCTCGGCATGCCCGGCTTCACCGCATACGCCGGACTCCTCGAGATCGGCAAGCCGAAAGAAGGCGAAACCGTCGCTGTCGCGGCCGCCTCCGGCCCCGTCGGTTCGGCCGTCGGCCAGATCGCCAGGATCAAGGGCGCCAAGACGATAGGTATCGCCGGCGGTCCCGACAAGGTCGCCTACCTCAAGGAACTCGGCTTCGACGCCGCCCTCGACCACCGCTCCCTCTCGTTCGGCGAAGACGTCAAGGTCGCCTCCCCCGACGGCATCGACGTCTACTTCGAGAACGTCGGCGGAGCCGTGTGGGACGCCGTCCGTCCGCTGCTCAACACCTACGGGCGGGTGCCTGTGTGCGGACTCGTGTCCCACTACAACGACACGTCTCTTCCGGACGGCCCCGACCGCTCGGCCCAGCTGATGTCGGCGATCCTCACCAAGAGCCTCACCGTCCGCGGCTTCATCCAGCACGAGTTCGCCAAGACCCACTACAAGAGTTTCCAGGAAGACATGTCGGCCTGGATCCGCGACGGCGAATTCATCTATCGCGAAGACATCGTCGACGGCCTCGAGAACGCGCCGGAGGCATTCTTCGGCCTGCTGACCGGCAAGAACTTCGGCAAGCTGTTGGTCCAGGTGGGACCGGACCCGACGCGATGAACCTTCCCGTCCCGAAGGTCTGCGCGGCGATCTATGCGGTCATGACGCCGCATCCGCTCGAGCACGAGGACCACGTCGCCATGCCGCTCGACTGGCTGCTGCGGCTGCGTGGCTCCTCGGACCTCGGGATGCAGCGGCTCAAGAAGCGGCCGTTCCAGTTCCTCATCAGGAGCGAGTCCGATACGGCCGGCGCGGGAGAAATGGCCCTGGCGACGCGCATTCAGGCGCTCGAGCTGGCCGAGGTGCACGACGGTGTCGCCGTCGACATGCTGTTGCCGCGCGTCGTCGAGCACAGTTCGGCGGCGGCATCGCTCACTCATGCCGCGCAGTGGTTCGTGTTCGAGTACGACGCCGACGAAGCCGGCCACATCATGACCCACGGGCTCGACCAGTTCGGCCTTCCCGAGCTCCACAGCTTCGGGGTGCCGCCGGCGCAGAAGGCGATGTATGACGCCGTTCTGACCGGCATCGCCTTCCGGCTCATCGACGAGTGGCCGACCAAGGACCCGGTCGGTCCCGCAACGATCACGCTGCGGGACATCGCCTACGGGTTCGGGGACCCCGCGGCCGAGTCGACACCCAATGACCGCAGCGTCGACGTCACGCTGTCGTATGCCGAGGACGAGCACGAACTGCGTGTGACGTTGCACGACGACCCGGCCACCAGCCTCTTCCAGGAGTAAGCCGCTGCGTCGCTACGCGGTGGGCTTTGCCTTTTCGGGCCTGGGCGCGAGGTTGGCGAGGGTCTCCGGACGCAGGATCGCGGCCAGCTTCTCCGGCGGCAACAGACCCTTCTCCAGCACGAGCTCGGCGACTCCGCGACCTGTGGCGAGGGCTTCCTTCGCGACGTCGGTGGCGGCCGCATACCCGATGTAGGGGTTGAGAGCTGTCACGAGGCCGATCGAGTTCTCGACCTCGGTGCGCATCAGCTCGACGTTGGCAGTGATGCCATCGACACAACGAGTCGCCAGCACCAGAATCGCTTCGCGCATACGCGAGAGACCAGACGAGAGTGAATAGCAGATGATCGGTTCGAAGG
>JALYQD010000142.1 GCA_030856025.1 Actinomycetota bacterium
GTCCAGGAACGCGTCGCGGGCCTGCTTGTCGTTGCGGTCGGGGTGTCCTTCGGGCACGAACCGCTCATCGCCCCAATAGAAATCGACGTTTGCCCAGTCAACGGCAGAGTTGTCGACGCCGTTTTCGGGGAGAGCCTCATAGATGGCGATGGCAATGGTGCCGCCGGTCAGGACGACGCTCGGGGTGCGTCCGTTGGACTGGAGCTGCGCGAGACGTTCGACGAGCCGGCCCACGACCGCCAGGGTGAGGGCCGCGGCATCGCGCAGGACGACGACGCTCATGCCTTGCGCTCCCTGAGCAGGTGATTGATCGTCTCCTGGTAGATCTCGTCGGTGTCGAGGCGGCGCAGGTCCTCGGCGAGGAGCTCAGCACGGGTCCGCGCACCGAGCGGAACGTGATGGTCGGCCGCACCGGGAACGCTGAAGTTGCAGGTCGTGTCGTTGATGCGTTCGATCGTCACGTCGCCGATCGCCGTGCTGAGCGTGACTGACGAAATGTGGGCGGCGTCCCCGCGTTTGGTGGTCATCGTGATCTTGAGCCGGCTCTCGAGCCAGCCGACCAGCAGTTCTGCCGCCGGATTGCCCGCACCCGTGACGAGGTGGCCGCTGGTGACCTTGGCGTTGGTCTGGTCGAGCGCGGCTGCCAACAAGGCGCGCCAGGGCGTGAGGCGGGTCCATGCGAGGTCGGTGTCACCGGGTGCATAGTTGCGCGCCACCGCGTGAAGCGCTCGTATGGGCGACGCCGTGCTCTCGGCATCGGTCAGCCGGCGCTGGGCGAGACGGCCGATGGCGTCTTCGGACGGGTTGTCGGGCGCCTTGCTGGGCCACCAGACGACCACTGGCGAATCCGGAAGCAACAGGGGGAGCACGACCGATTCGGCGTGTTTGGTGAGCTCACCCGAGACGCGCAACAGGATCGATTCACCGGTCGAGTCGTGTCCGACCCTGATCTTGGCGTCCAGGTTGGCTTTGCCGCGGCCCGAACCGCGGATCACGCCGATCACGCGGGAGGGGTGTTCGCGCGACAAGGTTGTCGCGGTTTGCATGGCGTCGCCGACGCCGTCCTCGTCGGTGATGACGACAAGCGTGAGCACCATGTCCATGGCGGGACTGCCGGACGCGCGACGCGCGCGCACCATCGACTGCGCGATCTTCGACGAGTTGGTGTTGAGGAGCTCGGTCTGCATGGTTAGGGCCTCCTCCAGGTACGGCCGTCGCGGGCCAGCATCTTGTCCGCGGACTCGGGGCCCCAGGTGCCGGACGGATACGTGTCGATGGTCTTGGAGCGGGCCCAGTAGTCGATCACCGGGTCGAGGATCTTCCACGCCAGCTCGACTTCTTCGAGCTGGGGGAACAACGGCGGGTCGCCGAGGAGGACGTCGAGGATGAGGCGTTCATACGCTTCGGGGCTGCTTTCGACGAACGCGCCGCCATAGGCGAAGTCCATGTTGACGTCGCGGATCTCCATGGCTGTGCCGGGGACCTTCGCGCCGAACCTCAGGGTGACGCCTTCGTCGGGCTGGATGCGCATGACGAGGGCGTTCTGGCCGAGTTCCTCGACGTCGTTGCTGCCGAACGGCTGGTGCGGCGCGCGCTTGAACACGACGGCGACTTCGGTGACTCGCCGCCCGAGTCGTTTGCCGGTGCGGAGGTAGAACGGGACGCCGGCCCAGCGGCGGGTCGCGATGTCGATGCGCATGGCCGCGTAGGTCTCGGTCGTGGAGCTGGCGGGGATGTCCTGCTCCTGCTTGTAGCCGGGGACTTCCTCGCCTCCGGCCCAGCCTTCGTCATATTGCGCGTGCGCCGTATGCAGGTCCATCCGCGCCGGCGGACGCGCGTTGGCGAGGATCTTCTGCTTCTCGATGTGCAGGCTGTAGGCGTTGAAGGAAACGGGTTCCTCCATGGCGATGAGCGCCATCAACTGCAGCAAATGGTTCTGTATGACGTCGCGGGCGGCGCCGATGCCGTCGTAATAGCCGGCGCGCGAACCGATGCCGATGTCCTCGGCCATGGTGATCTGCACGTGGTCGACATAGTTGGAGTTCCAGATCGGCTCGAACATGCCATTGGCAAAACGGAACGCCAGGATGTTCTGAACCGTCTCCTTGCCGAGGTAATGGTCGATCCGGAAGACGCTCTCGCGCGAGAAGACATCGGAGACGAGGGCGTTGAGCTCCTGTGCGGACTCGAGGTCATGGCCGAAGGGCTTCTCGATGACGACACGGCGCCAGGCATTGCTCGACTCGGCGAGGCCGTGCTTCTTGAGCTTGGCGACGACGAGGGGAAACAGGGCCGGCGGGATCGAGAGGTAAAACGCGTGGTTGCCACCGGTGCCGCGCTCGTCGTCGATCTCCTCGAGCTTGGAGACGAGCCGTTCCCAGGATTCGTCCTCGTCGAACGAGCCGCCCACGAAGCGGAGGCCTGCAGCCATCTGCTTCCAGATGTCTTCGTGCCACGGGGTGCGAGCTCCGGCTTTGGCGGCTTCGCGCACGTAGTCGACGAAGTCCTTGTGCGGAACGTCCTGGCGGGCGAAGCCGACGAGCGCGAACCCCGGTGGGAGAAGCCCGCGATTGGCGAGGTCATAGATCGCCGGGATGAGCTTGCGGCGCGCCAAGTCGCCGGTGATGCCGAAGATCACGACGCTGCACGGGCCGGCGATCTGCGGGAGCCGCCGGTCACGTGGATCGCGCAGCGGGTTGCTGCCGATCATGCAAGGGCCTCACGGAGTCGGGGGAGAGCAGCGGCGACGTCGTACAGGTGCAGCCGCAGGACGGGACGGCCGTGATCGCGCAGGACCTTGGCGTCGCCCTCGGCCTGGGCGCCGATGAATTCGCCGAACGTGAATTCGCGGCCGGGGATGGGCAGGTCCTCGTGCGGATCGCCGGTGATCTGCAGGAACACGCCGTTGGCGGGACCCCCCTTGTGGTACTGGCCGGTGGAGTGGAGGAAACGCGGGCCCCAGCCGAACGTCACCGGCCGGCCGGTGCGTTGTGCCAGGACCTCGCGGATGCCGGCGAAGTCGGCATACTCGTGCCGGTCGAGGTAGGCCTGGACGGCCAGATAGCCCTGGCTCAGGTCGCTGTGGATGAGCAGGTCGAGTATGGCGTCGGTGAGGGTGTCGCGATCGGTGCCGAAAACGTCGATGCCGTCTTCGGAGAACAACGGCTCTTCGCCGCTGCCGTCGCCCCCCAGAAGTTCGCGGGACGCCTTCTTGGCGCTCTCGACGTCGGGCTGGTCGAACGGGTTGATGCCGATCGCGCGGCCCGCGATGGCCACGGCGTCCTCCCAGACCTGGAACAAAGCACCCAGTCCACCGGAAATTGCGGCCGAGTAGCCCGACAGCGACTCGGGCGCGGTCTCGGAGCCGATCGCGACGAGGAGGGCGTCCTGATTGTTGGGATTGAAGTTGACGGCATTCTCGAAAGGCACCACAACGGGCAGGATGCCCTTACCGTCCTTGCCCGTCGATTCGGCGACGAGCTGCTCGATCCAGTCGCCGATGCCGTTGCGGGTCTGGTCGGCGATGACCAGCTTGTCCACGCCGGCGTGATTGGCCACGCCGAGCAACGTGCCGAGCCGAAGGCCGGGGTTTTCGGCGTCGTCATTGCCCTGAGTGGTAGCGACTTGCTCGGCGTCGTCGAGCAGCTGGCCGATCGGGGCGCCGGCGAGTCCGCTGGGCACAAGTCCGAAGGCGGTGAGCGCCGAGTAGCGCCCGCCGACGTGCGGGTCCGCATGGAAGACGCGATAGCCGGCTTCGGTGGATTGCTTGTCGAGCGGTGAACCGGGATCGGTCACGATGACGATGTGGTCAGCGGGATCGAGGCCGGCCGCGGTGAGCGCGCCCTCGTAGGCGCGGCGCTGCGAATCGGTCTCGACGGTGCCGCCGGACTTGCTCGACACGACCACGATGGTGCGTTCGAGACGGTCGGAAAGCGCGCTGCGGACCATGTCCGGCTGGGACGAATCGAGGACGGTGAGCTCGACGCCGGCGGTGTGGCAGATGACCTCCGGTGCCAGCGAGGAACCGCCCATTCCGCACAGCACCACGTGGTCGAGCCCCTTGGCCGCGAATTCGGCGCGCAGGGACTCGACCTCGGCGACCAGTGGCCGTGAGGTCTTCGGCAGGTCGATCCAGGCCAGCCGGACTTCGGCTTCGGCTTTGGCGTCAGGACCCCACAGGGTCGGGTCCTTGGCGGCCAGTCTCGAAGCGACCTTGTCGGTGATCGCGTGCCGAAGGGCCGCGTCGTATGCGTGCGTTGACAGCGTCGAGATCGCCAGCCCGGTCATGAGTCAGGCCTTGTCCAGCTCGTTCTGGACCGTCGTCACGAGCTCGGCCCAGGATTTGTCGAACTTGTCCAGGCCCTCGGTCTCGAGCAGCGCCACGACTTCGTCGTACGAGATGCCCTGCTCCTCGAGAGCGGCGATCAAGGCCCGGGCGTCGTCATACGTGCCGGTCACGGTGTCGCCGCGGATCTCGCCGTGATCGGCGAAAGCCTGCATCGTCTTCTCCGGCATGGTGTTGACCGTGTTGGCGACGACGAGCTCGGAGACGTACATCGTGTCGGGGTATGCGGGGTCCTTGACGCCGGTCGACGCCCACAGGGGGCGCTGCCTGTTGCCGCCCTTGGCCGCGAGGGCGGCGAAACGGTCGCTGCCGAAGACCTCTTCGTAGGCCTCATAGGCGAGCCGGGCGTTGGCGATGCCGGCCTTGCCGCGCAGCGGGCTGTCGGCGGCCAGACGGCTGTCGATCTCGGAATCGACGCGGCTGACGAAGAACGAGGCAACCGAGTGGATCGTGCTGAGGTCACGGCCTTCGGCGAGGGCCTGCTCGAGTCCGTAGAGGTAGGCGTCCATGACGTCTCGGTAGCGGTCGAGGGAGAAGATCAGGGTCACGTTGACGCTGATGCCTTCGGCGATGGTGGCTGCGATGGCGGGCAGTCCTTCATGCGTCGCCGGGATCTTGATGAACAAGTTGTCGCGGCCGACCTTGGCCCACAGCTTGGCGGCCGTCGTGATGGTGGCGTCGGCCTCGCGTGCCAGGCCCGGGTCCACCTCAATCGAGACGCGACCATCGACTCCGTTGCTTGCTTCGTAAGCGGGACGCAGGACGTCACAGCCCTGCTGGACATCGGTCGTGGTGAGCTCGAACACGGCCTCGTCGACGCCCGCTCCGCTCGCCTTCAGTGAGGCGATCTGGTCGCCATACCGCTCACCTTGGGACAACGCCGCAGCAAAGATCGTGGGGTTGGTCGTGACGCCGACAACGCTGGACTCGGCGACGAGCTGGGCGAGGTTGCCCGAGGCGATCCGTTCGCGGGAAAGGTCATCGAGCCAGATGGATACACCCGCGGCGGTGAGTGCCTGGAGTCGTGCGTTCATGCCATCTCCTTGGTGCAACGTTCGGTCATGGGAAGTTCCTCAGTGGGACGGTGCGTCGGGATTGGTGCCCGGGCCGAAGGGGCCGGCCGGGCGGGTATGAATGGCAACGGGTCCGCCGCCGATCTGCTTGGCGGCGGCGATCGACTCACGGGCAGCGGCGACAACAGCATCGGCGGTGATGCCGAAGGCGTCATACAGGGTGGCGAATGCTGCCGACGATCCGTAATGCTCGAGGCTGACGATGCGGCCGGCATCGCCGACGAAGTCGCGCCATCCGAGGCTGATGCCGGCTTCGACGCTGACGCGGGCGCGGACGGCCGGCGGGATGACCGAGTTGCGGTAGTCCTCGTCCTGTTGCTCGAACCATTCGCGGCACGGCATCGAGACGACGCGGGCCTGGATGCCCTCGGCGGCGAGGTCTTCCCGGGCCCTGACGGCCAGCTGGACCTCCGAACCGGTGCCAATGAGGACGACGTCGGGTTCGCCGTCGGTGTCGAGGAGCGTGTAGGCGCCACGGACCACGTTTGACGTGTCGGCCCAGTGTTGTCCGTTGTTGGCATCGGTGCCGCGGGGGAACGTCGGGACGTTCTGGCGGCTCAGGGCGAGGGCCGTGGGTCGGTTGGCTACGGCCAGCGCCGCCTTCCAGGCCGCGACCGTCTCATTGGCATCGGCGGGACGGATGACGTCGAGGCCGGGGATCGCCCGCAGCGCGGAGAGGTGCTCGACCGGCTGGTGCGTCGGTCCGTCCTCGCCGAGCCCGATCGAGTCGTGCGTCCATACATACGTGACCGGGAGCTCCTGCAGCGCCGCGAGGCGGACGGACGGTCGCATGTAGTCGCTGAACACGAGGAACGTGCCGCCGTAGGGACGGGTCGGTCCGTGCAACGCGATGCCGTTGAGGACGGCGCCCATGGCATGCTCGCGGATGCCGAAGTGTAGGACACGGCCGAACCAGTCGCCCTGGAACGACTTGGTCGAGTGCTCCGGCGGGATGAACGACGGTTCGCCCTTGGGCGTCGTGTTGTTGGAGCCCGCGAGGTCGGCCGAACCGCCCCAGAGCTCGGGCAGTTTGGGAGCGACGGCGGTCAGGAACTCACCCGAGGCGACGCGGGTCGCGACTCCCTTCTCGCTCGCTTCGTATGAAGGCACGTCGACGTCCCAGCCGTCGGGGAGCCTGCGGGCGGCAAGGCGGTCGATGAGGGCCGCGCCGGCGGCGTGTTCGGCACTCCACACGTCGAATTCCTGCTGCCAGGCGGCTTGCACCTCGGTGCCGCGGGCGCGGGCGGACTGGGTGTGCGCGATGACCTCGTCGCGGACCTCGAAGGACTTGTCGGGGTCGAATCCGAGGATCTTCTTGGTGGCCGCGATCTCTTCGGCGCCGAGGGCGGATCCGTGGGCTCCGCCGGTGTTCTGCTTGGTCGGTGCGGGCCACGCGATGATCGTGCTCAGCTTGATGAAGCTGGGCTGGTCGGTGACCGCTTCGGCCGCGACTAACGCGTCGAACAGTGCCTGGACGTTTTCTTCGTAACCGGTGCCGCCGTTGGTCCAGTCGACCGTCTGGACGTGCCAGCCGTAGGCCTCGTAGCGCTTGGCGACGTCTTCGGAGAACGCCACATCGGTGTCGTCCTCGATCGAGATCTGGTTGTCGTCGTACAGAACGGTGAGGTTGCCGAGCTGCTGGTGGCCGGCGAGCGAGGACGCTTCGCCCGAGATGCCTTCTTCCAGGTCTCCGTCGGAGGAGATGACGTAGACGTGGTGGTCGAAGATGCTCTCGCCGAGAGGGGCCTCGGGGTCATACAGGCCGTGTTCGCGGCGGGCGGCCATCGCCATACCGACCGCGTTGCCGACACCTTGGCCGAGGGGGCCGGTGGTGACTTCCACGCCGGGCGTGTGGCTGTACTCGGGGTGACCGGGGGTCTTGCTGCCCCATGTGCGCAGGCTCTTGAGGTCGTCGAGCGTCACGTCATAGCCGGCCAGGTAGAGCTGGACGTATTGCGTGAGGCTGGAGTGCCCGCAGGAGAGCACAAAGCGGTCCCGCGCGATCCAATGCGGATCCGCGGGGTTGTGTCGCATCAATTTTTGGTAGATCAGATAGGCGGCGGGCGCGAGGCTCATCGCCGTGCCGGGGTGACCGTTTCCGACCTTTTCCACCGCGTCGGCGGCGAGGAGTCTGGCTGTGTCAACAGCCAATTTGTCGAGGTCGTTCCACTCCAGGGACTTGTTAGCTGTCGTCACAGCGCGGGCTCCTGCTCATCGTGTGTGTACGTCGCCGGCCGGCTAAACCGAGCCATCGGTAAGAGACTACTCGCGTGGCATTAGACTCCAGTACGTGACTGCGGTGGATCCTGATTTCTCTACGCCTGTGAATGCGGCGTCCCGCAGTCGTACCTCCTCGCTCCGTGATGTGGCCGGCGCATACGTCGCCCTGATGAAGCCCCGGATCATCGAGCTCCTGCTCCTCACGACCGTCCCGGTGATGTTCCTGGCCGAGCAGGGAGTGCCCCCGCTGGGACTCGTCGCCTGGACCGTTATCGGCGGCACACTGTCGGCCGGAAGCGCCAACGCCCTCAACTGCGTGGTCGACGCCGACATCGACCAATTGATGCGCCGGACCCAGCGGCGACCGTTGCCGCGACACCGCGTGTCGACCCGCAACGCCCTCATCTTCGGACTCCTCCTCGGGGTCGTCTCGACCGTGTGGCTATGGGAGCTCGTCAACCCGTTGTCAGCGCTCCTTGCTCTCGCGGCCAACGTCTTCTACGTCGTCGGCTACACGATGATCCTCAAGCGCCGTACTTCGCAGAACATCGTCTGGGGCGGGGCCGCCGGTTGCTTCCCGGCCCTCATCGGCTGGACCGCGATCACCAACGAGCTCGCGTGGGCACCCGTCGTGCTGTTCATGGTCGTGTTCTTCTGGACGCCGCCGCACTTCTGGTCGCTGGCGATGCGTTACCGCGAGGACTACTCCGCGGCCAGTGTCCCGATGCTGCCGTCGGTCGCCTCGTCGAAGGACGTCGCCAAGCAGATCGTCATCTACTCCTGGGTCATGGTCGCGACCTCGCTGCTGTTGTGGCCGATCACGCCGACCGGCTGGTTCTACCCGTTCGCTGCCCTGGCACTCGGTGGAGCTTTCCTCGTCGAGGCCCACGGCCTCAAGGCGCGGGCGCAGGACAGCGAGTCACTCGCCGTCATCAAGCCGATGCGGCTTTTCCACTGGTCCAACGCCTACCTCGCGTTGCTGTTCGTCGCCGCCGCGGTTGATCCCTTCCTGCGCTGAGCAGCCCGCCCACGTTTGGCGGTGGGTATGCACCCACCCTTTGCGTTCGGCGGTGGGTATGCACCAGCTCTGCGTGGGTGCGGACCCACCTTTGATTCTCCGAAGTGGGTGCAAGCCCACCGCCAACACCGGTGTCGCAGAATGAGTGCATGAGCATCGTCGAAGTCGGTCCCGATGACTGGGCCGATTGGCGCCTGGTCCGGCAGCGGTCGCTCACCGAGAACCCCGAGGCGTTCGCCACCTCCGTGACGATGTGGACCGGGGACCGGGACACCGAAGCCAATTGGCGGGCACGGCTTTCCTCCCCGGGAGCTTGTTTCCTCGCCTATGAGGGTTCGACACCGGTCGGTCTGGTCGGCGCCGGCCCGACGGATGCCGGCGTCGAGCTCATCTCGATGTGGGTCGCCCCCGAAGCCCGACGCCAGGGGATCGGCGGCGGTCTGATCGATACGGTCATCGGCTGGGCCGACGGTTCTCCGGTGAGTCTTCGGGTCATCGACGGCAACGAGGCCGCCCTGACGGCATACGCGTCCCGGGGATTCGTGCTCCAGCCCGGTTGCGCCGACGGCGAGGGCTGCCGGGCGATGCTCCGGCCCTGACGGTTTGACGGATCTTTCGGGCTACCGCGTTCGCCAAAGAGTCGTCTGCAGGCGCCCGCCCGCCACTAGGATTCGGTCATGTCCAACCAGACGACGCTGGGCGTCCTCGCGATGATCCTGAGTGTGGCGAGCGTGGTCGTTTCGGGCCTGTTCTCGGTGCGCACCGCCCGGATCAGCCATGACCTCGAGGACGAACGCGAGCGTCGCCAGGAAGAGCTGCCGCCGAGCGTGTCTATGAGCCGCTCGCCAGGCCGCGGCCGAGCTGCAGTCGCGAATCTTCAACATCGTGGAGACCGGCTGGGTACCGCTGGTCAAACGGTACGAAAGCCATGGCGACTACGCCGTCACCAGCACGGCCTTCCTCTTCGCGCACTACTTCGGCTGGATCGAGGCACGGCGCCAGGCCGTCCTGACCTCCAGCGGCGAGGGGCGACGGGACGAAACCGTCCAGGAACGCGTTGACGGCGTGCTGCAAACCCTTCGCCGCAGCGAGAACAGCGAGGGATTCCTCTTCTTCAACGCCGAGCAGCGGGCGATCGGCGAGCTGATGTTCTCGTGGGAGGTCGTCCCCGAAAGCGGTCTGCGCGTCCCGCATGTGGCCGGCTATGCCGCGTTCGCTAAGCGCTTCCGCGACGAACCAGACTTCGGCCAGTGGTTCGGCCCCCGTCGACACGGGTATGGATCTGGTCGCCAACGGTGATACTGACCGGCTCATCGAGATCCACCATGCCCTGGTCGACCTCATCGTCGAGCTTGATCCGAAACACAAATACACGGCCGGCTACGAGCTCCGCGCCATCGACGACGACTGACGTCTTAGGCAGCTGTTGCTACCGCGAACCCTCGAGATCGGTCGAACCGTCGAGCTGATCCGTCTTGGCGGCAGCCCGGGGCGAAGCCACCAGCAACAGGTGCGTGCCAGCGGCAATGAGAATGGCGGCGCCGACGAGGTGGGCCGCAACCAAGGCGATCGGAAGGTCGGTCGCGTACTGGACGAACCCGATCAGCCCTTGAGCCAGCTCGATGACGAGCACGATCAGGGCGGCCCGGGCTGCCAGCGGCGCGGACGAACGAAGTGCCACCCAGCAACCGACGGTCAGGCCGATCAGGAGGAACACGACATCTGCATGGAGCTGGCTGAGGGCCGCGGGATCGAGACCGTTGCGAGGCGCCTCGGCATCGCCGGCATGCGGACCACTGCCGGTGACGATGGTGCCGATGTAGATGACGACCCACAACACGACATAGGTCGTCCGGACGAGCCAGACCTGCACGGCGTCGAGGGGCTCCCCGCCGCCACCGCGGACACGTATGACGAGCAGGACCGACGCGGCGACGAGTGCCATCGACAACAACAGGTGGAGCGAGACGATCCACGGATTGAGGTCGGTCAGCACAGTGATGCCGCCGATGACACCCTGGAACGGGATTCCGAGGCCCATCAGGATGACGAGTCGGCGCATCGACCGGTCGGCACCGGCCCATCGCCATACGGCGAGGAACGTGGCGATCGCAACGGCGACGAGGACATAGGTGAGCATCCTGTTGCCGAACTCGATGACGCCGTTGATGCCGAGGGCGCGGTGCGGGACGAAAGAGTCGTCGGTGCACTTGGGCCACGTCGGGCAGCCGAGCCCTGAGCCGGTGAGGCGCACGAGCCCCCCGGTGAGCACGAGCGTGGCGTTGGCGATGAGCGAGGCCCACGCCCAGCGGAGCGCAAAACGGCGGTCGGGGTTGCGGAAGCCCACTGTCACTCCCATTCGAAGGTCTTGGTTGCGAGGGTGCCGGCGACAACCGCCCAGATAAGCAGTACGCCGATCGGGAAGATGCCGGGCGCGGAGCCGTCGAACACGTCGCGAAGGCCCTGGCTGAGGGCGCCCGAGGGCAGCCATTCGAGCGCGGTGCGCGCGCTGTCGGGGTAGCGGCTCAGCGGCACCAGCACGGCACCGCCGACGAGCAGCAGGACGTAGACGAGGTTGGCGACGGCGAGGGTGGCTTCGGCGCGGAGGGTGCCGGCGATGAGCAGGCCGAGGGTTCCGAAGGCGGCGGTGCCAAACAAGGTGAGGAGCACGAGCCAGCCGATCGCCGCGATGCCGCCATGAGGATCCCAGCCGAGGGCGATCGCCACGAGCGACAACACCGTCAATTGCAGCGCTTCCACGATGAGGACGGCGCCGATCTTCCCGAGCATGAGCCCGTGGCGGGGGAGCGGTGAGGCGCCGAGGCGCTTGATGACTCCATACCGTCGCTCGAACCCGGTGGCGATCGCCAGCGACGTGAACGATGTCGACAACACCGCGAGGGCGAGCACGCCGGGCGCGATGATGTCGATCGGTCGTCCGGAGCCGAGGTCGACGACCCGGTCCGAATGGGTGCCGGCGAAGAGCAGGAGCATGGGTATGACGAGGGCGAGCAGCACCTGTTCGCCGTTGCGCAGCAGGAGCCGCAGCTCGATGCCGGTCTGGGCCCGGATCATGGCCGGCAGGGGAGCGGCGCCGGGACGTGGTGCGAAGTCGAGGCTCATCGCAACGCCCTTCCGGTCAGGTCGAGGAACCGGTCCTCGAGGGTCTGGCGCTCCACGAGCATGGATTCGGCGAGTATGCCGTGGGTGGCGCACCAGGCTGTGAGGGTGGCGAGGAGGTCGGGATCGACGGTGCCGGAGATGACGTAGGCGCCAGAACCGGTCTCCTCGACCTTGGTTTCGGGGGGTAGGGCCGCCATCAGGCTGACGATGTCGAGGCCCGGCCGCGCGGTGAATCGCACCGTGTTGCGGGCACCGGATCCGCTGAGATCGGCCGGTGTGCCCGAAGCGATGACCTTGCCGGAGTCGACGATGTGGATGAAATCGGAGAGGAATTCGGCTTCGTCCATGAAATGGGTGGTGAGGACCGTGGTCACGCCGTTGTCACGGAGCTCCCTGACGATGTCCCAGGTCGCCCGGCGTGCCTGCGGGTCGAGCCCCGCGGTCGGCTCGTCGAGGAACACGAGCTCAGGCCGGCCGACGATTGCCATCGCGAGGCTGAGTCGCTGCTGCTGGCCCCCGGACATACGGCGAAATGGCGTGCGGCCGCAAGATCCGAGACCCAGTCGGTCGATCAGGGCGTCGACGTCGAGGGGATGGGCGTGGAGCGACGCGATGTGCCGCAGCATCTCGTGAGCACGGACACCCGACCAGGAGCCGCCGTTCTGGAGCATGACGCCGACGCGGGGCCGTAGCTCACGGGCATCCGCACGCGGATCGAGACCGAGCACGCGTACAGAACCGGACTGCGGCTTGCGGAAGCCCTCGCAGGTCTCGATCGTCGTGGTCTTGCCGGCTCCGTTGGGGCCGAGGATCGCCGTCACGGTGCCCGGGGAAACGGTGAGGCTGAGGCCGTCGACTGCGGTCACCGCGCCATATTGCATGGCGAGGTCGAGGACCTCGACGGCGGGCTGAGTCACCCGACCAGTGTAGGGAGGGGTGGACGCCGTTCAGCGACTGGCATTCCGGGCGCTGTCGACCCTCGCCGGAGGCGGCCATCTGCCCTAGGCTGATCGGCATCCGCCCACCCCGAAACGAGGCCGTGATGCAGCTCCCGGTGATGCCGCCCGTCAAACCGATGTTGGCCAAGTCGGTGAAGGGGATCCCCGATCCCGAAGCCTTCGACGGAGGACTGTCGTTCGAGCCCAAGTGGGACGGCTTCCGGTGCCTGGTCTTCCGCGATGGTGACGAGGTCGTCCTCGCCAGCCGGTCGACGAAGGAGCTCAATCGCTATTTCCCCGAGCTCGTCGAAGCGCTGAAGGACAACATTCCCGATCGGTGCGTGCTCGACGGGGAGATCTTCGTCGCGATCGGCGACCGGCTGGAGTTCGAGCGGTTGTCCGAACGCATCCATCCGGCCGATTCCCGGGTCAGGATGCTGGCGGCAGAAATGCCTTCGTCGTTCGTGGCATTCGATCTGCTCGCCCTAGATGACGTTTCGTTTATGGACGAGCCGTTCTCCACCCGTCGCCGGCAGCTCGAACTCGCACTCGCCAAGGCGAAGTCGCCTATCCACCTCACGCGCACGACGACCGACCCGGCGACGGCGCAAGAGTGGTTCGACCAGTTCGAAGGCGCCGGCCTCGACGGGGTCGTCGCCAAGCCACTCGGCAAGTCGTATGCCCCCAACGGGCGGACCATGCTCAAGATCAAGCACGCCCGCACCGCCGATGTCGTCGTCGCCGGCTACCGGCTGCACAAGACGTCGACCGCCGCGCGGCCGCTGCTGGGCTCGATGTTGCTGGGTCTGTACAACGACGATGGCGCGCTGCAACATGTCGGCGTCGCCGCCTCGTTTTCGGACTCCCGCCGTGCCGAGCTGGTCGAGGAGCTCGACAAGCTCCGGGTGGACTTCGACGATCACCCGTGGGCGGGCTGGCAGGACGACGACGCGCACACCAACGACCGTCTTCCCGGTGGCACCAGCCGGTGGAGCGCCGGCAAGGATCTGAGCTTCGTGCCGCTGGCGCCGACACGTGTGGCCGAAGTCGGCTATGAACACATGGAGGGCACCCGGTTCAGGCATACGGCGCAGTTCAAGCGCTGGCGCCCGGATCGCGAACCTGAATCGTGCGGCTACGGCCAGCTCGAAGAGGTCGTGAAATACGACCTGTCCAACGTCCTTCTCTGACCGGTGTCTCAGTCGTCGGCGAGGTCGCGCAAGCGCTTGAGCAGTCGCTCGTCCGGCACGAGCTCCTGACCGGTGCGGAACTCCTCCTTCAGCGAGTCCGGGAGCTCACCGAGACTCTTGACCTCCGTACGGAGTCGCTCCATCGTCGAGTCGAGTGACGCGGCCGTGTCAGCGGCTTCGCGGAGCCCGTCGAGCAGCTCCTGGGGCACTTCCTCGCGGTACTTGTAGTAGATCTTGTGCTCGAGACTGGCCCAGAAGTCCATGGCGATGGTCCGGAACTGCACCTCCACGACCACGGGGACGGGCCCGTCAGTGAGGAACACCGGGACCTCGAGGAGCGTGTGCAGGCTGCGGTAGCCGTTGGGCTTGGGCTCGGCAATGTAGTCGCGCACCGCGATGATCGTGATGTCGCTCTGGGCGGCGAGCAGGTCGAACACCTGGCGGACGTCCGAGACGAAGCTGCACGTGACCCGCACGCCGGCGATGTCGGTGATCGTCTCCTGGATCGAGGCGAATGTCGGCCGGGTGCCCTTGCGTTGCATCTTCTCGACGATGCTGTCCGGCCGCTTGAGGCGTGATGAGAGGTTCTCGATCGGGTTGTCGTCATGGAGGTGGGCGAACTCGTCCCGCAGGATCGAGATCTTGGTGACGACCTCTTCCATGCCGAACTTGTAGCGCATCATGAAGCGGGTGAAGTCCTGGCGCAACTGGCGAGCGTCGGTGGAGGGAAACGAGTCGTCGGATGTGAACTCGAGAAGTCTGCCCAGGTCCAGGGGAGTCGGTTCGGCATCCACGTCTTCACTGTAGAGGGCGTGCCAAGCAGGCAGAGTTCTCCCGATATCGCTCAAATGATTTGTCTGGCCGCGAATCTGTCGTGGCGTATGGGTTGCTGCATTGGGTCGATGCGGGTGGGTGGGATGACTTCGGGAATGCCGTCGGCTCCCATGCGGGCGTCCCATTCGCCGTTGTGCAGCAAATGGTGGTGGTAGAAGCAGAAGAGGGCACCGTTGTCGATATCGGTGGGTCCGCCTCGGGAGTGCCAGAGCAGGTGATGGG
>JALYQD010000173.1 GCA_030856025.1 Actinomycetota bacterium
GTATGGAGGCATCACCCCGGTCGGACTGCCGACGACATGGCCGATACTCATCGATCGGGAGGTGGCCGGACGTGAATGGGTCATCGTCGGCAGCGGAATGCGCCGATCCAAGCTCGTGCTCCCAGGATCGGCACTGTCCTTGCTGCCTGGTGCGGTCGTCCTCGACGGACTAGGTATCTAGACCGGCGTCGACGGTTGCACGGCAACCGGTCGGTGCGACAGCGCGAGAGCCACCACGGCCGCGATGACCACGACCGCGCCAACGGCCTGAACGGCCGAAAGGCTTTCGTTCAGCAACCAGGTCGCGAGCGCCACCGTGACCACAGGCTCGAGCGTAGACATCACCGCCGTCGAGGTGGCTCCGAGTCGCGCCATGCCGGCGAAGAACATGATGATCGCAAGCGCTGTGCAGATGGCAGCGATCGCCCCGAGCGAGACCCAGCCCCGTGAGGACTCCGGAAGCTGGGCCGGCTCCCCCGCCGCGAAGCGTGCGAGCACGATGCCACCGGTCACGACGGCCGCGGCAATGCAGACGACGGTAGCCACCGCGATCGCGTCGAGGCCGTCGGTAGCGATCGCACCCACGGTGATGTAGACCGAATAGATGACGGCGGCGCCGATGCCCAGCGCGTAGCCGATCACTTCGCCATTGCCGCCGCCCACGACAAGGGCCATGCCGACAAGTGCAAGCACCAGCGCGGAGGCCGTTACTGGCCCGATGCGTTCGCGCAGGAACACCGCCGCGAGGATCGCGACGAAGGCCGGGTACAGGTAGAGCAGCAGCGCAATGAGGCTCGCGTCGGCGTGCTCGAGACCGAGGAAGTAGCAGTAGGACTGGCCTACGTAGCCGATCGCGCCCATCGCCGCGACCGGCAAGCAGCGCCTGAACGCCGGCATCGGTATGCCCCGCGCATACTGCACACCCGCGAGGATGAGCGCCGCGGCGAAGAACCGCACGAAGAGCACAGTCGGCGTGTCGATGCCATCGTCCTGGGCCCAGACCCCGAAGATCGCCATCGAACCGAATGCTGCCGCCGAGATGGCGACGAACACCGCTCCGACGAGGCGGTCAGACACGACCACCACGACCTGGCATCAGCGAATGCACCTAGTGGAAGAAGTGCCGGGTGCCGGTGAAATACATCGTGATGCCGGCGGCTTTGGCCGCCTCGATGACGACGTCGTCGCGCACCGAACCACCCGGTTGCACCACGGCCTTGACGCCGGCTTCGATGAGCACCTCGAGGCCATCGGCGAACGGGAAGAACGCATCCGAAGCCGCTACGGCGCCGGCGGCACGCTCTGCTCCGGCCCTTTCGACAGCGAGCCGGCACGAGTCCACCCGGTTGACCTGACCCATGCCGACACCCACGGACGCGCCGTCCTTGGCAATCAGGATCGCGTTGGACTTCACCGCGCGGGCGGCGGTCCAGGCGAAACGCAGGTCGGCGAATGTCGTCGCGTCGGCCGCTTCGCCGGACACGAGCGTCCAGGCATTCGGGTCGTCGCCGTGCGCATCGACGCGGTCGACGCGCTGGACCAGGACTCCACCGCTGATGCCCCGGAACTCGACCTGGTCCGGGTTCTTGTCCTCGGGGCAGAGCAGGATGCGAATGTTCTTCTTGGCCGCCAGGATGTCGACCGCGCCGGTCTCGTACTCAGGGGCGACGACGACCTCGGTGAAGACCTCGGCGATCTGGTTGGCCATCGCGACGCTGACGGCGCGGTTGGACGCGATCACGCCGCCGAAGGCCGACACCGGATCGCAGGCATGGGCGCGGGCGTGTGCCTCGGCAATGTCATGACCGACAGCGATGCCACAGGGGTTGGCGTGCTTGATGATGGCCACGGCAGGGTCGGCGAAGTCATAGGCGGCACGGCGGGCGGCGTCGGTGTCCACATAGTTGTTGTAGGACATCTCCTTGCCGTGCAGCTGCTCGGCCGCGGCCAGTCCCCCACGCCAATGCTTGTAAAGCGCGGCCGGCTGGTGCGGGTTCTCGCCGTATCGCAGCACGGCGCTCTTGTCCCACGTCGCACCGGTGAATTCGGGCCAACCGTCGGCGCTGGGGGCATACGTGCCGGCAAACCAGGACGCCACGGCGACGTCGTATGACGCGGTGTGCGCGAATGCCTGTGCGGCGAGCTGCTTGCGCTGGTCGAAGGTGAACCCACCGTCTGCAACGGCTGCCCGAAGGTCGTCATAGCGATCTGGGGACACGACGATCGCGACGGACGGGTGGTTCTTGGCGGCCGCCCGCACCATCGAGGGCCCGCCGATGTCGATCTGCTCGACGCATTCGTCGGGCGACGCGCCGGACAGGACGGTCTCACGGAAGGGGTAGAGGTTGACGACGACGAGATCGAAGGGCTCGATCTCGAGATCGGCAAGCTGCTTGGTGTGCGATTCGAGCCGCGAGTCGGCGAGGATGCCGGCGTGGACGCGCGGGTGGAGGGTCTTGACGCGGCCGTCGAGGCATTCGGGGAAACCGGTGAGCTCTTCGACCGGTGTGACCGGCACGCCGGCGGCCTCGATCGTCTTGGCAGTCGATCCGGTCGACACGATGGCGACGCCCGCCGCGTGAAGATCCGACGCGAGCTCGGCGAGACCGGTCTTGTCGTAGACCGAAATCAGGGCCCGCTTGATCATGCGTCGGTCAGGGTTGGTTTGGTTCACGTGTTTTTCTCCAGTCGCACTGCTCGGTTGTCGATTGCACTCAACACATTTTCGGGGCCTTCTCGTGCCAGCTTTCCGACCCATTCGACCAGCATCGCGCGCTCGCTGGCCTTGATTCGTTCGTGCAGCGTCTCCTCGTCGTCATCGTCGAGGACCGGGACGGCGACCTGGGCGACGATGGGGCCGGTGTCGATGCCCTCGTCGACGACGAACAGCGTCGCCCCGGTGATCTTGACGCCGTAGGCGAGTGCGTCCCGCGGCCCGTGCATACCGGGAAACGATGGCGACAGTGCCGGATGCGTGTTGACGGTGCGGCCGCCGAACACACCGAGGAAGGCCGGGCCGGTCAGTTTCATGAACCCGGCGAGGACCACGAGGCCGGGCTCGAACGACGAGACCTTCTCGGTGAGCGCAATGTCCCAGTCGGCCCGGTCGTCGTAGTCGGCGGTCGGGAGGACGAAGGTCTCGATGCCGTGGCGTTCGGCGCGGGCCAGGCCCTCGACGTCGGGGCGGTCCGAACCCACAGCAACGATCGTTGCGCCGTAGGCTGAGTCGGCGGATGCGTCAATCAGCGCTTGGAGATTTGTGCCGGCGCCGGAGACGAGGACGACCAGTCGGGCTGTTGTGGGCACGGGCTACACGATAGTGCCCGAGCGCAGCGGCAATTGCCCCGCCCAATGCCAATACGCCTATGGCAACGAGGGCCGGCGCGACGCGCGGCGGTCCGGCCACGGACATACGGCCCGGACCGATGGCACCGCCCGAAACGGCGATGAGGATGCCACAGGCCAGCCCGGCGACCGCGCCGGCGGCGGCACCAAGTGCAATCCGTTCCAGCAGGGGCCGTCCGGTGGCCGTCTTGAGGTTCCATCCGGCAGCGCCCCCGGCCACGAGCGGAAGGAGTCCGAGGATGAAGATCCAGCCGGGAAATACACCCGGACCGGGCAGTGCGGCGAACAACGGCAGGCCCGGGACCGCGCCCAGATAGGCCCCGGTGAGGTCGACCGAGGTGTCCGCGCCGAGGGCGAATCCGGGGCCGAGCAGGGCCGACGTCGCCCACAGCGCGAGATTGGGGATGACGAGGGCGCAACCGGCGGCGAGCGAGAGTCCACCGACCAGTCCAGGGTCCAGCGCGGCCCAGAGGTCGCTGGCGCGGTCGATGTTGAGGACGAACATCACCACGAAGAGCGCGAGGCCGGCGCCCAGGAGAGCGACCATCCCCGACCACGCCGCGGCCAGGACTGCCCCGACGTCGGCGTTGTCGGTCACCAGCAGTGTCCTGAGACCGCCGTTCTTGCGTGCGACACCCAGGGCAGCGCCGGCAGCGGCCACGAGGACGGCGACAACCGTGCCCCGCAGCATGCTTGTCGACAGGTCACCGGTGTTGGTCGCCACCGACAGCAGGGCGGCGATGACGCCATACGTGCCGGCCGTCACGGCGATGAAGGGGCCGACCTCCTCGAGCGGTTCGTCGAGGCATTTGCCGGCGACCCAGACGACGAGCCCCACGGCGAGCGCGACAGCGCCCAACGGGACTGCGTTGATCGGTATGTCGTCGACGGCGATACCCGATCCGTGTGAGACGAGCCACGCCCGGACGCCGCCATTGACCACGCCGAAGAACGAATCGGCGCGGTCGCCCCGCCAACCCAATCCCACGAAAGCGCAGGTCAAAAGCAGTCCGAGGAATGTCGAAACGAGCGCCGTGCCGATGGCAGGACGAAGGTAGGGGGGTTCGGTCGGTTGAGGCATCCCGATCATCCTCCCTGTAAAGTTGCCACGCTGCACGAAGGCACGCCGATCTACCACTGGAGGCTGAACATGACTCGTGTCGACGAGTTCAACAGTTTCTACTCGGCGACCTCTGCACAGGCCCT
The DNA here is from genome assembly GCA_030856025.1 of Actinomycetota bacterium. Taxonomy (GTDB): domain Bacteria; phylum Actinomycetota; class Actinomycetes; order Propionibacteriales; family Nocardioidaceae; genus JACMOZ01. Next base: position 4,552 of record JALYQD010000173.1, read on the forward strand.
TCAGGTGACCTACGCCGTCTGTGGCGATCGACAGGTCGCCCACGAAGCCACCATCGACGCCTATAGGCGCGCGTGGCGCGACTGGTCCAAGATCCGCAACCACAACCCGCTCGGTTATGTCCGGACCGAGGCCTGGAAGCTCACGGCTCTCAGCCGCGGCACCCACCCGTTGCGGCGCAAGCACGAGGACGACAGCGACACCGAGCTGCTCGAAGCCCTCGGCAGCCTCAGCAGCGACGACCGGCGCCTCATCGCGCTGATGACTCTGGGCGACATCGACCTCGAGGAGGCATCCCACGAGGTCGGGCTGCCCGCCGAGGAAGGCATCGAGAACGTCACGACGGCTTTGTCGAAGCTCGAACAGAAGCTCGGCCAGAGCATCGACCAGATCGAACGCCGTATGCACGACCTCAACACGATCACCACGACATTGGAAATGCCGCCGGCAGCAAAAGTGCGGACCCTGGCCAAACGCGGCCGGCAGCGCAACACCGTCGCCCTCGTGGCTGCCGCCATCGCGTTCATCGTGCTCGGCGGATTCGCGATCACCGACGGCGAGTCACTCGCGCGGAGCGCCGAGCTCCCGTCGAGGGAAAAGATCGGCGCCGAACGGCCCGACCAGGTCCTGATGGCGCAAAAGCTCGACGACAGCAATTTGTTGTCCGTCGCCCAGGTCAAGAAGCTCGATCCCGAGAGCAAGTGGAAGATCGTCAGCACCGACAAGGACGTCGACAACAAGATGCCGTATGCGACGTGCCCCACCAAGCGGTTCGCCGACCCCGACCCGCTTCGCGTGTTCGTCCGCACCTATGACACCGGCAAGCTCGACCACGAACGCCTTGCCCAGGCCATCGAGGTCTCCAGGAGCGACGAAGACGCCGAAGACGCCTACAAACGGCTGGTGCGCTGGTACTCCAATTGCGAGCATCCCCGCGTGCAGCTCGTCGACTCCTACACGGTGAAGCGGCCTTTCGGCGACTTCCAGATCATGCGGCTTCGCAGTCACCGATTCCCCGAGCGCACCTTCACGGTCGGCCTGAGTCATTCGGGCACCGTCACCAGCACTCTTGTCCATGAGGTCGATTCGTCCAAGGGTCCCTCCATCGAAGAGTTCGCCCGCACCCTCAACACCTCGGTCTCACGGTTGTGCGTGGACAGCGGCGGCACGTGCACCAACGACATACAGGTGCTCAGGGCCAATCCGCCGGTCACCGACAAGGCGCCGTCCTTCCTCGGTATCGTCGACCTGCCGCCGGTCGCCTCCGTCGACAAGGTCTGGGCCGGCACCGATCCGGTCGAGACCAAGAAGAATCCCGCCGCCACCTTGTGCGACAAGGCCGACTTCACCGGCAAGGGCGTCGCCTATGCGAACTCCCGCGTGTTCCTGATCCCCGAGGCCAAGGAACTCCCCCAGGAGTTCGGCGTCGCCGAGACCACGGCCCGGTTCGACTCCGACGAGGAGGCCAAGAAGTTCGTCGACAATGTCGGCAAGACCGTGGAGAAGTGCCCGAAGGCCAACCTCTCGGCTTCGCTCGACCAACGCAAGACCATCAAGACCGACACCACCAGCGGCAAGGCTTGGCGGGTCGGCTTCGAGGTCGACAAGAAGGCCAAGATCTACTACCGCATGGCACTGATCCGCCGTGACAGGGACGTCGCGCAGGTGACGTTCACATCTGCCGACAAGTTCGACATCAGCCGCAAGGAGTTCGAGCAGCTGGTCGAGCGTTCCGGCCAACGCCTCATCTACATGCAGTAGCCGCTGGACGACAAGAGAAGGGCCCCGGGGCTGTCGTCCCGGGGCCCTTCTCGTTGCTTGAGCGAAGTCGTTGCTCGACTAGAGCGACTTCAGGATCTCCCGCATGAGCTCGGCAGTCTCCGAGGGAGTCTTGCCGACCTTCACGCCTGCAGCTTCGAGCGCTTCCTTCTTGGCCTGCGCCGTGCCTGAGGAGCCCGAGACGATGGCGCCGGCGTGGCCCATCGTCTTGCCCTCGGGGGCGGTGAATCCCGCGACGTAGCCGACGACCGGCTTGGTCACGTGGGCCTTGATGTATTCGGCTGCCCGCTCTTCGGCGTCGCCGCCGATCTCGCCGATCATCACGATCGCCTTGGTGTCAGGGTCGGCTTCGAACGCTTCGAGCGCGTCGATGTGGGTGGTCCCGACGATCGGGTCGCCGCCGATGCCGATCGCGGTGGTGAAACCGAAATCGCGCAGCTCGAACATCATCTGGTAGGTCAGCGTGCCCGACTTGGACACGAGTCCGACCGGACCGGGGCCACTGATATTGGAGGGCGTGATGCCTGCAAGGGCTTCGCCCGGGGTGATGATGCCTGGGCAGTTCGGACCGATGATGCGGGTCTTCTTGCCTTGCGCATAGTCCCAGAACTCGGCCGTGTCCTGCACGGGCACGCCTTCGGTGATGATGACGAGCAGGCCGATCTCGGCATCGATGGCCTCGATCGCGGCGTCCTTGGTGAACGGCGGTGGCACGAAGGCAACCGATGCATTGGCACCGGTCTTTTCAATGGCTTCCTTGACGGTGCCGAACACGGGCAGCTCGACGCTCTGACCGTCGGCATCGACGTGGTTGACGGTGGTCCCGGCCTTTCGGGCGTTGACGCCGCCCACGACATTCGTGCCGGCCTTCAGCATCAAAGCGGTGTGCTTCGTGCCTTCGCCGCCAGTGATGCCCTGGACGATGACCTTGGAGTCTTTGTTGAGGAAAATCGACATGTCAGTCCTTGCTCTACTGGTTTGCCAGTTCGGCGGCACGATCAGCGGCGCCGTCCATGGTCTCGACGAGGGTCACGAGCGGGTGGTTCGCTTCGGCGAGGATCCGGCGACCCTCCTCGACGTTGTTGCCATCGAGGCGGACGACGAGCGGCTTGGTGGCCTCGTCGCCTAGGATCTCAAGGGCTCCGACGATGCCGTTGGCCACCGCGTCGCAAGACGTGATGCCACCGAAGACGTTGACGAAGACGCTCTTGACCTGGCTGTCATGGAGGATGACGTCGAGACCGTCGGCCATGACCTGCGCCGAAGCTCCTCCGCCGATGTCGAGGAAGTTGGCCGGCTTGACGCCGCCGTGGGCTTCGCCCGCATACGCGACGACGTCGAGAGTCGACATGACCAGCCCGGCGCCGTTGCCGATGATGCCTACGGCACCGTCGAGCTTGACGTAGTTGAGGCCCTTGGCCTTGGCCTTGGCTTCAAGCGGGTCGGCAGCTGCCTTGTCCTCGAATGCCGCGTGGTCTTCATGACGGAACTCGGCGTTCTCATCGAGCGAGACCTTGCCGTCGAGGGCTTCCAGGGTGCCGTCGGAAAGACGGGCAAGCGGGTTGACCTCCACGAGTGTGGCGTCTTCCTTGACGAAGACGTCCCACAGCTTCTGGACGAGGTTGACGGCCTGGTCGACGAGCTCGGCCGGGAACTTTGCGTCGGCGACGATTTCGCGTGCCTTCTCCTCATCGACACCCACGAGCGGGTCGATGGAGGTCTGCCGCACGGCGTCGGGGTTGGTCTTGGCGACCTCTTCGATCTCCACGCCGCCCTCGACGCTGGCGATGCAGAGGTAGTTGCGGTTCGACCGATCGAGCAGGTACGAGAAGTAGTACTCCTCGACGATGTCCGCGGCCGGCGCGATGAGTACGCGGTTGACGGTGAGGCCCTTGATCTCCATACCGAGGATGGCTTCGGCGTGTGCCTTGGCTTCATCCGGGGTCTTGGCCAGCTTCACGCCGCCGGCCTTTCCGCGGCCTCCGGCCTTGACCTGAGCCTTGACGACGACGACACCGAGCTGCTCTGCAGCGGCCTTCGCCTCGTCAGGAGTATTGGCGACGATTCCCAGGGTTACTGGTACGTCGTGCTTGGCGAAGAGTTCCTTCGCCTGGTATTCCATCAAATCCACGGTGATGTCCGTCCTTTGTTGACGTCCGATACGCTCCGTACGGCGTTTGGACTCTATCCGTTTGCCGAGATTTTTTCCTCATTGGGTAGGTCCCACCCCCGAAAGGACACACCATGACAACGCAAATGGTTGCTTCGGCCGGCGTGCATCTCAATGTCCGCAGCAGCGGCCTCACCGGTGGTCCCACCGTACTTCTGGTGCATGGCTTTCCCGACAACCAGGACGTCTGGGACCGGGTCGTCCCTCTGCTCGAGCCCCATTTCCATGTCGTCACGTATGACGTCCGCGGCGCCGGCGGGTCATCGGCCCCAGATTCGCGCAAGGGCTACCGGATGAACCGCCTCGTCGACGACATCGTCGCCGTCATCGAGCGGGTACGCCCCGACGGCGGGCCCGTCCACCTCGTCGGCCACGACTGGGGCGGGACGCAGTTGTGGGGTGCGGTCGCGCGAGAAGGCACCGACGCTCGCCTCTCCGGTCGGATCGCCTCGTTCACCTCGATCAGCTGCCCCAGCCTCGAGCTGACCGGCCATTTCGTCTCATCAGGGCTACGCAATCGCGAGTTCGGCAAGCTCGTCAAGCAAGCCGCACACTCCTGGTACATCCTCGTGTTCCAGCTCCCGTTCCTCCCCGAACTCGCCTTCCGTCGTTTCGGCGGCAGGATCCGCAAATCGCTCACACGCAAGCAGCACATGGAGGAGTCGGCCCACTGGGCGGAAACCTTCGCTTCCGATGGCGCCAACGGCATCAACCTCTATCGGGCCAACCGCCCCGCCTTCAGCAGGTCGACGACGAAGGTCCCCGTACAAGTCATCGTGCCGACCAAGGACGCGTTCCTCATCCCCGCGCTCTACGACGACGTCGCCGAATTCGCCCCCGACGTCCGCCGCATCGACATCGTCGCCGGCCATTGGGTGATTCGCACACATCCCGCGATCGTCGCCGACAAGGTCTCCGCGTTCATCGACGAACACCGTTAGCCCAACTCCCTGTCCATTGCCGGCCTCTAAGCCGAGGTGTCGGGCACCGCTTCCTTGACCCAATCGGCAATCTCGGTCGTCGTCGCGCCGGGGGTGAAGATCTTGGTCACACCGAGCTCGGCAAGCGCCGGCAGGTCCTCGTCGGGGATGATCCCGCCGCCGAACAGCACGATGTCCTCGGCGTCCCGCTCGTGCAGAAGAGCGGACAATTTCCTGAACAACGTCATATGGGCGCCGGAGAGGACCGACAACCCGATCGCGTCCGCGTCTTCGGCGATCGCCGTCTGCACGATCTGCTCGGGAGTCTGGTGCAGGCCCGTGTAAATGACCTCATGACCGGCGTCCCGGAGCGCGCGGGCGACGATTTTGGCCCCTCGATCATGCCCATCGAGGCCCGGTTTTGCCACCACTATGCGTCGTCCAGCCATGCATTCGATTGTGGCACAGGTCACATTCGACGGGTGAGTGTCATCACAAATGCCCCCGCATATAGGCGGAATCTGCCGCAAGACCCCTTGTAGTTGTGGATTCCGGTTTCGTATGACCCCGGAACTCCTATAAGGTCGATGAGTCCTGTCAGACAACCCGGAGGTCGTACGCGTGAGGTCATCTGCGCCAAAACGCCGGCTCGAAGTTAGCCGAGAAGCCCCTACCCGGGCGACCGGCAAACGTGTAGCAAATCGACAGCGCCGCCTCAAACGCAAACTTCTCCCAACCCCAGCCATGGCCGGTGCGCTTGCACTGATCGTGGCTGGCATTGGTTCTGTGGCTATTTCTTCGCGCACCGATTCCAACACCCTTGCTTCCAACTACCAGACAATTTCGGCCAACTACACGGGCAGTGATTCCAGCGCTGGCGGCGACGCCAACGTCGACATCAGCCGTGACTTTGACCGCGATCTGCTGGAGAAGCAGGCCAACGCCCAGGCCGAACAGCGCGAACAAGCGCTCGACCAGCTTGCCGCCAAGACCCAGAAGCGCGCTCAGGAGCTCAAGCTCAACCAGTGGGTTCTTCCTGTCGCCGGCTATCACCTGACCGGCCGCTTCGGCCAGCGCAGCTCGCTGTGGTCCACGACCCACACCGGCCTCGACTTCGCCGGGCCTTCGGGCACGACGATCGTCTCCGTTGCCGGTGGCACCGTGAAGTCTGCGGGCTATGAAGGCGCCTACGGCAACCGCACCGTGATCACGCTCCCGGACGGCACCGACATCTGGTACTGCCACCAGAGCCGCATCGCGGTCTCGCCCGGCGACCAGGTCGGTCCCGGCGACGTCATCGGCTACACCGGCTCCACCGGCAACGTCACCGGCCCGCACCTGCACCTCGAGGTGCGCCCCGGTGGTGGCGGCCCGGTCGACCCCTACGGCGCGCTCGTCGAGCACAACGTCACTCCCTGACCC
>JALYQD010000177.1 GCA_030856025.1 Actinomycetota bacterium
CGCCGAGGAGGGCCGTGATCGCGTCGGCCGGTCGCGTGTCAGTCGCCGGCAAGGTCGATCAGCTTCCGAACTGTGTTGAGGTTGCGCGAGGTGCCCGGAACGCCGAGGGCCTTGGCGATCGAAACCGCTTTCATGTCGGGCGCCCCGGCTCCGTGCTCGTGCCGGATATGCATGTCCCGGCCGATGATCTCCCACTGGTCGGCGCCGGTCTCGAAGGTCCTCGCCTTGTTGACCGCCTCTTTGGTGGGCGGCTCGACCAGGAAGTTGATGTAGGCGTGTTTCGGTTGACCCGGCTGCTCCGCGGCGTTGAAGGGGTAGGCCGCGAGGGCGGCCTTGAGCTCGGCGGGTGTGCGCCCGATCGCCTCGCGGAAGAAGCCGTATTTCTTCTCGATCGCCTTCTCGAGGTCCCGGTCGAAGTCGTCGGGATTGCCGGGAGGCACGCATACGGCATTGCCCGACTGGATGTAGGTCCGGACGTCTTCCGCGCCGAGTTCTGCCATGAGTTCGCGCAACTCCGCCATCGGCAGGGCTGACCCGCCGACATTGACGGCTCGCAGCAAGATGATGTGTGTGTTGCTCATGCGGTTCACGTTATTTCACGATCTCCAACGCGCGAACATCTTCCGCCGGACCGGGCCTGTGTCCGTCGGCACGGCCGCGACCTCGTGGGTCTGTGCCAACTCACGGATGATCCGCTTTGCGTCAATGAGGAGCGCACCGTATGCGGGCCAGGCCGCCGGATCGACCGGGGGAAGTTTGGGAACCCGTTCCTCGAGGCCGTCGAGCAGGGCCGTCGCCTTGTCGAGGAGGTCTTTGACCGCTTCCTGCTCGCCCTCTTCGTCACGCCCGAAATGCGATACCGCGGAACTGATGGCCGCCAACGCGTCGGCATACGTCGACAAGAAGGCCGCCGAAAGCCACGGCTGCGGATCGTCGCTGCCCGCCGCATCCACAAGAGTGCTGACAATGCCGGAAACGTGCCACTGGGTTCGGTGCAGAGCATTGACGGTGTGCGAATATCCCGACCAGTCGATCTGAACTTCGCGAAGATTCCCTCGGGGATTGAACCGCGTGCTTTCATGACCCTTGGCGACACGATCGCTCGCGTCGGGCGCGCTGTCGAGGATCTCGGTGCTCAGTTGGCGCCATTGGATCGCTGTTTCCTCGTCCCACTCCGTACGAAGCCGCCGGGAGATGTCGTCGAGCAACTCATGGACCCGGCCGGTCAAGGTGGCGACCGCATCACGGGACTGGTCTACATGGAGGGGCGCAAACACGATCGCGTTGGTGGCCACGCCGATGACCCCGCCGGCGAAGGTTTCGCCGATGGTGATGACGGTGAAGGACTCACTCGTTCCGTTCGCGGTGAGCAGCGAGAGAAGGACCATGGTGGGCACCTGCAGGCCGTGATCCCCAAGGATTCGCCATCGCCCGATGAGCAGAGCGGCGAGCATGACCATCGCCATGCTCCACCAATGGACCCCGAGGCTCGACCCGATGAGCCACGCGATACCCATACCGACGATCACGGCAATGAGGCGCTGGGCGCTTGCCCAGAACGAACGAACCAGAGTGCGATCCACCACCAGCAGCGCGGCCAGTGGCGCGTAGTAGGGCGTCGGACTGTCAACCACCCGGGCCGCGAATTGCCAGGCGAGTACCGTGGCCAAAACCATCTTGAGTGTCAGAAGGGCGGTTTCCCGCTCCGGACCGGCGTTTACGACGGCCGACCGCAATGCGGTGAACCAGGACGCGACCATGGTCCGCCATGAGTTCAAGAACTTGCGCGGCGAAACCGCCGCCAAAACTCCCACGCATCGACAATAGGCGGCGAGGGGCTCGCTTTGAATAGTCAGGCCCCGAAAAAACCGCCGAAGTCACTGTCACGTGGGGGGACCTCGTTGCGCTTGTCGTCGGGCCCGACGGGGCCATCTCCGTTGCGGCCGAGGTAGATGAAGAACCCGAACACCAGCACAAGGCCGACGATGATGACGATGGTCCAGAACATGCTGCGAGTGCAATCCCGGGAAGCCGCGCACGTCTTCAGTGATCGGCGGTCGTGATGCGACGTGGGATGATGAAGATGGCGGCGAGGAGCACGACGGCGGCGACGGCCGCAGCAGCGTAAACATCGTGGATGGCCGGTTCGAGAATCCCGCGGGACACGTCCTCGAGGTTCCCCGGTTTGGCGCCGAGCCGGTGCGCCACCACCCCGTTGGCGATTGCTCCGAAGGCAGCGATTCCGACAGCGCTGCCGATGGAGCGGGCGAACAGGTTGGTCCCGGTCACGACCCCGCGATTGGTCCAGTCGACGTATGACTGTGCTGCGACGAGCGCCGGCGAGGCGATGAAGCCGAGGCCGATGCCGATGACGAAGCAGGCGAATGACAGGTGATAGACAGTGCTGCCTGCGTCGACGGTGAGCAGGATGGCGGCACCGGCGAGAACGAACACCGCACCCATGAGCGCCGTGTCCCGGAAGCCGATCCGCAGGTAGAAACGTCCGGCGATCGCCGCCGCGATCGGCCAGCCGATAGTCAGGGCGGCCACGGCAAGACCGGCGACAAGGGCGCCCCGGCCGAGGATGCTCTGGGCATACAGCGGCACGTACGAGGTCAGCCCGATCAGCAGGACGCCGACCACGAGGCTGGCCGCACCGGTGCCGTTGAGAACCCGGTGACGGAAGACCCAGGGTGGCAGGATCGGTTCGGCTGCGCGGCGTTCGACGAAACCGAAAAGGACGAGGAGAACGACTCCGGCGACGAGGATGCCGATGCTGGTCGCCGAGCCCCAGGCCCATTCGACGCCGCCTTCGAGGAGCCCGAGGATGAGCAGCGAACAACCGGCCGTGAGCAGGACCGCGCCGGTGTAGTCGATGGCGTGCTTCTTGCGGGTGACGTCTTCGCTGAACCGGCGCCACAGGACGAATGCCGCCGCCGCACCGACCGGGATGTTGACGAAGAAGATCCAGCGCCAGGACAGGTAGTCGGAGAACACGCCGCCGAGCGTCGGGCCGATTACCGACGAGACGCCCCATACGCTGGCGACATATCCCTGGACCCTGGCGCGTTCGCTGAGGGTGTAGATGTCGCCGATGATCGTCATGGCCATCGGCGCGACGGCGCCGGCGCCGAGTCCCTGGATGGCGCGGAAGGCGATCAGCGACCCCATACTCCAGGCGACGCCGCACAACACCGAGCCGATCACGAACAGTGCGATGCCGAGCATCATGATCGGTTTGCGTCCGACCATGTCGGCGAACTTGCCGTAGATCGGCACGGATACGGCCTGGGCGAGCAGGTAGGTCGAGAACAGCCACGGGAACTGTGAGAAACCGCCGAGATCCTTGACTACCGACGGTACGGCCGTCGCCAGGATCGTCGCGTCGATGGCGACGAGGCCGACGCTCAGCATCACTGCGATGAGGATGGGACCCCGATCAGATCGGAGTCCTACTGCGGTCTGGGGTGCGCGCTGAGAAGCCATCTCCTATGACAACTGGTTTTGCCCCGCAACCATTCCCTCCCGCGTCGTTTCACCACGAGGCCGGTGTAACCAGCCACGCCCCGCGGGACACTTCCCACGTTAGGTGAGGGCTTGCCGCGGCCTCGTGGTAAACCGCCACTGGGTCAGAGAATGGCGGCCAACTCGGTTGCCTGCTTGATCGCGCGCTTGGCGTCGAGCTCGGCGGCGACGTCGGCGCCACCGATCACGCGGACGGACTTGCCGGCCGCTTCAAGGGGTTCGAGGAGCTCGCGTACGGACTCCTGGCCGGTGCACAACACGATCGTGTCAACGTCGAGGACCTTCGACTCCTCGTTGTCCTCGCCCTTGTTGAGGGTGATGTGCAGCCCGTCATCGTCGATCCGGTCGTACGAGACGCCCGGCACCATCACGACGCCGGAATCCTTGAGTGTCGCCCGGTGAACCCAGCCGCTGGTCTTGCCGAGGCCCTTGCCCAACGAGGTCGTCTTGCGCTGGAGCAGGGTGATCTCGCGCTTGGCCGGTGCCATGAGCTTGGTGCCGAGGCCGCCGCGTTCGAGTGAGGGGTCGACGACGCCCCAGCGCTCCATCCAGTGCTCGAGCGTCTCGTTCGTGTCGTGCAGCAGGAATTCGCTGACGTCGAAGCCGATGCCGCCCGCCCCCATGACCGCGACGCGTCGGCCGACGGCGACGTGGCCCTTGATCACCTCGGCGTACGACACGACCTTGGCGTGGTCGACGCCCTCAAGGGTCGGTATGCGGGGGACGACGCCGGTGGAGATGACGATCTCGTCGAAGTCGGCCAGGTCGTCGGCGGTGGCCTTGCGGCCGAGGTGCAGCTTGACGCCGGTGGTCTCGATGCGGCGGGTGAAGTAGCGCAGCGTTTCGGCGAACTCTTCCTTGCCCGGGATCTGCATCGCGAGCCGGAACTGTCCGCCGATCTCCGCGTCGGCCTCGAAGAGCTCGACCGTATGACCGCGGCCGGCCAGTTCCGTGGCGGCGGCGAGGCCGGCCGGACCGGCACCGACGACGGCAACCTTCCTGGCCGTACGGACCGGCAGCAGCACCAGCGATGTCTCGTGGCCGGCGCGGGGGTTGACCAGGCAGGACGCCCGCTTGTTCTTGAACGTGTGGTCGAGGCAGGCCTGGTTGCAGGCGATGCAGGTGTTGATGAGGTCCCCGTCGCCGGCCGCGGCCTTGTTGACGAAGTCGGGGTCGGCGAGCAGCGGGCGCGCCATCGAGATCAGGTCGGCGTCGCCGCGGGCCAGGATGTCCTCGCCGACTTCGGGGGTGTTGATGCGGTTGGAGGCCATGACCGGGATGCCGACCTCGGGGCGCAGCTTGCCGGTCACCCAGCTGAACGCCGCGCGCGGCACCGAGGTCACGATCGTGGGGATGCGGGCCTCGTGCCAGCCGATGCCGGTGTTGATGATCGAGGCGCCGGCGGCTTCGACCTGCTTGGCGAGCTGCACGGTCTCGTCCCAGCTCTGCGCATCGTCGACGAGGTCGAGAAGGCTCAACCGGTAGATGATCAGCATGTCGTCGCCGATGGCCTCGCGCACGCGCTGGACGATCTCGGTGGGGAACCGCATCCGGTTGTCGGCGTTGCCGCCCCAACGGTCGCTGCGGTTGTTGGTACGGGCGGTCACGAACTGGTTGATGAGGTAGCCCTCGGAGCCCATGATCTCGACACCGTCGTAGCCGGCGTGTTTGGCCAGCTTGGCGGCGCGGGCGAAGTCGTCGACGGTCCGGTCGACTTCCTTGGTGCTCATGGCCTTGGGGGTGAAGGGGTTGATCGGCGCCTTGATCTTCGACGCACCCTTCTGGAAAGGGTGGTAGCCGTAACGGCCCGCGTGCAGGATCTGCATCGCGATCTTGCCGTCGTGCTCGTGCACGGCATCGGTCACGACCCGGTGCTTGTCGGCCATCCGTTTAGATGCCATGAGCGAACCGGCCGGGAGCAGCCAGCCGTGCCAGTTGGGGGCATAGCCGCCGGTGACGGCGAGCGCGACGCCACCCTTGGCGCGTTCGGCGAAATAAGCCGCGAGCTGGTCGAGATGCTTGGCCCGGTCTTCCATGCCCGTATGCATCGAACCCATGATCACGCGGTTGCGCAGCGTCTGTGTGCCGACCTGGAGCGGCGAGAGGAGGTGCGGGTATTCGGTCATGTCATTCACTTTCCGGAGAGGGCCGCAGCGGCCTCGGACTGGATCTGTTCGAACTGGGCACCCATGGCGCGGGCGAGGGCATTGGCGGCTGACAGCGGGCGCACCATGACGGTGAACTCGCTGATCCTGCCTTCGTCGTTCAGCGTCAGGAAGTCGCAGCCGTGGAGGCTCACGCCGTCGACGTCGGCCTCGAACACGAGTGCGTGATGCCGGCCGTCGGGGTCATTGATCTCCGAGATGTAGTGGAAGTCCTTGAACACCCGGCCGACGCCACGGAGGATGGCGTGCACGATGGGGCGACCCTCATAGGGCTTGAACGCCACCGGACTGCGGAAGACCACGTCATCGGCGAGCAGGTCGCCGATCGATTCGAAGTCGCCGGCCTCGACGGCTGCGCGGAACTCTTTCATGGGCACTCCTGGGCATGTGATGGGATGGTCGGGTGATCTCGAGAAATGCGGCCCGCTTCCTCATTGCCGCGGGAGCCTTCAACGTCCTGATCTGGCCGCGCTTCGCGATGGCCATCGTCAAGGACGATCGCGCGTGGGACGGCGAAGCCTGGTCGAGTCAGCCGACGGCGTTTTTCTGGGTTCACGCCGTGTTGATCACGGTCGCGGTGCTCATCGGCCTGGGCGTGCTGGCGGTGGGCATACGCGCTCATCGTCCCGCCCCCTCATCAGTCGGGCGCAGGTAGGCCAGGATTTCGTCGCACCACTCCATACCGCCTTGCTCGGCGCGTATGCCGCCGCGCAACACCAGGTAGGCGCCAACGAGCTCGTCGGGGATTGCCGTGGGATCGGGAAAATTCTTTGCCGCGTCGGCGAGGTAGTAGTCGAGCTGTGCCCGGTGCTGGTCGCGACGGTTGCGTACGTCGGCGATGACGGCATCGCTGTCGCCGAACTGCATACCGCGGACCTTGACCGCGAACTCGCTGCGCAACGCTTCGGGCGGTGTCGTCTCGGCGGTCCAGCGGCGGAGCTCGTCGCGCCCTTCGCCGGTGATCGCGTAGTCCTTCTTGTCCGGTCGCCCCGACTGCTCGACGAGGTGGGACTCGACCCACTTCTCGGTCTCCATGCGTGCCAGGACCTTGTAGATCTGCTGGTGGCTGGCCCTCCAGAAATGCCCGATCGACCTGTCGAAGCGGCGCGCCAGGTCATAACCGGACGCCGACTTCTCGGCGAGCGAGACGAGGATCGCGTGTTCCAGGGCCATGCGGAGACCATACTATGCAATTAGTTGCACAGCAAGGAGTTGCAATGGCCGTCACGCCTGCCCGAACGGGTCGACCTGCCCGTTCGAGCAGGTAGCAACCCTTTCTACGGAGGGTTCACGCGCCTATAGTCACACGTACGGTTGGATGATCCGACGAAAGAGGTACACCGTGGGTGTAACCCGAAGCGGCGGTCCTGCCACAACTCCGAAGCACTGTTGCATTACGCAGCACTGTTTCGCCAACGGTATGACGACGTGGACACCGTGATGACGCCCGCAGACAAGGGCGCGCGGCTGCCGAACAGCCACGTGCATCCCGAACAGAGCGAGATCGTCAAGTTCCATGCGCCCGAAGTGGTGTTCGGCCTCGGCTCGCTGATGGAAGCCGGCTTCGCCGCCGTGCGACTCGGCGCCCGCCGGCCGTTCGTGGTGACAGACGAAGGCATCCTGCAGGCCGGCTGGGTTGCCGAGATGCTGACCCACCTGGGCGGCGCGGGACTCAAGCCGACGGTGTGGAGCAATATCACCCCCAATCCCAAGGACGAAGAGGTCACGGCCGGCTACGCCGCCTACCTCGACTCCGGCTGCGACGTCATCATCGGCATCGGCGGCGGCTCGGCCATGGATGCCGCCAAGGGCATCGCCATCCTGTCGGGCAACGGCGGCTCGATCCTGGACTACACCGGGGTCGACCAGGTCACCCGGCCGATTCCGCCGCTCCTGATGATTCCGACCACATCCGGGACCGGTGCCGATGTGTCGCAGTTCTGCATCGTCACCGACACCAAACGCCTGGTGAAATGCACCATCATGGGGCGTGCCCTGGTGCCCGACATCTCGATCACCGATCCCCGTCTCCTCGTCACGATGCCCGATGGGCTCAATGCCGCGACCGGTCTCGACGCGCTCACCCACGGGATCGAGGCATACGTCTCGCTGGCCAACAATCCGCTTGCCGACTCGCACGCACTCAACGCCGTGCGGCTCGTCTGCACCCACCTCGCCGGCACCCTGACTCATCCGGGCGACCTCGAGGGGCGCAAGAAGATGGCACAGGGCAGCCTCGAGGCCGGCCTCGCTTTCAGCAACGCGATCCTCGGCGCCACCCACGCGATGAGCCACCAGGTCGGCGGTCTCCTCGACGCACCGCACGGCGTCGTCAACGGAGTGCTGCTCTCGCACGTCATCCGCTTCAACGCGGAAGCAGCGCCCGAGCGATTCCGCGAGGTCGCGCTGGCGGTCGGGCTACCGGTGCAAAATGCTCCGGCTGATGAGGTCGCCGACATGCTGGCCAACTACGTCCGGGTCCTGGGTGACGAGGTGGGGGTTCCGCGGGGATTACGCGAGCTCGGGGTCTCCGAGTCTGACATCCCCACGCTGGCCCAGTCGACGCTGCTGGACACATGCCTGACCACCAATCCACGCCCGGCCGACGTCAACGACATTGAGCGCCTCTTCCGCGCGGCACTCTGAGGACCCGATTATGTCCGCCGAACCGACTCCCCGCGACCTCGCAAGGCTGACGGGCGTCCGTTCGGGCAAGCGGTCGTACTACCGCGAGTATGTCCGATCCGACCGGCGTATGCAGCGGACTGTGCGTGCACTCGACTCGATCTCTCGCACCCTGGTCCGGAGGAGCGAAGGCCCCCGCGCGGTGCTCGACGAGATCGCCCGTGCCGCCGGCGAGCATCTCTTTGCCGAGTGGGTGGTGCTCGGACTCTTCGACGGGCAGCTGGCCAGCGCCCGCCCCCGATTCATCGCCATTGATGCCGACGGCCAGTCCTTCGAGAACGAGTCGGACGTCCCGCGCGCCGTACGGCGTGAGCTCGGTGCCTTGCGGTCGGGTCTCGCGCGTTCGAGCGCGACCGACGAGGCGTGGGTACGCGTCAACATGACTCTTGAGAGCCAACCCGTCGGGAGCCTCGTCGTCCTGCACGGTCTCGACTCCCCGCCGGAGCCGGGCGACTACTCGTTGTTGCGCATTCTGGCCAACCAGGCGGCGGTCGCCCTTCATACGGCCGAGCAATATCAGTCCGGGCTCGACCTGCACCGTCGCGCACAGCAGCTCTATGACGAGGCAAACAGCCAGGCCCGCGAGCTCGCCGCCCGCACCAGCCAGTTGCGACAGACCGAAGACCATCTCGCCGCGGCCCATCAGCGCGAGCTCCTCGACGCCGAGCGGCACCGCATCGCCCGGGAGCTCCACGACAGTGTCAGTCAGCTGGTGCTGAGTGCGGGTATGTCGGTCGAGATCGCCCGTGGCGACACGGTCAACCTCGGTGCTCAGGCCAAACAGATCGCGCGCGAGCTCGACCGGGCCAAGACCCTGACCCAGCAGGCGGTTCAGCAACTGAGTGATGCCATCTACGCGTTGCACCACCCGGTCGAGACCGCGTCGCCGGCGACGCTTCCCGACATCCTCGTCGAGATGGTGAGTCACTACCGGCCGCTGCTCGATGCGACGTTCAGGGTCGAGGGCGGGGCCCTGCCAGGAGATCCGCAAATGGACCACGAGCTGGCGCGCATTGCCGGCGAGGCGTTGTTCAACGTGGCCTCGCATGCCCGCGCTTCGCGGGTCGAGGTCCGGTTGCGTCATACACGTGGTCGGCTGGTGCTGAGCATCGCCGACGACGGAGCGGGCGACCCACTCACGTTGCGTCGTCTGCTGCGGATCGAATCGCGGGCCGATGCCGAGGCCAGCCACCGAGGGCTCAGCAACATGGCGACCCGCGCCGAGGCGTTGGGCGCGACGTTCTCGTTGAGGCGCTCACGCCTCGGCGGCGTGCAGGTGACGGTGAACGTTCCATTGGCGCCGACAGGTGCCGCTGAGAACAACCCGGACCGCAACAACCCGAAGACAACCGAGGAGAAGCGATGACGCAATCGGCCGCCGTGACATCGGACCCGGCCCGGCCTCAGGTGATCGGGATCGTCCTCGTCGACGACCATGCCATCGTGCGGCAAGGCCTGAGGGCAATCCTCGAACGCGAGACCGATTTCGTCGTCCGGGGCGAAGCCGCCAGCGCGGCCGAAGCCATGACCGTTGTCGAGAAGGTGCAGCCCCAGATCGTCCTGCTCGACCTCAAGCTGTCGTCGGCCTCGGACAACGAGGGCCTCCAGCTCTGTGCCGGCCTCGTCGCCGCTCATCCCGGCCTCGGCGTGCTGGTCCTCACCACGTTCCTCGACGACCAGCTGGTGATAGAGGCGGTGCAGAACGGGGCGAGGGGCTATGTCGTCAAGGACGTCGACACTTCGGCGCTGCTCCGTGCGATCCGGGACATCAGCGCAGGTCAGAGTGCCTTCGATGCACGAAGTTCGGCGGCCATGGTCCGAGGGCTCAATGCAAGCACGAACACCTCGACCAACCAGTTGACTCCGCGTGAGCTCGAGGTGCTCCAGATGCTTGCCAGGGGTCTCACCAACCGGGACATCGGCCGGCAACTCTTCATCTCCGAGACGACGGCGAAATTCCATGTCGGCAACATCCTGCGCAAGCTGGGCGTCTCCCGCCGGGCCGAGGCCGTCTACACGGCAAGCAAGAGCGGACTCATCTAGCCTCCACTGATCGAGCCCGTCACCGATCGAGGCTCTGTCGGTCCAAGACCAGCCAGCCGCCGTGGTGGTCCTCGACCGTCCAGCGCCATCCGAACGCCCGCCTCCGCCTGCCCCACTCCTCGAGGTCGGCGTGGTCGATCGTGCGTACATGGCCGAAGGCAGGGTTGGCCACCTCCTCGTACGGGACCGCGACGACAACCCGGTGTCGGGCGACGCGCATCGCCTCGTCCAGAGCCCTGAGGCCGTGTTCGGCATCGAGGTGTTCGAGCAGATGGGTCAGAACGACGGTGTCGATCCCGGCATCGGGCTGAGGGATGCGCGCGGCGTCGCACACGATCGTCTTGACCGGAACGGCGAGATGTCGCGCCATGACGTCGAGCAGGCTCATCGACCCTGAGGAGATGTCGCTGGCCGTCACATAGCGCGAAGGGACGCGGGCCAGGTGCAGTGCGAGGAAGCCGAAGCAGCTGCCGACCTCGAGGACGGTTCCCTGCTGGGGGACATGCTGGTCGGCTCGCGCATAGATGGCGCCGAACTCCTCGAGCGCATCGAAAGGGCCGCTGCCGGACGGTCCGGCGGCGATCATCGGCGCCAGCCGCTGGCGGCTGTTGCGATAGAAGAGGCTCCACGCATCGATCGCCTCGGGACGTGACGTACGGACGATGCCGGTGAAGAGTCGCTCGAAGACCTGGCCGCCGCCGAGCCAGCCCGGGCCGAAAAGCTCCTGGTCGAGAAGAGTCGTCAGGGAGTCGTCGATCTGGTCATCGCTCAGCCGGTGACGCACGAACAGCCCGCCGTCGGTCCAGACATCGAAGTGCGTGGTGTGGACGACCGAGACGTGGTGTCGCGGAGGTATGCCGTCGCCGGTGCAGACCGTCACCACGTCGTCGTGATAGCGGCCGTCCGTGATCGCGCACATCGCATCGATGGGTGCGGGACTGTCGACGAACACATCGGCGGTCATGCGTGTTCGGCCAGGCGATCGGCCGTCCGCTCGAGTCCGCCGAGGTCCTTCACGACCTGGACCCGGTCGGCCAGCGCGGCATACGCGGGCATGTCGCAGCTCCCGAGTCCCCATGAGTAGGACGGTTCGGGGGTGAGCCAGACCGTGCGGCGGGCCCGGCGTACGATCTCGGCGAAGGCGTCGGTGGCCGGATCGTTGCCGTTGCTGCGGCCGTCGCCGAGGATGATGACCGACGTCTTCCGGTCGAGGGTCGAGCCGAATTCCTCGAGGAACTGCTCGAAGACCTGGCCGTAGTCCGAGTTCGCGTCAACGTCGAGGACCTCGCCGCCGAAGACGAGGCCGAGCGCGTGCTCGAGCGGATGGCGCTCGAACAAGCCGGTGATCTCGACGAGGTTGTCGACGAACGCGAAGGTCCGGGCGTGGCCGAAGATCTGCTGCATCCCGTGGACCATGTGGAGGGTGAACCGGGCCGTGCTCCGCACCGACAGCGAGACGTCGACGAGGACGACGACCCGGGACCGTTCGCGGACCCGCTCGACGGTGACGGGCCGGAACGGCACACCGTCGTAGCGGAGGCTTCGCCGCGTCGTACGAGCCGGATCGACGCGTCCACGGGGACTGACCCGGCGTTTTTGCGCGAGCCCGCCCTGGAGGCTACGGGCGAGCCGGCGCAAAGACTCCTCGAACTTGACTCGCTCCGCCTCGGAGATCTGATCGAGGATGCGAGGCGTGACGAACTCCGAAGCGATGGTGGAGCGGCGAAGTCCGGCGAGGCGGCGAAGGTGCTCGGCGAGGTGTTCGGGGAGCCGGTCGAGGAGACCCTTGACGACGTCGTCCTCCCGTTCGGGTTCACGAGCGCCCGGTGCGGCGCCGAGCCAGCTGAGGAGGGTGTTCTCCTCATCACCGGTGAGCTCGAGATCCACCGACTGGCCCGTCGCCGGGCTGAGTGCGCCCGGCATTTCGGCGCCATGCGTGCGGGAGACGTCGAGCTGCACCTTCATGCCACGGGCATTGGACTTGCCGCCGCTGGGGGAGAACGAGATCTCGTCGGTCATGGCGGCGAGGTCGACGATGTCGGCGTCGTCGTCGAGGTTGTAGCCCTGCGAGAGGGAGTCGGGGTCGAAGAACTCCTGCATGTCGGCTTCGGCCGATGGGCTCGAGCTGACCGGCGCGGCCCCCTGCGTGCCGTCGACGAGCCCGAACTCCTCGAGCTCGTCCGAAGCCGGTCCGGAAACATCGATATCGACGTCGTCGAGAGGGTTGCCGAGCTCCCGGGCGATCTGCGTATCGACCTTCTGCAACGAGAAGAACAGCGCGAAGACCGAATCGAAGGTCTCGATGTCGGACGTCTTCGTCACCAGGCAGCATCTCAACGCGGCGTGCAGGCGTTTCCGGTTGGCCAGCATCCCGGGGAGTGCGGCGCACCGCAGCGCATCGACGATCTCGGTGCTGCTGACGCGCATGCCGTGACGGCGCAGGCAGTCGGCGAACAGGAGGACGGATTTTTCCATGATCCGGACTCAGACCGGCCGGCGCCGGCCGCCGTTCGAAGGAACCGGGCCGGCTTTGCGAGCGCCGAAGAACGCGGCCGCTCCGTGCCGGCCAGGCGTGTCATACGCATCCCGTATGGCGCGGGTGTCGATGCCGTCCTCGTCGATGCCTTCGGGCAGATCGGGCTTCGCCGGGCGGGCGCGGTCGTCCGCAGGCTGCTTCGGCTGCTTGACGGACTCGACGGGTGCCGCCTCGATGCCGTAACGCTTCTTCAGGTGGGCGATCGCCCGCTCGAGATCGCGCTCGTACTTCATCACGATGTTCGCGGTGGCCGACAAGTTGTCCGCGCCGAGGTCGGTGGCGCCGAGAACCGCCATTGTCCGGGCCCAGTCGACGGTTTCGGCGATGCTGGGCGCCTTGCGGAGCTCGAGCGTACGGAGCTCCTGGACGATCGTGACGAGCTCCTCGCACAGGGCCTCGGCGAGGCCGGTCTTCTTGGACGCGACGATCTGGAGCTCGCGTTCGTGGTCGGGGTAGTCCAGGAAGAGATGGAGGCAGCGTCGTTTGAGGGCAGCCGAGAGGTCACGGGTGTTGTTGGAGGTCAGGAGCACCAGCGGCGGGTGTTTGGCCACCACGGTGCCGATCTCGGGAATCGAGATCTGGTTCTCCTCGAGCGTCTCCAGCAGGACGGCCTCGAGGGCCTCATCAGAGCGGTCGATCTCGTCGATGAGCAGGACGACGGGTTGTTCGCTGCGCATCGCGGCGAGCAAAGGGCGTTCGGACAGGAAGCGTTCGGAGAAGAACACCTCGTCGCGGTCGGCGATGAGCTCGACGGCGGACTCGAGGTCGGGAGCGTCACCGACGAGGTCGGAGATCTTCTCACGCAGGATCTGCGTGTAGAGGAGCTGCTTGCCGTAGTCCCACTCATACAGGGCCTTGCTCTCGTCTTGGCTTTCGTAGCACTGCAGGCGGACGAGGCGGCGGTCGAGGGCGATGGCCAGGCTGCGGGCGAGGTCGGTCTTGCCGACACCGGCGGGGCCCTCCAGCAATACCGGGCGGCCGAGGCGTGAGGCCAGGAAGACTGTCGTCGCGACGCGTTCGTCGCTGATGTAGCCGACGCGGCTCAGCTGAGTGGCGACGTCCTCGACGTCGGCGAACATGGGTTCCATGTGTTCCTCACTCCTTGGGTATGGCGCTGCCGGTGCGGCCGGCGCCGGGAACTTTCGAGGTTCCCGGCACCGGCCCCAGCATCGGTACTGTCGTACTGCGGTGTTGGACCGGCTCAGGTGAGCAAGTCGTCGAGGTCGCCGTTGTAGGCGTGGTCCACGACGGGTCGCACCGATTCGAACGTGCACTCGCGCGGGTTGGCGTCTGTGCAGGCGTCACCGAGAACGTGATTCGTGATGTTGTCGATGGTCTCGGAGTCGCCCTTCACCACGGGGTGCTGCTCGTAGTAGTTCGTCGGTCCCGTGCCCAGGCGGTTCTTGGGGTGCGTTTCCTGGGTGATGTCGGTGAACTTCTCCGGGATGCCGCAGTCGCGCAGCAGACGGATCGACGCGGCGACGGCGGCATCAGCTGCCTGCACCGTTGTCATGCCGCCGATGTCGACACCGAGGGCCTGCGCCATCCGGCCGAACTTCTTGTATTCGGTCGACAGGTTGAACGCCCATACACGTGGAAGCGCGATGGCGTTGTTCAGGCCGTGGTGGGTGTCGAAGAACGCACTGGTCGCGTGGCTGATCGAGTGGATGATGCCGAGGCCACCGGAGTTGAAGGCCTGGCCGGCGATGTACTGCGCGTACATCATGCCTTCACGGGACTTGAGGTCCTGGCCGTTCCACGTCGCCTTCCGGAGGTGTTCGCTGACGAGCTCGATCGAGCGGATCGCGTTGCCGTGTGACGGCTCGAAATCCAGTCGCGACACGTACGGTTCGGAACCGTGGGCCAGCACATCGAAGCCACACTGGGCGGTGAAGTGCCGCGGGCAGTCGAAGTAGAGTACCGGGTCGTCGATCGCCAGAGTGGCCACGGCAGCATCGTCGAAGGCCACGTACTTGTGCGGCTTCGACGGGTCGGTCGTGGTGTCGGTGATGACGTAGGCCCAGGACGTTTCCGAACCGGTGCCGGCTGTCGTCGAGACGGCGATGTGCGGAGGGTTCTTGGTGTTCTCGCTCTTGTTGAACCCTTCGAACTCGTTGACGTTGCGGCCGTCATGGGCGACCGAGATGCGGGCTCCCTTACAGGCGTCGTGCGAAGAACCGCCGCCGATGCTGATGAACGAGTCACAGTCGTTCTCCATGTACATCTTGGCGCCGTCCATGGCGTTGTAGTCCTTGGGGTTGGACTCGACCTTGTCGTACAACACGACTTCGAGGCCGTGGTACTTGAGCGACTCGACCATGTTGTGCACGATGTTGGTGCCGCGAAGGCCTGACGTCATCACGAGGACCTTGCGGAATCCCAGCTTGAGCGCTTCAGGGCCGATGATCTCGCTCGAGCCAGGGCCCATGAGAGCACGGGGGAACGGGTGGAACTCTTTGATGGGGAAAGGTTTGAGTAGTTCGTCGACTTGCATGTTCTTACCTCCAGGGCGGTTGCGGACCACGGTGAAACCGGATGATTCTCCGCACCGCGATGCAGTGACGTTAGGCCGATTGCAACCGCTTCCAACAGGTGGGAACCGACAAACCGTCAGGCCGGCGGGTGTGATGCCCGCCACACCAACAGGGCGTACCTGCCCGTCCGGACAGGTCGCTCGCGACTCGCCGGTGAGTATCGGTATGGAGCGCCGGAACTTAGCGTGGAGGGCACGGCCAAACGTCTCTGTCCCGGGTATTCCGCGATAGGTGTCGGGAGGTCGGCCACACGACCCCAAGGAGCACATATGAACACGCCCGCACCTGCCGAACAGACCGAAGAAGCAGCTGTCGCCGAAGAAGCCCTCGTCGAAACTCCCCTCGTCGATGACGTGCTCGTCGAAGAGGTCTCGATCGACGGCATGTGCGGCGTCTACTGAGATGAGTGCCGGGATCGTCGAGACGGCGACAGTCGACACGACAAACATGTTGGACGAGCCGTGGGTGCTTTCGCCCCGGGTGGCCCTGCGACCCGAGCCGTTCGGCGCGCTGGCCTATCACTTCGGCAACCGGCGGCTTTCCTTCCTCAAGCGGCGCGATCTCGTCGACGTCGTCGAGGCGCTTGGCGAGAGCCCCACGGTGCGCGCCGCGCTCGAGAGCCAGCAGATCGACGTGGTCAAGTGGCCGGCCTACCTCAGTGCCCTCAGCGGCCTCGCGCGCGCAGACATGATCTGCCCCCGCACCACCAACTAGTCCAGGAGCAACCATGACCATCGCACTCGACCGCCCCGTCAACGAACGCCCGACGACCGGGTCACTCGTCGACCAGTTCGAGTACGGCCTGGACGCACCTATCTGCCTGACCTGGGAGCTCACCTACGCCTGCAACCTGTCGTGCATCCACTGCCTGTCCTCCTCCGGCCGCCGTGATCCGCGCGAGCTCGACACTGCGGGCTGCGAGAAGATCATCGACGACCTCCGCCGTATGCAGGTCTTCTACGTCAACATCGGTGGTGGCGAACCGACCGTGCGGCCGGACTTCTGGCATCTTCTGGACTACGCCACGTCGCACGACGTCGGCGTCAAGTTCTCCACCAACGGCCTGAAGATCGACAAGAAGCGCGCCCACCAGCTCGCCAACAGCGAGTACACCGATGTGCAGATCTCGCTCGACGGCGCCACGGCCGACGTCAACGACCATGTGCGCGGACCCGGCTCATACGACATGGCCCTTCGCGCTCTCGACAACCTGTCGGACGCGGGTTTCAAGGACGCCAAGATCTCGGTGGTCATGACGCGCCACAATGTCGATCAGCTCGACACGTTCAAGCAGATCGCCGACGACCACGACGCCACGTTGCGGATCACCCGCCTGCGTCCTTCGGGTCGCGGCGCCGACGTCTGGGACGACCTGCACCCGACTGCCGACCAGCAGCGGACGCTCTACAACTGGCTGCTCGGCGCCGGTGAGAACATCCTGACCGGCGACTCCTTCTTCCACCTGTCGGGATTCGGCGAAGCCCTCCCGGGCCTCAACCTCTGTGGTGCCGGCCGCGTCGTGTGCCTGATCGACCCGATCGGCGACGTGTATGCGTGTCCCTTCGCGATCCACGAATCCTTCCTTGCCGGCAATGTGCTGGACGAGGGGGGCTTCAAGACGGTGTGGCAGGACTCGGAGCTGTTCAAGGACCTCCGCAATCCTCAGACCGAGGGTGCGTGCCTGAGCTGCTCGTTCTTCGACAAGTGCCGCGGCGGCTGCATGGCGGCGAAGTTCTTCACCGGGCTGCCGCTCGACGGCCCCGACCCCGAGTGCGTTCAGGGCTTCGGCGAACAGGCATTGGCCGAGCGCGGCGACTCCCTTCCACAACAGGGCCAGGACCACTCGCACCGTACGACGCGGGCTCCCAAGAAGGCCAAGGAGCCGGTCCTGCTCCAGCTCAGTGAACGCCCCGTCACGTTCACGCCCACCGCCATCCCGTCCCGCCCGTGCGATGAGAGCCCGTTGACCGGACTCGACCTCGCCGACAAAAACACGCCGCAATGCGGCTGCTGATCGAAAGGCCATCATGAGCGACAAATGGTTCGAAACCGTTGCCGAGGCCCAGCGCCGGGCGAAGAAGCGTCTGCCGGCAGCGGCATACAGCGCCTTGCTGGCCGGCTCCGAGCGCGGAGTGACCCTTCGCGACAACACCGGGGCGTTCGAGGAGCTCGGCTTCGCGCCGCACGTGGCCGGTCTCGCCGCCGAACGTGACCTCAGCACGAGAGTCATGGGCCAGGACATCTCGATGCCGGTCATCATGTCGCCCACGGGAGTGCAGGCCGTCCACCCCGACGGCGAGCTCGCCGTGGCCAGGGCCGCCGCCGCCCGCGGTACGGCGATCGGACTGAGCTCGTTCGCGAGCAAGCCTGTCGAAGACGTTGCCGCCGCCAACCCGCAGACATTTTTCCAGATGTACTGGACCGGCAGTCCCGAGACGATGATCGCCCGGATGGATCGCGCCCGCGCGGCCGGCGCGACCGGGCTCATCGTGACGCTCGACTGGTCGTTCTCGATGGGCCGCGACTGGGGCAGCCCCCGCATCCCCGAGAAGGTCAACTTCAAGGAGATGCTGCGATTCGCCCCCCAGGTCGCGCGCAAACCGCGCTGGCTGGCGCAGTTCATCAAGTCGGGAAGCCTGCCCGACCTCACCACTCCCAACCTCGCCAAGGACGGCGAGCCGGCTCCGACCTTCTTCGGCGCCTACGGCGAATGGATGCAGACGCCGCCCCCATCGTGGGAAGACGTCGCCTGGATCGGCAAGGAGTGGGACGGCCCGATCATGCTCAAGGGCATCACCCGCGTGGACGATGCCCGGCGCGCAGTCGATGCGGGTATGACGGCGATCTCGGTGTCCAACCACGGAGGCAACAACCTCGACGCGACGCCGGCGACGATCCGCCTGCTTCCCGGCATCGCCGAAGCCGTCGGCGACCAGGTTGACGTGTTGCTCGACGGCGGAATCCGCCGCGGCAGCGATGTCGTCAAGGCCGTGGCGCTCGGCGCGAAGGCCGTGATGATCGGTCGCGCCTACCTCTGGGGCCTCGCCGCCAACGGCCAGGCCGGTGTCGAAAACGTCCTCGACGTCCTGCGCAGTGGCATCGACTCTGCCGTACTCGGTCTTGGCCACTCCTCCATCCATGACCTGTCCCGCGACGACCTGATCATCCCCGAGGGATTCGAACGTGTCGTCGGCGCGGCGCGAGCGGCGGCCTCGAGCCCGAGACCGTGAACGCTCCCGCTCCGCCCGCCGACCGCGGCCTCGGCCGGCGGACCTGGCCGGAGGTCCGGTGGACCGGGCTCCTCATCCCGGTGGGTTCGACCGAGCAGCACGGCCCGCATCTCCCGGTCGACACTGACGCTGTCATCGCCGGGGAGTCGGCGCATCGGCTCGCCGACCGACTCGGCGACCTGAAGTGTCTCGTGGCACCGACCTTGACGTATGGATCGAGCGGCGAGCATGCGGGCTTCGCGGGGACACTCTCGATAGGCACTGACGCCCTGCGGACCGTGTTGGTCGAGCTCGTCCGGTCGGCGTCGTCATGGGCGTCGTGGGTCGTCTTCGTCAACGGTCACGGAGGCAACGCCTCGGCGCTGGTCTCGGCAGTCAGCCAGATGCGCGATGAGGGGCACCAGGTCGGCTGGGTTCCCTGCGCGGTCCCGCACGCCGATGCCCATGCCGGCCACGTCGAGACCTCGATCATGTTGCACCTCGCGCCCGAAACCGTCGACCTCTCCGTTGCCGAACGCGGCAATTGCGAGCCAATCGAAGACATCCTCCCGACGCTTCGCACGGGCGGGATCGCTGCCGTATCGCCTTCAGGTGTGCTGGGCGATCCGCGCAATGCGACGGCGTCGGTCGGGGCGTCGCTCTTCGCGCTGATGGTCGAGGACCAGGAGCGCCGGGTCCGGGCCTTCGCGCACGATCGGCATGGAATGCTGGTGCCGCTGTGACACCGCCGTTCGACCGGGTCGCGCTGGTGACCGGTGCCGCGCGGGGAATCGGTGCCGCCACTGTCGCAGTCCTCTGCCATGAGGGCTACCGCGTCATCGCGGTCGATATCGCCACCGGCAAGGAACACGATTTCGACGGCGTCCACTACCCGATGGCCGATCCGGAGGATCTCGAAGAGCTTGCCGCCCTCTTCCCCGATCAGGTCCGCACGGTCCGGGCCGACGTCCGGGATCGGGATGCGCTCATACGCGGCATCGGCGAAGCGGTTGACGAGTTCGGGCACCTGGACGCCGTCGTCGCCGGGGCTGCCGTCATCGCGGGCGGCTCGCTTGCCTGGGAAACAGACGCCGAAGTCTGGTCCACGCTGTGGGACGTCGATGTCCTCGGTGTCGTCAACACCGCTGCCGCCACCGTTCCTCACCTTCTCAAGTCGCCGACCGGCAGCGCACGTTTCGTCGCGATCGCGAGCGCGGCAGCTCACCAGGGTCTCTACTCCCTGAGCGCCTACTGCGCCTCCAAGTACGCCGTCGTGGGGTTCACCAAGGGTCTTGCCGCCGACCTCGCCGGCACCGGGGTGACGGCCTGCGCGGTCTCGCCGGGTTCGACCGACACCGACATGCTCGCGGCGACCTGTGAGATCTACCGTCTTGACGGACCCGCGGAGCTCGTCCGGCATTCGCTCATCCGCCGCATGCTCGAACCGCGGGAAGTGGCCGAGGTCATCGCCGGTTGCTGTGCGCCGGCGGCGGCCGCCCTGAACGGCTCCGTCGTCCACGCCGATGGGGGCTTCGCATGACATTGCCGACCGGATTCCGGGTGCGCCTGGGTCACGGTGTCCAGAGGTGCGACGACGGAGCGACACTTGTCGGCGGTATGCCGGCCCGGCTGCTGTATCTGCGGCCGGCAGCGCAGGCCGCACTGGGGGACGCCGGGGAGCTGGCCGTCCTCGATCCGCTGACCCGCAACCTCGCCGAGCTCCTGTTGAAGCGCGGCGTGGCCGATCCCGTCGTGACGGCGGAGGCCGGTGCGATCCGTCTCTTCGACACGACGATCGTGGTGCCGGTCAAGGACCGGTCGGAGTCGCTCGACCGCCTGCTCGGCTCGTTGCCGCGCGAGGTCGGCGTCATCGTTGTCGATGACGGTTCGCGCGATTCCGCCGCGATCTTCGATGTGGCCCGTCGTCACCAGGCCCGGCTCCTGCGGTCGGCGGTTTCCACCGGGCCGGCGGCGGCGCGAAACCGTGGACTTCGGGAGGTCTCCACCACATACGTCGCGTTCGTCGACTCCGATGTCGTCGCCGGTGGCAGCTGGCTCGGGACCCTCCTCGCACACTTCGACGATCCGGAGGTCGGGCTCGTGGCACCGCGCATACGCGGACTCGCGAGCGGCGAACGCTCCTGGATCGGGCTCTATGAGTCCGCACGCTCTTCCCTCGATCTCGGTCCTCACGCTGCGGCCGTGCAACCGCGGGGCTGGGTTTCATACGTCCCCAGCGCTTGTCTCGTTGCCCGCGTCGAAGCGCTCGGCGACGGTTTCGATGAGTCCCTCCACGTCGCCGAGGACGTCGACCTGATCTGGCGCATCGTCGCGCAGGGATGGCGGGTCCGTTACGAACCCACCGCCTTCGTGCGCCACGACCACCGGGTGACGATCGGACCGTGGCTGCTGCGCAAGCACTTCTACGGGACCGGCGCGGCGCTCCTCGCCAAGCGCCATGGTGCGCTCGTGGCACCGGTCGTCGTCGCGCCCTGGTCGGCTGTCGTCGTCGGAGCTCTCATGGCGCAAAAGCGATGGTCGCTGCCGGTTGCGGCTGGACTGTCGGCAGCCGTCGCGGTCCGACTCTCGGGAAAGCTGACCCATTCGCCACGACCCGCGGTGACCGCCGCGACCATGACGGGCAATGGAGTCCTCTCCGCCGTGTGGCAAGCGGCGCGGACGCTCACGAGACATTGGTGGCCCCTTGCGGCCGTCGGGAGCATCTTCTCCAAACGGATCCGCCGGGCCACTCTCGTCGCGGGGATCGCCGAGGGTCTCGCCGACTATGCCGAGGTCCGTCCCGATCTCGACCCGGTGAGGTATGTGGTGGCGCGTCGGCTCGACGACCTGGCATACGGTTCCGGATTGTGGTGGGGCAGTCTGCGGGCGGGCAGCCTGCGTGCGCTGCTTCCCTCCGGCGGAAAAGTTCGAGTCCGCGCAGAGTGACAATGACCGCGAAGACCCGGAGCAGACCGATATGGTGAGGCATTCCCGGCTTGATCGGGCTGGCTGAACGTATGAGGAGCCCGAGATGATTCGTCCCCGAATGATGGCGATTGCCGCCGCTGCCGTGATTGCCCTGAGCGGCTGTGGAGGGTCGGGTGACGAGCCCAAGGCCAAGCCCAAGTCTGACCTGTCCAACCTGTCTGCGAACGCCCTCCTCGCCAAGGCCAAGACCCAGATCGAGAAGGAATCGTCGGTCACGATCAAGGGCTCGGGCAATGACGGCGGCAACGAGATCGGGATGAACATCAGCTACGTGGCCGAGGACGCTTCGGGCACGGTCACCCTCGACGGCAGCGAGATGACGTTGCTGAAGGTCGGCGAGAAGGCCTTCTTCAAGGCCGGCGACGACTTCTGGAAGGCGCAGGCCGGCGAGGAGGCAGCGATGATCATCTCGCTTGTCGACGGTCGCTGGATCAAGGCCGACGGCTCGTCCGATTTTGCGGATCTGGTTTCTCTCACTCAGCGCTCGTTCCTCAGCGAGGAGATCCTCGACCCCGAGGGCAAGGTCACGAAGGGCACATCGAAGAAGATCGATGGCGTGGACTGCCTCGCGCTCAATGACGACGAAGAGGGCACGCTGTACGTCGCGAGCGACAACGGCCGCCCGATCCGGCTTGTGGGCGAGGGCGAGAGCCAGGGCAACCTGAACTTCTCCTATGACGAAGTCGATGCGCCAAAGGCTCCGGCCAGTGCGGACGTCGTCGACTTGGCGGCTCTGGGGGGCTGATTCCGTGCCTTTTTTTGATCCCGAGTTGTCCTTGGGAACGGCCGCATACGACTATTTCGCCGGAGGTGCCGGCGATGAGATCACCTTGCGGGACAACGTGGCCGCGTGGAGCAGGTATGCGCTGCGGCCGCGGGTGCTCGTCGACGTGAGCGAGCTCGACCGGCGGACGACCCTCCTCGGCGTCGAGCGGCCGCACCCGATCATCGTCGCCCCGATGGCTTATCAGCGGCACGCCCATCCCGACGGCGAAATCGGTATGGCCCGCGCCGCCGCGGCCACCGACTCGACGATGGTCCTGTCGACCCAGACCACGACCAGTCCCGCCGACGTGGCGGCCGCGGCGCCAGGCGCCAACAGGTGGTTCCAGCTGTACGTGTTCAAGGATCGGCAGGTCTCCTATGACCTCGTGGCCGCGGCCAAGGAAGCCGGTTACGAGGCACTCGTGCTGACCGTCGACTTCGCCGTCGCCGGCATCCGCGAACGGGTCCTGAAGTCGGGCTTCCAGGTCGAGTACCCGATCGCCATCAACACCGCGGGCACCCCCATGACGACCGAGGAGATCTACGCCCTCCACGATCCGGCGCTGACCTGGGACTCAATCGCGGAGTTCGCCGAGATGAGCGGAATGCCGGTCATCCTCAAGGGGATCCTGCGCCCTGACGACGCCGAGCTCGCGGTGCAGGCAGGCGCGGCCGGCGTGATCGTCTCCAATCACGGCGGCCGCCAGCTCGACACCTCGCTCTCTGGTGCGGATGCGCTCGGCCCCGTCGCCGAGGCCATCGCCGGCCGCATCGATGTGCTCGTCGACGGCGGCATACGCAGGGGCTGGGACGTCGCGAAGGCCAAGGCGCTGGGCGCCGATGCTGTCCTCGTCGGCCGTCAGGTTTTGTGGGGGTTGGCGGCGGACGGGCCGGCCGGTGCCGAGCTCGTGCTGAGGACGCTGCTGGCCGAGTTCGACAACGCACTTGCGCTCACCGGCTGCCCCAAAGCCGCCGACCTCGACAGCTCGTACGTGCAGCCCGCCCCCTGGCGGTGACTCAGCGTCCACTCACAAGGGTTGGCGGTGCCTCAGCGTCCACCTGGCGCGAGCGCATGGACGCTGACCCACCGCCGTCGGCCAGGAACCGCTTGACCGCAGCGGCGGCGGCACGCCCCCCGCGGTTGGCGCCGATCGTGCTGGCCGACGGTCCGTAGCCGACGAGCTGTACACGCGGATCGACGACGGCCGTTGTCCCGTCGAGCTGGATGCCGCCGAGCGGGCCGCGCAAGTGCAATGGCGCTAGGTGCGAGATCACCGGGCGGAAGCCGGTCGCCCAGATGATGACTTCCACCGGTTCGAAGCTGCCGTCGGCCCACCGCGCGCCGTCGGCCTCGAGACGGTCGAACATGGGCCTGCGCTCATACGCACCGAGGGCTTCCGCGGCGCGTTCCTGCTCGCGCAGGATCGAACCGGTCACGCTCACGACGCTTTGCGGCGGCAGGCCCTGGCGAACACGCTCCTCGACGAGGGCCACCGCGGCCCGGCCGATGTTGCGGTCAAACGGCTCGGTGCGCCAGATCGGCGGCCGACGGGTCGTCCATACCGTCCCCGCAGCCAGGGGCGCGATCTCGCCGAGAAGCTGGATCGCGGATTGGCCGGCGCCGACGACGAGGACGCGCTTGCCGGCGAAATCCTCGGGGGAGGAGTAGTCGACCGTATGGAGCTGGCGGCCGCCGAACTCCCCGACGCCGGGGTAGAAGGGTATGAACGGCTTGTCCCACGTGCCGGTCGCATTGACGATCGTGCGGGTCAGCCAGGAACCGGTGTCGGCCGTGACGCGGAGGAGCTCCGCCTCGGACTCGACCCGCGAGGCGCGCACGGGACGCAACACCGACAGGGCGAACCGTTGCTCGTAGTCGCCGAAGTAGGACGGCACGAATTCGCGGGCCGGTTCGGAATCAGCCGCGTCGGGGATATCGAGGTCGGGCAGCGAGGCGATGCCGTGGACGTCGTGCATCGTGAGCGACTTCCATCGGTGCTGCCACGCGCCGCCCGGGTGCTGGTTGGCATCGAGAACGACATGGCTGATGCCGCGGCGCTTCAGGTGGTACGACGTCGACAGGCCGGCTTGGCCGGCACCGATGACAAGCGAATCGAGGATCTCCACGCAGGGTTCAACAATTGATCAACTTCGTGTGTTCCCCGGCGGTTACGCCGTTTCTTTGAGCGTCTCGTGCGCCCCGTGCGCCCCGTGCGCCCCGTGCGCCCCGTGGGTCTCGTGGGTCTCGGCGATCGTCTGGTCGATGACGCGGATGACGAGCTCGGGGTCGTCGATCATCGGGACGTGGCCGCAGTGCGGCAACGCGACGTGGCGTGCTTCGCGCAGTCGTTCCTGCGCGGTCGCGGACTGGCTGTAGGGGAGGATGTGGTCCTTCGTGCCCCAGGCGATGGTGGTCGGCACCGGGACGCGGCTGTCGAACTTGTACTTCACGCCGCCCCGGATGGTGCGCTCGAACGCGGTCGCGTGTTTCAGGGCGAGGGCGTCGCCGTAGACCTCATCGGCGTCGAAGCGTTCGGGATGTGTGTAGAGAACCGAGCCGATGATCCGGCGACCGATCGACAGGCGCGACACCGCGCGGAGCAGGCGATCGGGCAGCTTGCTCGAGATGCGCAGGACGAAGAGCAGGAAAAACGCCTGAAGACGGTCGAAGCGACCGAAGAACCCGGCCGGGCTGAGGGCCGTGACGCTCGACGCGATCCCGCGCGCCCCCAGTTCGAGCGAGATGGCGCCCCCGAGCGAGTTGCCGACCACGTGAGGGCGTTCGATGCCCCATTCGGCGAAGTTGTCAGCCAGGTTCTCGCAGGCGGTGTCCATGTCGTACGACGCGTTCTTGGGGTAGGAAGGCGACTCGCCGAAGCCGGCGAGGTCGACGGTGATCACGTCGTACTTCTCCGCCAGCTGGTTGACGATCGGGTTCCAGGCTTGGCGGCGATGGCCGATCCCGTGGATGAGGACAACGGGTTCACCGGAGCCCTTGCGGTCATACGCGAGGCGCGACAAAGTCATGTGCTGTTGCCTTTCATGGGCCAATCCTGGAACGTGACAACGATAGTGTCACATAGGGCGTACCAATGGTATGTGACGGGTGTCACTTGCGATCGTGACAGCAACACTGTCACAATTACGGTGTGTCAATAACTCCTTCAGGACCCCTTGCCGGCGTGCGCGTTGTCGAGCTCGTGGGCATCGGTCCTGGCCCCTTCGCCGCGATGATGCTCGCCGACCTCGGCGCCGACGTCATCCGCGTTGATCGCCCCGGCGGCAACGCACTGATGATCGCCCCGCCCGACAGGGACATCCTCGGTCGCGGGCGCGCTTCGGTCGCGGTCAACCTCAAGGATCCGAAGGGAGTCGCCCTCGTCCTCGACCTCGTGGAGAGGGCCGATGTGCTCATCGAGGGCTTCCGCCCCGGCGTCACCGAACGTTTGGGCCTCGGGCCCGACGACTGCCTCGCCCGCAATCCGAAGCTCGTCTACGGCCGGATGACCGGCTGGGGCCAGGACGGACCGCTCGCCCAGACCGCAGGCCACGACGTCAACTACATCTCGGTCGCGGGCGCCCTGCATCCCATCGGCCGCGCCGGCGGCCCGCCACAGGTCCCGCTCAACCTCGTCGGCGACTTCGGTGGCGGTGCGCTGTATCTCGTCGCCGGCGTCCTCGCTGCCGTCATCGAAGCCCGCACGTCGGGCAAGGGCCAGGTCGTCGACGCCGCGATCGTCGATGGCGCCGCCCACCTCATGTCGATGATGGTCACGATGCAACAGGCCGGGGCCTGGAGCGACGAGCGCGGCACCAATCTCCTCGACACCGGCGCACCGTTCTACGACGTGTATGAGACAGCCGACGGCAAGCACATGTCGGTCGGCGGGCTCGAGCCGCAGTTCTACGAGGCTATGGAAAGGCTCCTCGAGGTCGACGACCTCCCAGACCGCTATGACATCTCCAAGTGGCCGGAGCTCCGGTCCCGACTGGCCGCGCGGTTCGCCGAGAGGACCCAGGCCGAGTGGGCCGAAGTCTTCGACGGCAGTGATGCCTGCGTCGCACCCGTCATACCGCTGAGCGAAGCGCCACAGCATCCGCACAACGTCGCCCGCGGCACCTATGTCGAGCACGAAGGGCTGATGCAGCCTGCGCCGGCGCCCCGGTTTTCGCGCACGCCCGCCAACCTGACCACGCCGCCGGCAAAGCCCGGTGCCAATACGACCGAAGCACTCGCCGCCTGGGGCATCCAGGACGTCGACCAACTCGTCGCCGACGGCATCGCCGTCCAAACCGACTGACAAAGAGGACACCATGCAGCGCAACATTTTCGACGCCGACCACGATTCGTTCCGCGACACCGTGCGCGCCTTCTGCGAGAAGGAGATCGTCCCCAACCACAAGCAGTGGGAGAGCGACGGCATCGTGCCGCGCGACGTCTGGCTCAAGGGCGGCGAGCTCGGACTGCTCGGCTTCATGATGCCCGAGGAGTTCGGCGGCGGTGGCATCGACGACTTCCGCTTCAACGCCGTCCTCCAGGAAGAGCTGACCCGGGTCGGTGCGAGCGGCGTCGCCTTCGCCCTGCATACAGACCTCGTCTCGGGCTACCTCCTGTCCTACGCGAATGACGAACAGAAGGCCCGCTGGCTGCCGAAGTTCTGCAGCGGCGAGATGATCACCGCCATCGCGATGACCGAGCCCGGCACCGGCTCGGACCTGCAGGGCATCCAGACCTCGGCGGTCCGCGACGGCGACCACTACGTCCTCAACGGATCGAAGACGTTCATCACCAACGGCATCAACGCCGACATGGTGATCGTGGCGTGCAAGACCGATCCCGACGCCGGCGCCATGGGCGTCTCGCTCATCGCCGTGGAGCGCGGTATGGAGGGCTTCGAGCGCGGGCGCAATCTCGACAAGATCGGCCTCAAGGCGCAGGACACGGCCGAGCTGTTCTTCGACAACGTACGGGTGCCGGCCACCAACCTGCTCGGTGAGGAGGGCCAGGGGTTCATCTACCTGATGGAGAACCTGCCACAGGAGCGCCTGACGATCTCGGTCGTCGCCGCCGCCGCATGCCGGCATGTCATCGACATGACACTTGAGTACGTCAAGGAGCGCAAGGCGTTCGGCAAGCCGATCGGCTCCTTTCAGAACTCGCGCTTTGCGATGGCCGAGCTGCGCACGAAGATCGAGCTCACGCGCTGCTTCGTGGACCGCTGCATCGAACGCTACGTCGCCGGCACCTGCACCGTGGAGGAGGCGGCGATGGCCAAGTACTGGTCGACGGACCTGCTCTGCGAGGTCACCGACGTCGGCGTGCAGCTGCACGGTGGCTACGGGTACACCACGGAGTACCCGATCGGCAAGGCCTGGGTGGACGCGCGCATCGGGCGCATCTACGCCGGCACCAACGAGATCATGAAGGAGCTCATCGGCCGCACGATGGGCCTGT
>JALYQD010000178.1 GCA_030856025.1 Actinomycetota bacterium
CCATGGCAGAACTGCCGGCAAATGCACGTGTGGTCGTTATCGGAGCCGGGATCGTCGGCAACAGCCTCGTCTATCACCTGGCCCGGCTGGGCTGGCGCGACATCGTCCAGATCGACAAGGGCCCGCTGCCGAACCCGGGCGGCTCCACCGGCCACGCGTCAAACTTCATCTTCCCGGTCGACCATTCCCGCGAGATCACCGATCTGACCCTGGACAGCATGCGGCAGTACAAGGAGATGGGCGTCTTCACCGAGTCCGGTGGATTCGAGGTCGCCCGGACCGAGGAGCGGATGGAAGAATTCCGCAGAAGGATGTCCTCGGCCAAGGCGTGGGGCATACCGTCGGAGATCGTGACGCCGGAACAGGTGGTCGAGAAGGTTCCTTTCCTCGATCCCTCGGTCATCATCGGCGCCTTCTACACGCCGAGCGTCGGCGTCGTCGACTCGCTGCGGGCCGGCACGATCATGCGTGAGCGCGCCCTCGCGCTCGACGCCCTCCAGGTCGTTTCCACCGTCGAGGTCACCGGGCTCGACGTCGAGGAAGGACGCATCCGCCGGGTCAGGACCACCGGCGGCGACATCGAAGCCGAGACCGTGGTCATCTGCTGCGGCGTGTGGAGCCCGCGCATCGCAAAGATGGCCGGTGCCCATATCCCGCTCACGCCGGCCGTGCACCAGATGATCAGCGTCGGACCCGTGCCGCAGCTGTCCGGCACCGTCGGCGAGATCTCCTTCCCGATCATTCGCGACATGGACACGTTCTGTTACGAACGCCAGCACGGCGGCGACATGGAAGTCGGCTCCTACGCGCACAGGGCAATCCTGCACGACCCCGACGACATCCCCTCGATCGAGCAGAGCAAGCTCTCGCCGACCGAACTGCCGTTCACCGATAGCGACTTCGACCAGCAGCTCGAGGAAGCACTCGAGCTGATGCCCGAAGTCCTCGGCAACCCCGACGTCGAGATCCGCTATGCGATCAACGGATTGTTGTCGCTGACCCCCGACGGCAATCCGATCCTCGGCGAGACGCCGGAGGTCAAGGGCCTCTGGTCGGCCGCGGCGGTCTGGATCAAGGAGGGCCCCGGCGTGGGCCGCGCGGTCGCCGAGTGGATGACCGACGGCAATCCCGAAATCGACATCCATCAGTCCGACATCGCGCGTTTCTACCCGCACCAGCGGACCAAGCAGCATGTCGCGGCGCGTACCAGCGAAGCCTTCATCAAGACCTACGGCATCGTGCACCCCTCGGAGCAGTGGCAGAGCGACCGGCAGGCCCGGCTCGCTCCCATGAACGCCAGACAGCGCGAGCTCGGGGCCAAATTCTTCGAGACGGCCGGGTGGGAGCGCCCGCACTGGTATGCCTCCAACGAGTCGCTCCTCGGCGACTACGGCGACGCCGTCATGCCGCGGGAGAACGAGTGGGATGCCCGGTGGTGGTCCCCGATCATCAACGCCGAGCACCTCGCGATGCGTGAACGCGCCGGCATCGTCGACCTGACCGCGTTCTCGATCTTCGACGTCATCGGCCCGCGCGCCTTCGACGCGGTGCAACACCTCGCGGTCGGCCAGATGAACGTCGCTCCCGGGCGCGTCGTCTACACCCCGATCATCGACGGCCGCGGCGGCTTCCGCGCCGACCTCACGATCATGCGGCTCTCGGAGAACCACTTCCGGGTCGTGACCGGCGGCGCGCACGGCAACCTCGACCGCAAGTGGTTCCGCGACCACATGCCGGCCGACGGTTCCGCCCAGGTCGTCGACCAAACTTCAGCGTTCACCACGATAGGCGTCTGGGGTCCGCGGGCCCGCGACATCCTGGGGTCGCTCACCGAGAGCGACATCAGTCACGAGGCGTTCAAGTTCGGCACCTGCCGCGAGATCGAGCTGGGTTCGCACTCCGTCCTCGCTTCGCGCATCTCCTATGTCGGCGAGCTCGGATGGGAGCTCTACGTCCCGATGGAAAGCGGCGCGCGCCTCTGGAACCTCGTACGCGACGCCGGTGCACCTCATGGCATCGTGCCGGTCGGAATCGGCGTCTACGGCACGACCGGCCGCATGGAGAAGGGCTATCGCGCCTACGGTGCCGAGCTCGACAGCGAACGGACCATCATCGAGGCGGGCATGCAACGGCCGAAGGTCAAGGAAGCCGACTTCATCGGCCGCGAGGCCTACGTCAAGCAGCGCTCCGAAGACCCGGCCACGGTGATGTGTTCCTTGACCGTCGACGACCATACGTCGGCCGATGGCACGAAGCGCTACATGCTCGGCGGCGAACCGATCCTCACCCGCGACGGCGAACCGCTGATCGACGGCCACGGCCACCGCGCCTACGTCACCTCGGCAGGCTCCGCTCCGTCACTCGGTAAGCACCTGTTGATGGCCTATTTGCCACCTGACCAGGCCATCGTCGGCACGAAACTCGCGGTCGACTACATGGAGCAGCGTTATTCCGTCACCGTCGGTGCCGCAGATGCCACTCCCCTGTTCGACCCCGACAACGAACGCATCCGAGGCTGATTCCACATGACCAATGTCCTTGTCTGCATCAAAAGGGTGCCGGAGGCGTCGAGCCAGGTGCTGCTGTCCGAAGACGGTATGACCGTGGACGCACGCCACGTCGGCTACACCGTCAGCGCCCACGAGGAAGCAGCCGTCGAGATCGCCGTTCAGGTTGCCGAGGCGACCGGCGGCACGGCGACCGTGTTGACCCTCGGTCCGGGCGACGCGGTCGAGCAGCTGCGTGATGCGATCGCGGTCGGCTGTTCGCGCGCGGTGCACATCGAAGCCGACTCCGAACAGTTCGGGCCCGCCGACGTTGCCGCCGCCATCGCCGGGTTCGTCACTGGTGAGGAGTCCCCCGTCGATCTCGTGCTTGTCGGCAACGATGCCGCCGACACCGGCGATTTCCAGGTCGGTGTCCGACTTGCGTATGCGCTGGAGCGACCCGTCCTGACCGGCATCTCGACAGTCGCCGTCGACGGGTCCACCGTTACGGCCAGCGGTGCCGGTCCCGACGGCGACGAGGTTTTCGAGTTGCCGGTCCCCGCCGTCATCGCCGTCTCGGAGGGGGGAGTCTCGCCGCGCTATCCGTCGATCGTCGGCCGGATGAAGGCCAAGAAGACCGCCGTCGAGGTCATCCACACCGACATCGAGCCGACGACACATCGGGTCCGGCTCAAGTCACCACCGGAACAACCGAGCTCGGTCGAAATCCTGGGCAAGGGCCCAGAAGCCGCCGAAGCCGTCGTCGACCTACTAATCAAAATTGGAGTGGTGGCCAAATGATCCTCGCCCTCATCGAAACCGATCTCGAAGGTGTGACCCTGACCTCACGCGAAGCCCTCAGCTTCGCCCGCACACTCGGGAAACGCCTCGCATACGGCGATCTGGAGGCGGCCCTCGTCGGCCCGATCACAGACGAGCTGCGCCCGCTCGTGCTCGCCCATCTCGCCGAACAAGGCGTCACGGTCCTGCACCACGCCGACGACGAGCGCCTGACGTCATACGGCGCCGCCGCCTGGGCCGCCTCGGTCGTCGACGTGGCCTCATCGGGCTCAGCTTGTCTCGTCATCGCCTCAGGTTCTCCGCGCGGAAACGAGGTCCTCGCCCACGTGGCGACACGCCTCGACGTGTTGATGGCGGCCAACGTCATCGGAGTCGAAAGCGTCGATCCCCTGACTGTGTCTCGTCAGGTGATGGGCGGCGGCGTCTTCGAGGAGATGCGCCTGGACGGAGACGTCGCCGCACTCAGTGTCGCCGGCCACGCCGTGGACGCCACATCCGCACCGGCGCCAACAGTGCCCGAGGTTCGGACCTTCGCGCCCATACTGACTGACTCCGATCTGCTCACTCGCGTCGTGCGCACCGAAGCGAAGGAAGTGGGCGGCACCGGCGCGCTGACCAGCGCACGCGTCGTCGTCGGGGCCGGCCGCGGAGCCGGCAGCGCAGAGGGATTCGGCGACCTGCTCGAGCTGACCGACCTCCTCGATGGAGCACTCGGCGTCTCGCGCGTGGTCACCAGCCTCGGCTGGCGGCCGCACCACGAACAGGTCGGCCAGACCGGAAGCCGGATCTCCCCGGACCTCTACATCGCCTGCGGAATCAGTGGTGCCATCCAGCACTGGGCCGGTTGCCAGAGCGCGAAAACGATCCTCGCGATCAACACCGACGCCGACGCACCCATGGTCACCAAGGCCCACTACGCGGTGATCGGGGACCTCCACGAGATCGTTCCCGCGATAAACCAGGAACTCAGGCGCCGCCTGGCCTGA
>JALYQD010000179.1 GCA_030856025.1 Actinomycetota bacterium
AGGCGGGCCTGTTCGGCGCGCCGCGAATTCGGGTGCTGGCGGGCGCATCCCGTCACGACACCATCGACCGGGCCCTGCGATTCCTCGGCCTCGGCACCGATGCGCTCGTCGAGATCGGCACCGATGCAAGCGGATGTATGTGGGCCGACGAACTGACGGCCGAGCTGGCCCGCGGCGATGGGCCGGTGATCGTCTGTGCGCAGGCCGGCGGTGTCAACGGGGGCAGCGTCGACCCGCTCACCGAAATCTGCACCGCCACACATCGTCACGGCGGGTGGGTCCATGTCGATGGCGCATTCGGGTTGTGGGCGGCGGCCAGCCCGAAGCTGCGCGATCGCGTCAAAGGGGTCGAGCTCGCAGACTCCTGGACCACCGACGCCCACAAGATGTTGAACGTTCCGTACGACTCCGGGCTGGTGTTCTGTGCAGACCCGGAGGCCCATCGTTCCGCGATGCGGGTCCGCGGGGTTTACCTCATCCAGTCCGAGGAAGGCGGGCCTCGAGACGAAATGGACTACAACCCGGAGTTCTCCCGCAGGGCACGGGGCTTTGCCATCTACGCCGCGTTGCGCGCCCTCGGCCGGAGCGGCGTCGCCGAATTGGTCGAGCAACGCTGCGCGCTTGCCGAGCGGTTCGGCTCCCTCCTCAGCACGGTCGATGGAATTGAATTGATTCAGCCCGTGTCGCTCAATCAGGTCATGGTGCGGTTCCGATCTCCCGACGGCGACCACGATGCCCACACCCGGCGGGTGATCCGGGCCGTTCAGGACGACGGCACCTGCTGGCTGAGCGGCACCCAATGGGAGGACCGGGCCGCGATGCGAATTTCGGTCGCGAATTGGTCGACCGAGGAGTCCGATGTCGATCGCGCCGTCGAAGCCATCATTCGGTGCCACGCCGCCGCCTCGGCTCTCCCATAGAGACGGTCGTCCCGGAGCCAACCACGTGGAAATGCAGAACGCCCGCGAGATGATCTCGCGGGCGTTCTGGCAGTTCTCGTTCGGCCAGGTGACTGGCTATTCGAACTTCTCGCCGTTCTT
The DNA here is from genome assembly GCA_030856025.1 of Actinomycetota bacterium. Lineage (GTDB taxonomy): Bacteria > Actinomycetota > Actinomycetes > Propionibacteriales > Nocardioidaceae > JACMOZ01. Next base: position 1,041 of record JALYQD010000179.1, read on the forward strand.
GGCCTTGTCGAGCAGCAACGCCGGCGGCGCGAAACGTTCGCCGTATGTGGCGGCCAGTTCCTGGGCGCGCTCGGTGAATGCCTCGACGCCGATGCGGCCGTCGGGAGCTTCATAGCCGTTGATGTACTGCAAAGCCCCGCCCAGGAGTGGAGGGAAGCCGATGCCGAAGATCGACCCGATATTGGCGTCGGCGACCGTGCGGAGCACGTTCTCCTCGAGGCAGCGCACCGTGTCGAGAGACATCACGAACACGAGGCGGTCCTTGAGGTCCTGGAACGCGGGCTGTTGCGCCGCGACCGGGAACTTCTCGGCCAGCCCGGGCCACAGGCCCGTACGCTTGCCGGCCTCGTCGTACTCGTAGAAGCCCTTGCCGACGAGCTTGCTGGAGCGACCGAGCTCGATCATCGTGTCGATGACGTCCTCGGACGGGGACCTGACCCACGTGCCGCCTTCGGCTTCGACGGCCGACTGCGAGGCGATGCGGATCTTCTTCATGAGCTCGAGGTTGAGCTCATCACTCAGCTGGAGCGTGCCGGTCGGATAACCGGACTGAGTCGCCGCCCGGTCGATCGACGTCGGGTTGACGCCTTCGGCCAGCATGGCCAAGCCTTCGTTGATGAACTGACCGATGACCCGGCTGGTGAAGAAGCCCCGGCTGTCGTTGACGACGATCGGCGTCTTCTTGATGGCCTGTACGTAGTCGAGCGCGTGAGCGATCGTCTTGTCGTTGGTCTTGGCGCCGGCGATGATCTCGACCAGCGGCATCTTGTCGACCGGTGAGAAGAAGTGAATGCCGATGAAGTCCTCGGGCCGCGTGACGCCCTCGGCAAGGCCCGTGATGGGCAGCGTGGAGGTGTTGGAACCGAGCAGCGCATCAGCGTTGACGACCGGCTCCAGCTCCTTGAAGACCGAGTGCTTGAGCTCGACCGACTCGAAGACGGCTTCGACGACGAGGTCGCAGCCCTTGAGGTCGGCATAGTCGGCGGTCGGCGTGATGAGGGCCAGGAACGCGTCCTTCTTCTCCTGCGTGATGCGGCCCTTCTCCAGCTGCTTGTCGAGGAGCCTCTCGCTGTATGCCTTGCCCTTTTCGGCGGCTTCGAGGCTGACGTCCTTGAGGACGACCTCGATGCCGGCCTTCGCCGAGACGTACGCGATGCCGGCGCCCATCATGCCGGCGCCGAGCACGGCGACCTTGGTGAACTTCTTGCGCTCGATGCCTTCGGGGCGCGATCCGCCCGCATTGATGGCGCCGAGGTCGAAGAAGAAGGCCTGCGTCATGTTCTTGAACTGCTGACCGACGATGAGGTTGACCAGGTAGCGCGACTCGATGCGGCTTGCCGTGTCGAAGTCGACCTGAGCACCCTCGACCGCGGCGCTCATGATGTTGCGCGGCGCGTGGTAGTCGGCGCCCTTGATCTGCTTGCGCAGGTTGGAGGGGAATGCCGGCAGGAACTGCGCGAGCTTGGGGCTGGACGGGGTGCCGCCGGGGAGGCGGTATCCCTTGACGTCCCACGGCTGGGTGGAGGCTTCTTCGTTGCCGACGTTCGCCTCGACCCACGCCTTCGCGGCCGGGAGGAGCTCGTCCTGGGTCGCGACGATCTCGTCGACGAGGCCCTTGTCCTTTGCCTGCGCAGGTTTCATCCGCGGGCCCTGGAGGAGCACATTCATCAGCGCCTCCTGGATGCCGAACATGCGGACCGTACGGGTCACGCCGCCGCCACCGGGCAGGAGGCCGAGGGTGACCTCGGGAAGGCCGATCTCGTAACCGCCGTCGACCGCGATGCGGTGGTGACAGGCGAGGGCGATCTCGAGTCCGCCGCCGAGTGCAGCGCCGTTGATGGCCGCGACGACGGGCCTGCCGATCGTCTCGAGCTTGCGCAGCGAGGCCTTCATGGCTTCGACATTCGCGAAGATCTCGGGAGCGTCCTCGGGCTTTGCCTGCGTCATCAGCCTCAGGTCGCCGCCGGCGAAAAAGGTCTTCTTGGCCGAGGAGACGATGACGCCCTTGATGCTGTCGGGGTTTTCCCGGACCTCATCGGCGAGACGGTCGACGGCTTTGGCCATCGAGTCGCCATACGCTTGGTTCATCGTGTTGGCGCTCTGGCTGGGGTCGTCAAGGATCAGGTTGACGATGCCGTCAGCGACTTCATAGCGAACGGCTTCAGTGGTGCTGGTCACGGTGTCATTGCTCATGGGAGGGTCCTTGTCCGTTTCAGATTCGTTCGACAACGGTCGCGATGCCCATGCCGCCGCCGACGCAGAGCGTGGCGAGGCCGTAGCGGAGGTCGCGGCGTTCGAGTTCGTCGATGAGCGTGCCGAGGATCATGGCGCCGGTCGCACCGAGCGGGTGGCCCATCGCGATGGATCCGCCGTTGACGTTGGTGCGCTCGTGCGGGAAGTCGAGATCCTTCATGAGGCGCATCGCCACAGCGGCGAACGCTTCGTTGATCTCGAGCAGGTCGATGTCGTCAACCGTGAGACCGGCTTTGTCGAGCGCCTTGCGGCACGCGGGGGCGGGACCGGTGAGCATGATCGTCGGGTCGGCGCCGGAGACGGCCGCCGAGACTATGCGGGCACGCGGTGTCAGTCCGTGGCGCTTGCCGGCCGCTTCGCTGCCGATCGCGACGAGCGAGGCGCCGTCGACGATGCCCGAGGAGTTGCCGGCGTGGTGGACGTGGTTGATGCGTTCGACGTTGTGGTACTTCTCCAACGCGACTGAGTCGAAGCCGCCGAAGTTGCCGATCTGTTCGAACGAGGCGGGCAGGCCGGCGAGGCTCTCGGCCGTCGTGCCTTCGCGGACGAACTCGTCGTGGTCGAGGATCGTGAGGCCGTTCTGGTCCTTGACCGGGATGACCGACTTGGAGAAGTAGCCGTTGGCGATCGCCTTGGCGGCTCGCGCCTGCGACTCGGCGGCGAAGGTGTCGACGTCGGTACGGCTGTAGCCCTCGATCGTGGCGATGAGGTCGGCACCGATGCCTTGGGGCACGAAGTCGGTGTCGAAGGCGGTGCGCGGGTCCATCGCCCAGGCGCCACCGTCGGAGGCCATCGGCACGCGGCTCATGGATTCGACACCACCGGCGAGGATGAGGTCTTCCCAGCCGCCGCGGATGCGGCTCGCGGCCTGGTTGACGGCTTCGAGGCCCGATGCGCAGAAGCGGTTGAGCTGGACGCCGGCGACCGTGTCGGGGAGACCGGCGGCAAGCGCCGCGGTCTTGGCGATGTCGGAGCCCTGGTCGCCGACGGGCGACACGACACCGAGGACGACGTCGTCGATTCCGTTGGGATCCAGGGTGGGGTTGCGCTTCTGGATCTCGTCGATCAATCCGGTCACCAGGGTGATGGGCTTCACCTCATGAAGTGAACCGGTCTTCTTGCCACGTCCGCGCGGAGTGCGGATGGCGTCGTAAACGAAAGCCTCGGTCATTGCGAAAGTCCTCAAAGATGGGGGATGGAACCAATTAGTCGATTGTGACACTAGTACTGTCAGAGTGGTAGGTCAGAGCGTGTGGCGCTGATCACTCGACACTAATCGGTCAAGACAATGGGTTGGAATAGGGTTCGGCAGTATGAACGCAGCACCGGCAGAGACGATGAGCGTCGAGCAATTGGCTTCCCGCGTGGGTATGACCGTGCGCACTGTGCGCTTCTATGCCGGCCGTGGACTGATCCCTGCGCCCCGCCGGGAGGGCCGCAACGGCTACTACGGGCCGGACCACATCGCCCGGCTCGAGCTCGTCCGCGAACTGCAGGCCCACGGCTTCACACTGTCCGCGATCGAGGGATATCTCGACCGCATTCCGGCCGATGCCACCCCCGAAGACGTCGCCTTGCACCGGACCCTTCTCGCGCCGTGGATGCCCGATCTGCCCGAGACCATCAACCGTGCCGAGCTCAACATCCGCTCCGGCCGTGAGCTCAGCGACGAAGACATCGAGATGCTCGTCGCCATCGGCGTGGTCGAGCCGACGCCGGCCGACGACAGGTTCAATGTGGCCTCGGCGCACCTCGCGGTCGCCATACAGCTCCTCGATCTCGGCCTCCCGAAGGATGCAGCGCTCGCCGCCCAACGGATTTTCACCGAACACGGCCGCGCCGTCGCCAATGAGCTGACCGAGGTCTTCCGCACGCAGGTATGGCCGCACCTGCGTGACTCGAAACAGCCGCCCGAGGTCATCCAGTCGATGATCGAGCGGTTCAAGCCCTTGACGATCCAGGGACTCGTGACGGCATACGAGACCGCGGTCGACGAGGCCAAACGCGAGATCGTGCGCCGCCGCACCTGACCGCCAGGCCGTCCCGGGAGTAGTTTTGGGATATGCCGTATGCGACCAACCGCCTGGACGGGGTGCGCATCTACTTCGAGAGCTGGGACAGCGAGGGTCCGCCGGTCTTGGTCTACACCGGTCTGGGCGACCCCATTGAGGACGCCAAGGAGAACCCACTCGTCCTCGCGCTCGCCGCGGACCATCGGATTCTCTTTGGCGACCATCGCGGACAGGGACGGAGCGACAAGCCCCACGACGTAGCCGCGTATGCCTTGAAGACCCGAGTTGGAGACGCCGTGGCGGTGATGGATCAAGCCGGCCTCGAACGCACTCATGTGCTCGGCTTTTCCTGGGGTGCCCGACTGGGATTCGCGATCGGCGAGCATGTTCCCGAGCGGTTGCTGTCGCTCACATTGTGCGGCAACCAGCCCTATCGCTGGGAGCGGGACTGGCCGTTCGTAGGGCTGCTGACCGAGGCCTTCTACGCTGCCCGGACTGATGGAATGCGCGCATTCATCGACACGCTCGAGGCGGCCTTCGGTGGCGATCTCGACACTGCTACACGCAATCGGATTCTCGACAACGACCCGATCGCTCTCGGCGCGGCCTGGCGTTCTGCGCTGGCGGAGGGGCCCATCTCGGCTGACCTGTCAGCCTGGCGGGTTCCATGCCTGATCTACATGGCCACCGGGGAGGACATGTTGGACAATGCCGCACGGGCGGCCGCCGAGATTCCGACGGCAACCTTCCTGACGCTCGACGGCCATACCCACCTGTCGGCGCCCTACGAAGTCGAGCGCGTTCTGCCCGCGATGCGTGCCCTGTTCGCGGAGGCGGAGGCCTGATCAGGCGGTGTTGGGTCCGTCCCAGAATCGGCGCGTGATGGCCTGGACGTCGCGGTCGAGATTGTCGACGCGGGACTCCAGTCGCTCGAAACACTTGTCGACCTGCTCGAACCGCTTGTCGACCTGCTCGAATCTCCTGTCGACCTCGTCGAAGCGCTGAGTCATCAGCGCTGTCATGCCGTCGAAGCGGGCATCGACCGCGTCGAACTTGGCGTTCATCGTCGAGCCGAACATCCGCACCATCAACGTCATGAAGGCGAGCAACGACACGAGCATGCCACCGATGGCGGTCCACGTCTGCGCGTCCTTCATACGTCAAGAATAGGCCTGGCCGGCATTCGGCGGAAGGCGCCGGGCGAGCGCCTGTGGACGGTCCACCCGTGAACGGACCCAGGAATCGACCTGGCGCCGGCATGGCGACCCCCAGGTCGATTCTTGTGTCCCCACAGCGCGGGGCGAGCGTCAGAGGCCCATGGTGCGGCCGATGATCTCCTTCATGATTTCGGTCGTGCCGCCGTAGATCGTCTGGATGCGGGTGTCGATGTAGGCCTTCGCGATCGGGTATTCGCTCATGTAGCCGTAGCCGCCGTGCAGCTGGAGGCACTTGTCGACGGTCTTCTTCTGGAGCTCGGTCGTCCACCACTTGCCCATGGCCGCATCGGAGATGCTGAGGGTCTTGGCGTTGAGCTCCATGATCGACCGGTCGACGTAGACCTGGGCGATCTGCGCCTCGGTCTCGAGCTCGGCGAGCACGAAACGGGTGTTCTGGAACGAGCCGATCGGCTTGCCGAAGGCCTTGCGCTCCTTGACGTACTCGACCGTCATGTCGATGACACTGCGGCAGGCGGCGGCGGCCACGACCGAGATCGTCAGGCGTTCCTGCGGCAGCTTCTCCATCAGGTAGATGAAGCCCTTGCCCTCTTCGCCGAGGAGGTTGGCGACGGGCACCCGTACGTTGTCGAAGAACAGCTCGGCCGTGTCCTGCGCCTT